>CAZMHP010000218.1:0-5366 GCA_964566095.1 uncultured Rhizobium sp. | reverse complement strand
CGAAGCCGACCGGCGCGTTGAGGCCGGTGCCGACGGCGGTGCCGCCCTGGGCGAGTTGCATCAGCATCGGCAGGGTCATCTCGATGCGCGCGATGCCGTTCTCGATCTGCTGGGTGTAGCCGGAGAATTCCTGGCCCAGCGTGAGCGGCGTGGCGTCCTGGGTGTGCGTGCGGCCGATCTTGATGATCGATTTCCACGCCTGCGCCTTGTCGTTCAACGCGTTGCGCAGCGTGGCGAGGGCGGGCAGCAGGGCGTGATGGATCTCCTCGGCGCAGGCGATGTGCATCGCCGTCGGATAGGTGTCGTTCGACGACTGGCTCATGTTGACGTGATCGTTGGGATGGACCGGCTTCTTGGAGCCCATCACGCCGCCCAGCATTTCGATGGCGCGGTTGGAGATCACCTCATTGGCGTTCATGTTGGACTGGGTGCCGGAACCCGTCTGCCAGACGGAGAGCGGGAAATGCGCGTCGAGCTTGCCCTCGATCACCTCCTGCGCCGCCTTGACGATGGTCTGGCCGATCTTCGGGTCGAGATGACCGAGCGCCATGTTGGTTTCGGCGGCGGCCCGCTTGACGATGCCGAGCGCGCGCACGATGGGCAGCGGCTGCTTCTCCCAGCCGATCTTGAAATTGTGCAGCGAGCGTTCGGCCTGCGCCCCCCAGTATTTGGAGGCATCGACCTCGATGGGGCCGAAGGTGTCGGTTTCGGTGCGGGTGGTCATGGTCGTTCCGGCGATGGATTTGAGCGCGTTCTAGGCGCTTTGCGCTACGCCGTCCACGGGTCGACCAGCGGCACACCCGTGTGAACGAAGTCCTTGGTGTCGCGCGTGGCAATGGTGGCGCCGTGTGCGCGGGCAATCGCGGCAATCTGCGAGTCGAAAATCTTGACCTCCAGCCCGGCCTTCCTGCGGCCCGCGGCGATCGCCGCAAACTCTTCCGCCGCCGGGCCGTCGAACGGCAGAACGCGGCCGGCGAAATCGACGGTGAATATCTGCCGCGCCTGCTCGACGAGGGCGGATTTCTTGCGTCCCGCAGGCAGGCGCAGAAAGCCGTAATGCATCTCGGCTTGGGTCACCGCAGTGACATAGAGTTCGGAGGAGTTCCGCGCGAACCATCGCATCACGCGTTCGGACGGCTGTGGCTTTCCGGGCTCCGACACCACATTCGTGTCGAGAATGATCATGCCCCGCGGCGCGACCGGGCGGCGCGTTCGGACAGGACTTCATCGGGAAAGGGTTCGATCTCGACGCCTCCCAAGGATTCGAAGCGCCGGCGGATGGCCTGACCGACGTCGACTCGCGGCGTCGGAGCCGCCAGAGACTCGCGACTGAGGATGTCGCGCACTTCCGCCTCCAGGGACCTGCCTTTCTCGGCCGCGCGCAGACGCAGACGTTTCTTCACCGATTCGTCCAGCTTGCGGATCATCATGCTCGCCATGCCATCATTGTAATCTTTGATAGCAATGATAGCAACCGGAAACGCGCGGCAACCTATGGTAGCCGCTATTTCTTCCGGAACGCGTCCAGGCTGACGACTTCGCCCGGCGCGGCGGGTTTTTCGGCCGTCTCGGCGGGGCTGGGGGGATCGAGCATCTTCTCGCGGTTCTGTTCGGCGGCCGGCTGCGGCAGCACGGTCGGCGCGTTCGCCTTGGCGTCGCCTTCGGAGCCGCGGAACTGCAGGCCGAACTGCACGCCCGGATCGAAGAACGCGGTGAGCGCCGGAAAGGGAATCACCAGCGTCGCCGGCAGCTTCTTGAAGGTGAGCGTGACCTCGAACCGGTCCTCGTTGATCTTCAGCCCCCAGAACTGATGCTGGAGGATGATGGTCATCTCGTCGGGATATTGCTCGCGCAGGAATTCGGGAATGTCGACGCCGGGAAATTTGGTCTTGAAGGTGAGATAGAAATGGTGCGAGCCGATCAGACCCTGCTTCTCGATCCGGCGCAGCGCATCGCGCACGACGCCGCGCAGCGCCGCGTCGGTCAAAGCCTGATAGCCGATGAAGTCCTTTGCCATGCACGGGTCCGCTGACGAGGCGCCAAGACTATGCGCCCGTTGCCTTAAGTCAATGCGAGCTTGGGCGTGTGCGCGCGGGCCGCAAATGCTATCGTTTCGCGCATGGGCGAGGTGCCGGCGGAACGCGCAGACGAGGCAGGTCGGCTTAGGCCGGCGGCGCCGATTCCCAGCGACCGGGTCATCGGCCGCTTGCAGGCGGTGCGCGAGATCGGCCGCAATGCCGTCGCCGCCTGGGGCGCGCGGGCCTATCGCGAGCTCTACATCTATGACCGCAATTGGATGCAGGACTTTCTGCTGGTCAGCGATCCCGAAGGCGTCAAGCACGTCCTGCTCGACAATGTGGCGAACTATCGCAAGAGCCGACAAGTGCAGCGCACGACCGGCCCGGCGCTGGGCAACGGGCTGTTCAACGCCGACGGCGAAAGCTGGCGGTTCCAGCGGCGCAGCACCGCGCCGATGTTTTCGCCGCGCCATGTCGCCGATTTCGCACCCGCCATGGCGCGGGTGAGCGCGGATTTCCTGAAGAACTGGGAGACGCTGGCGCCGGGCGCCGCGATCGACGCGGCCGGGGCGATGATGCGGCTGACCTATGGCATCATCACCGACACGATGTTCTCCAACGACGTGCACATCGACTATGCCGCGCTCGCCCGCCATTTCGTGACCTATCTCGACACGCTGGGCCGCGTCGATCTGCTGATGACCCTCGGTCTTCCCCATTGGGCGCCGACGCCCAAGCGGCTCAAGGCGCGGGTGGCGCTCAATTTCTTCCGCCGCGAGATCGGCGAATTGATCGCGTGGCGCAAGGCGGCGCTCGCGGCCGATCCCAAAGCCGTGCCGCAGGACCTGTTGACGCTGCTGCTGACCACGCGCGATCCCGAAGGCGGCGCGCTGTTCGGCGAACGCGAGGTCTATGACAATGCGATGACCTTCATCTTCGCCGGGCACGAGACGACGGCGAACGCGCTGGTCTGGACGCTCTATCTTCTGTCGCAATTTCCGCAGGTCGACGCGCGGGCGGCGCAGGAGGCGCGCGCGGCCGACGGCGATCCGGCGCGCATGCCCTATACCAAGCAGGTGCTGGAGGAAGCGTTGCGGCTCTATCCGCCGGCGCCGTTCGTCAGCCGCGATTCGATCGGGCCCGACCGCGTCGGCGGTATCGACATCCGCGCGGGGACGTCGGTCTTGATCTCGCCGTGGATCATTCAACGCCACACCAAGCTGTGGGAGGCGCCGGACTATTTCGATCCCGAACGCTTCGCGCCCGGCCGGCGCGAGAGCATTCACCGCTTCGCCTATATCCCGTTCGGCGCGGGCCCGCATATCTGCATCGGCATGGGCTTCGCGATGCAGGAGGCGCTGATCGTGCTGGGGCAGATGCTGCCGCGCTTCAAGCTGTCGCTGGTGCCGGGTCACCCGGTGATGCCGCTGGCGCGCCTGACGCTGCGGCCGCAGTTCGGGCTGAAAATGACGGTTGAAAGGCGAATAGCGAATGGCGAGTAGCGAATAGGGGCAGCCCCTATTCGCCATTCGCTACTCACCATTCGCTTCAGACCAATTCCGTCAACGCCTCGGGGCTGTAGGGCTTCAGCCGGTCGAGATGGCCGTCGTGAATCTGTTTCGCCCAATCGGGATTGACGATCAGGGCGCGGCCGACCGCGATGAGATCGAAATCGCCGCGCGCCATCATCTCCACCAGCCGGTCGATGCCGGAAATCTCCGCGCCCGCCTGGCGGAAGGCGGTGATGAAATCGGTGTTGAGGCTGACCGAGCCGACCGAGATGGTGGGCCGTCCCGTGAGCTTCTTGGTCCAGCCGGCGAGATTGAGGTCCGACCCGGTTTCGGGGAATTCCGGTTCCCAGAAGCGCCGCGTCGAGCAGTGGAAGATGTCGACGCCGGCATCGGCCAGCGGCGCGAGGAAGATGCCCAGATCGCGCGGCGTCGTGGCGAGACGCGCGGCGAAGTCCTGCTGCTTCCACTGCGAGAAGCGCAGCAGGATCGGAAAGTCGGGGCCGACGGCGGCGCGCACCGCGCGCGTCACCTCGCAGGCGAAGGTCGTGCGCGCGGCGATCGATCCGCCATAGCGGTCGGTGCGCTGGTTGGTGTCCTCCCAGAAGAACTGGTCGATCAGATAGCCGTGCGCGCCGTGGATTTCGACGCCGTCGAAGCCGAGCTGTTTGGCGTAGGTCGCGCTCTTGGCATAGCCGGCGATGACATCGGCGATGTCCCTCTCGGTCATCGGCTCGCCGACTTTCTTGTCTTTCTTGGCGAGGCCCGACGGGCTCATGCTGGGCGCTTGGGGATGCGGCCCGGTGCCGGGATGGCGCACGATGCCCTGATGCCAGAGCTGCGGCATGATGTGGCCGCCCTCCGCCTTGACGGCGCGCACCACCTTGGCCCAGCCCGCCAGCGCGGCCTCGCCGTAGAAGTTCGGCACGTTGACGTCGTTGGTGGCGGCGGGATGTTCGGGCGCGGTGCCTTCGGTGAGGATCAGGCCCGTGCCGCCGGCGGCGCGGGCCTTGTAGTAGGCGACGACCTTGTCGTTGGGGATTTGGCCCGGCGATTTGGATCGCGTCATCGGCGCCATGACGATGCGGTTGGGCAGCTTGAGCGATTTCAGCGTGAAGGGACGGAACAGAATGTCGGTATCGGGCATGGAAATTCCTTATGGATAGCGGTTGCCGGCAGGTCAGCATGGTGGGGGCGGGACCGCAAGGTCGCGCACACCTGTCATCCCCGGCTGAGCGATGCGAAGCATCGCGAAGGGAAGGGGACCCAGGTGCGAAATACCGTCACGGTGTTTGCCGCCTGGGTCCCCTTCCCTCACAACACGCGCTCGCGCGCGCGTTGCTCGCCGGGGATGACAGTGGAGTTGCTCGTTGACGCGCCCGTAAGCCTGGAACTGTCATTCCGAATTGGGCCTTGAGCGCGCGCGCCGTGGGGAGTAACTCCCCTTTGGCTATGACGGGAATCGAAACAGGGGCCGCGCAGGGCGCGGTCGCAGCGGATGCGGGCAACGGCGCCGAGGGTGCCGATCCCGACAGCATACTCGGTACGCCGCCCGACGAGCCGCCCGCCGAACAGGAAATCGCCGCCGATATCGCGCAGCCGCGCGGGCTGCTCGCCGTCTTCCGCCATCGCAATTACCGGCTGTTCTTCGTCGGCCAGCTGGTCTCGCTGATGGGCTCGTGGATGCAGAACACCGCGCAGCCCTGGCTGGTCTACGACATGACGCATTCCAAGGTGCTGCTCGGCGTGGTGTCGTTCTGCTCCACCGTCCCGGTGTTCTTCATCACGCCGTTCGGCGGCATGGTCGCCGACCGCGTCGACCGGCGCAAATTCCTGCTCG
>CAZMHP010000217.1:0-5458 GCA_964566095.1 uncultured Rhizobium sp. | reverse complement strand
GTGATCTTCTATCACGCCGGCGAGTTCTTCAGCCGCGACAACATCAAGCCCGGCATGGTCACGTTCCATCCGAGCGGCTTCACGCACGGCCCGCATCCCAAGGCCTTCGCCGCCGGCGCCAAGGCCGCCAAGACGATGACCGACGAGGTCGCGGTGATGATCGACGCGCGCGACGCGCTCGACATGGCGCCGGCCGCGGAAGCGACGGAAGTGAAAAGCTATGCGGAAAGCTGGATCGTGACATGAAGCTGGCGTCGCTCCGTCACGGCCGCGACGGCCGCCTCGTCGTCGTTTCGCGCGACTTGAAGACCTGTGTCGCGGTGCCCGCCATCGCGCCGACGCTGCAATATGCGCTGGACGGCTGGGCCGAGATCGCGCCGCAGCTCGCCGAGGTCTCGGCACTGCTGAACAAGGGCCACGCGGACGGCGCCCACCCCTTCGACGCGAAGCAATGCCTCTCGCCGCTGCCCCGCGCCTATCAATGGGCCGACGGCTCGGCCTATGTCACCCATGTCGAGCTGGTGCGCAAAGCGCGCGGCGCCGAGATGCCGCCGTCGTTCTGGACCGATCCCCTGATGTACCAGGGCGGCTCGGACGGCTTCATCGGCCCGAGCGATCCGATCCTATGCGCCGACGAAGCCTGGGGCATCGATTTCGAGGCCGAGGTCGCGGTCGTCACCGACGACGTGCCCACGGGCATCGCCGCGGCGGACGCCGCCAAGCACATCAAGCTGGTGATGCTGGTCAACGACGTGTCGCTGCGCAATCTGATCCCCGCCGAACTCGCCAAGAATTTCGGCTTCTTCCAGTCCAAGCCGGCGAGCGCCTTCTCGCCCGTCGCCGTCACGCCGGACGAGTTGGGCGGTCGCTGGCGCGATGCCAAGCTGCACCTCGCCTTGCACGTGTGGCTCAACGACGAGAAATTCGGATCGCCCGATGCCGGCGTCGACATGACGTTCAGCTTCGCCCAGCTCATCGCCCATGCCGCCAGGACGCGCAGCCTGGGCGCCGGCACCATCGTCGGCTCGGGCACGGTCTCCAACAGCAAGGGCGATGCCGGCTCCTGCTGCATCGCCGAGCGGCGGACCCTGGAGACCATCGAGACCGGCAAGCCCGTCACGCCGTTCCTGGCCTTCGGCGACCGCGTGCGCATCGAGATGCTCGACGCCCAGGGCCAGTCCATCTTCGGAGCGATCGACCAGCATGTCGCAAAACTCTGACTTCGCGCTCTACGGCTATTTCCGCTCCTCCGCCGCGTTCCGCGCCCGCATCGCGCTGAACCTCAAAGGCATCAAGCCGGAGCTGCGCTTCATCCACCTGCTTCGCGACGGCGGCGAGCAGCACACGGCCCAATACAAGGCGATCAATCCGCAGGAACTGATACCGGCGCTGGCGCATGACGGGCATCTGATCACCCAGTCGATGGCGATCATCGAATATCTCGACGAGATCGTGCCCGAACCGCCGATCCTGCCGCGCGATCCCTATGGCCGCGCCCGGGCGCGCGAACTCGCCTATGTCGTCGGTTGCGAAATTCATCCGGTGAACAATCTGCGCGTCGGGCGCTACATGAAGAAGATCTACGGCACGAGCGACGACGACACCGCGCGCTGGCACCGGCATTGGATCCGCACCGGCTTCGATGCGCTGGAAACCATGCTCGCGACCTCGCCGCACACCGGCGCCTATTGCCATGGCGACACGCCGACCATCGCGGACATCCTGCTCATTCCCCAATGCGCCAATGCGCGCCGCGTGAAGCTCGAACTCGATCCCTGGCCGACCATCGCGCGCATCGAGGCGCATGCGCTGACGCATCCCGCCTTCGAGGCGGCGCTGCCCAAGAACCAGCCCGATGCGGAGTAGCGCCGCCGCCAAGCGCGACGCCGAGCTCGATCTCGACCGCTTCCTGCCCTATCGGCTCTCGGTGCTGAGCAACCGCGTGTCGGACGCGATCGCCAAGGCCTATTCCGACCGCTTCGGCCTCACCATTCCCGAATGGCGCGTCATGGCGGTGCTCGGCGGCACCTCAGGTCTCTCCGCCCGCGAGGTCGCCGAGCGCACCGCAATGGACAAGGTGCAGGTCAGCCGCGCGGTCGATGCTCTGGTGCGGGCGCGGCGCGTGGCGCGCCAGGCCGACGCGCTGGACGGGCGCATCCAGCGCCTGGCGCTCTCGGCGCGCGGCCGCGCGATCTATGACGAGGTCGTGCCGCTGGCGCTGCATCTCGAAGAGGTGCTGCTCAGCGCCCTCTCGTCGACCGAACGCCGTTCACTCGACGCGCTGCTCAAGAAACTCGTGCTTCAAGCCCGGCTCCTGGGTCAGGGGAACTCCTGAGGCGCGCGATTCATTCATCATCTGGCGAAAGCAGGCCGACTATGGTAAAAAAATCGTTAACGTCGTCACCGGGTTAGCGCGAAAGTCCGAACACCGCGCGACCCGGATCCGGAGCTGCGCACTTATGATACCGGCCTCTGAGCTGAAAACGGCATCGCAATACATTGCGGTCCTGCGCCCCCATCTGCCGCGCGAGGCGTTCGAGCCCGATCCGCGGCACCTCGTGCGCATCGCGGCGCATCTTGCGATCATCTTCGCGGGCTTTGTCGTGCTGCGCGAGACCAATTCGATGTGGATCGGAATCCTGGCGGCGATCGTAATCGGCCACAGCGAGGCCTGTTACGTCTTCCTCGGCCATGACCTTACCCACAACGCCGTCGTCAAAAATCGGGGCATCAAGGCCGCGCTGGAGATGATGATCTGGGGCCTGATCCTCATTCCGCCGTCGCTCTGGTTCCGCATCCACAACCAGACCCATCACGCCGAGACCAACACGCTGCGCGACACCGACCGGACCTTCCGTCCCTCCGAGGAGACGATGGTGACGCGAATCTATTCGCGCATCGTGTTTCCCAACCGCCAGACGCCGCTCAGCCATCCCTTCTTCCTGTTCCTGAACTTTCCCAGCTACATCCTGCGCCACCTGGTGGCCGCGCTTCTGCCCGGCGACATGAAGCCGGTCATCGTCACCTACAAGCCGCGCTATACGCCCG
The DNA here is from genome assembly GCA_964566095.1 of uncultured Rhizobium sp. Taxonomy (GTDB): domain Bacteria; phylum Pseudomonadota; class Alphaproteobacteria; order Micropepsales; family Micropepsaceae; genus Rhizomicrobium. Next base: position 2,410 of record CAZMHP010000217.1, on the reverse strand, counting down.
CCATGAAGCGCCGGCTCCTGATCGAGCTCGCGGTGATCGCGGTCTTCCAGGTGGGTCTGTTCTATTTCCTGCACGGCGAGGGCTGGCGCTATGTGCTCGCCGTGCCGGTCTCGATCCTCGTCGCCTCGGCCGTGGCGATGACCTATCTGTTGACCAACCACATCCTCAATCCGTTGGTCGAGAAGGCCGATCCGCTGATCGTGTCCACCTCGGTCATCGTGCCGAAGTTCTTCGACTGGCTGCACGACAACGTGTCGTACCACACCGAGCATCATCTCTTCCCGGCCATGAACCCGCGCTACTACCCGCTGGTTTCGCAGTTGCTGCAGAAGCACTTCCCGGAGCGCTACAACCGGATCACCATGGCCGAAGCCTGGCGGCAAATCTGGGCGCATGACGAATTCATCGGCGAGCCCGACACGCTGGGCCTCGAGCGCCCGGATTTCTCGATCGCGGCGGAGTGATTTTTCTCGATGTCATGGCCCGCGAATGCGGGCCACCCAGCTGGGCGTCGAGTTCCAATTTCGAAAAGCAAAATTGATGTCACCTGGATGGCCCGCAGTTGCGGGCCATGACATTTCTTTGATGTGCTAAGCGCCCTACACGATCACCATCGCGGCGATGGCGCCCAGCACGCCCGCCGCGGCATAAGTCGTGATCTCGCACCAGCAGCGCATCGGCTTCAGCCGCCCGTCCCAGGGAAGATCGCGCATCGCAGGCGACTGTGTGCGGTCGAAGATGAAATCGGATCGCCGATAGTCGGCATGAGCACTGAGGAGCCGCGCCTTATCGGCGAATCGTGGCGTCGCAAGTCCAATCGCTGACATCGTCTCAATCCCGCGCTCATCGCCTCCTCATGGAGAAAAACGCGCGATGATGGGGGCGGTTCCTGACGACGACGCCGCATCGCAACACCGCTGTGGCGAGAATGCCGCGTTTTCCGCCGCGCGCGCGTTAACGCTGGCGCTCCGCCAATTTGGCGCGGCGGCGCCGGCGTAATACGCTGACGCTTGCTGGATCACAGAAGGTGAACCGATGCGCAGAATGCGCTGTGCCGCGACGATCGCGGTCTTGCTGATTTCCACGGCCACATCCGCGCATGAGCGCTGCCGCTGCCATGAAGACGGCGGCGAAGTGCTGAACGGCCGACTCAACACCGGCGATTTCGACGGCGGCGTCGGCGACCGCTTCGGCGGCAGCGGCGCATATGGCTATGGCGGCGTCTATGTCGCCACCGCGGGCGGCGCGGGCGCGTTCGGGTCGGCCGGCGGGTCTTCGGGTGCGTCGGCGAGCGCGAGCGCCTCGGCCAGTGCCGCCGCATCGGCGCATGTCTCGATCTCGACGACGATCTTCAACTCAACGCACATCGGCGGCGGAATGCATGGTGGCGGCATGCACGCCGGCGGCTATGGCGGCGGCCATCACTGAGTTTTGGATGGTAGGCCGGGAGGGGATCGAACCCACGACCATTCGATTAAGAGTCGAACGCTCTACCAACTGAGCTACCGGCCCATCCAAAGCGCAACATCGATTGCGCGCCTGCTTAACAAGCAAGGCGGGCGGCTATAGCAGAGCGGTTTTGGCCTGTCCAGCATGGCGGCTCGGCGCTGCACAGCTTGTGAAAAAGCGCGAAAACGCGGCGATTATCACCAGCGCGCGTAGCGGTGGCCGTTGCGATAATAGTAGCGGTCGCGCTCGTAACGGGCGTGGCGATAAGACCGGTGTCCGTGACGGCAATCGATGTCGCGCGACACCGCGTTGCCCGCGAGACCGCCGATCACCGCGCCGCCGAGCACACCGGCCAGGCTGCCGTGTGAGACCGCGCTGCCGATGGCGCCGCCGCCGACCGCGCCCAGCACCGTACCGGTGCCGTGACCGTGACCGCTGCAGGAATCGGCAAGCGCGCCCGTGGTTCCCCCGCCCAGCGCGAGCGCCGCCGCGGCGATGAGACGAGTGGTGCGGGTCAGCATGACGTGGCTCCGTGCGATTTCGTTCGCCGTGGAAACGGAGCGCGGACAGGTTGGTTCCGGGAAGTTCCGACGCGTCAGATGATCCCGCCGGAATGGCGCGGAATCTCGACCTGGCGGTGGACGTGCACGCTCATCAAGAGGCCGAAGCCGAACATCACCGAGAACATCGCCGAACCGCCATAGGAGATCAGCGGCATGGGAATGCCGACGACCGGGATCAACCCCATCACCATCGCGGCGTTGATCATGATGTAGAAGAAGAAGTTCAGCGTCAGGCCCATGGCCAGCAGCCGGCCGAACTGGCTGCGCGCGCTGGCGGCGATCTGCACGCCGTAACCGATGATGACGGCGAACAGGATCAGGAGCGCGACGCAGCCGACGAAGCCGAACTCTTCCGCGAAATTCGTGAAGATGAAATCGGTGTGCTTCTCGGGCAGGAA
>CAZMHP010000216.1:0-5472 GCA_964566095.1 uncultured Rhizobium sp. | reverse complement strand
GCTCGCATTTCGACGGCCAGAACCTGCTCGAGAACGGCTCGGAGCAGCCTTACGGTCTCGATACCGGCTGGCTCAATCGCGCATTGGCGCAGATGTCCGGGACGGGCAAGCCGCTGGGCGTTGCGCTTGATGCGCATATGCCGCTGATCCTGCGCGGACCGGCGGCCGTGACGTCCTGGGCGCCGTCCGACTTCGCGCCGCCCGACGCGGACACGATCGCGCGGCTGGCGTCTCTCTATGGCGAAACCGATCCGAAGCTCGCGAAGAACTTCGCCAGCGCCCAGGCCGCCAACGGTGTCGCGAACGGAACGCCGGTCGCCGGCGGCTATAGGGCCTTCGAAGGGTTGATGACGGCGGCGGCGAAATTCCTCGTCGCGCCGGACGGCGCGCGCGTCGCGATGGTGGAGATCGGCGGCTGGGACACGCACGTCAACCAGGCCGGTGCCTTCAGTCCGCTCTCGACCAATCTTCTGACGCTCGATCGCGGCATCGCGGCGCTCAAATCGGCGCTGGGGCCGGTGTGGAAAGACACCGCTGTGCTCGCGGTCAGCGAGTTCGGCCGCACCGTCGCGATGAACGGCACCCAGGGCACCGATCACGGGACCGCAAGCGCGGTGTTCGTCGCCGGCGGCGCGATCAAGGGCGGCCGCGTGCTCGCCGATTGGCCGGGACTGAAGCCCGGCGATCTCTACCAGGGGCGCGATCTGAAGCCGACGACGGATTTCCGTGCCATCGCCACGGGCGTGCTGCGCGACCATATGGGTCTACACGGGGTGCAGCTCGCGGCGGTCTTCCCGTCGTCCGCGCCGATCAGGCCGCGCGACGGACTTATTCGCGCTTAAAATCCGGCTCGCGCTTTTGCGCGAAGGCGGCAAGCGCTTCCTTGTGATCGGCGCTCTTGCTGAGCACGGCCAGTTCCTTCGCATTCAATTGCGCCGCCTGCTCGGGCGACAGATTGGGCGCCAGCGACGCGGTGCGCTTGACCGCCTCGACCGACAGCGGCGCCCGGCTCGCGATGCGCTCGGCCAGCGCGACGGCTTCGCCCAGCAACGCATCCGCCGGATGCACCGCCGTGACCAGGCCGAAAGCCTCCGCCGTTTTCGCGTCGTGCGGCAGTCCCGTCAGCAGCATGTGCTTGGCGCGCGCCACGCCGATCAACCGCGGCAGCCGGTAGGTCGAAGCCATCAAACCGACATTGACGCCGGAACAGACGAAGCGCGCCTCGGTGGAAGCGAGGCGGATATCGCAGGCGCTGGCAAGCTCCAGCCCACCGCCCAGGCAATGGCCGTTGACCGCCGCGATCACCGGCAGGCGAAACGTCTCGATCCGCTCCAGCACGCGGCCGAAGGCGCCGAAGTGCTCGGTCGAGCCGTACCGCTGCGCCTCCGCCTGTTCCTTCAGATCGTCGCCGCTGCAAAAAGCGCGGCCCCGGCCCGTCAGCACGACGGCGCGCACGTCGCCGCCGGCGTCGATCTCTTCGAGGCGTGCCAGAAGCGCCGCGCGGGGGCCGCGGCCCAGCGCGTTCATCGGCGGATAGTCGATCTCGATCAGCGCGACATGGCGCGCCGGATACGACAGATGGATGGCGCTCACGCCGCCAGCCCCCGACCTTCCAGCAGCGCGTCGATCTTGGGATCGCGGCCGCGGAACAGACGATAAGCTTCTGCGAAATCACGCGTGCCGCCGGCCGCGTAGACGTAATCGTGGAGCCGCTTGGCGGTCGCGGGGTCGAACACGTCGTGCGCTTCCTTGAAGGCGTCGAAGCCGTCGGCGTCGAGCACTTCGGACCACAGATAGGAGTAGTAGCCCGCCGAATAGCCGTCGCCCGTGAAAATATGAGCGAAATGCGCGCTGGCATGGCGCATCGCGATTTCCTCGGGCATGCCGATGCGCTCGAGCGCCTGGGCCTGGAAGGTTCGCGGATCGAGTGCGCGCGCGTCGTCCCGCGTGTGGTAATCCATATCCACCAGCGCCGATGCCAGGAATTCCACGGTGGTGAATCCCTGATTGAAATTGCGCGCCGCCGCCAGCTTCTCGATCAGCGGCTTGGGGATCGGCTCACCCGTCTTGGCATGCACGGCGAAGCGTTCCAGGATTTCGGGCGTCTCCAGCCAATGCTCGAAGAGCTGCGACGGCAGCTCGACGAAATCCGTCGCGACATTCGTGCCTGACAGGCGCGGATAGCGCACTTGGCTCAGAAGCCCGTGCAGCGCATGGCCGAACTCGTGGAACAGCGTCTCGGCATCGTCGAAGGACAGCAGCGCCGGCTCGCTCTTGGGAAAATTGCAGTTGTTGACGATCAGCGGCGTCACCGGCCTCGTCAGGTTCTCCTGATCGCGGAACGAACTCATCCAGGCGCCGCTGCGCTTGGAGCTGCGCGCGAAATAATCGCCATAGAACAGCCCGACATGCCGGCCGCCGCCCGTCACCTCCCACACCCGCACATCGGGATGATAGACAGGCACGTCCGTGCGCTCGAAAAACTCCAGACCGAACAGCTTCTGCGCCGTGAAGAATGCCGCTTCGATCATCTTCTCGAGCTGGAAGTAGGGCATGATCTCGGCATCGTCGAGATCATAGCGCTCCTTGCGCAGCTTCTCGGCGTAGTAGCGCCAATCCCAGGCCGCGAGCTTGAAATTGCCGCCCTCGCGCGCGATCAGCTCCTGCAGCGCGTCGCGCTCCTCGAGCGCGCGGCGCCGCGCCGGCGTCCACACCTGTTCCAGCAGCCGGCGCGCATTGTCCGGCGTCTTCGCCATCGTGTCGGCCAGCTTGTAATGCGCGAAGGTGGGATAGCCGAGCAGCTTGGCGCGCTCGTCACGCAATTTCACCGTCTGCGCGATGATCCGGGCATTGTTGTGCGTGTTGGCGTTGTCGCCGCGCGCGGTCCAGGCCCCGAAGACCTTTTCGCGCAAGGCGCGGCTGTCGGCGAATTGCAGGATCGGCTCGGCGCTGGAGCGCGAGGTCGTGACGGCATAAGGCGCGCCCAGGCCGCGATCCTTGGCGATCTGCGCCGCCGCCTCGCGGGCGAAGGCCGGCATGCCCGCCATGTCGGCCTCGGCCAGCGGCAGCACATATTCCTGCTCGTCCGCCAGAACGTTCTGCCCGAATGTCGTGCCCAGGCTCGCCAATTCCTCGGTGATCGCCGCGAGGCGTTCCTTGGCCGCGCCGTCGAGCTTGGCGCCCGCGCGCACGAAGTCCAGATGATAGCGCTCCAGAACGCGCGAGGCTTCGGCATCGAGGCCGGCCTGTTGCCCGTGCAGCGCATCGATGCGCGCGAACAGCTTGGCGTTCAGATAGACGTCGTTCCAATGCTTCGCCATCACAGGCGCCAGATCGCGTTCGATCGCCTGGATCGCCTCGTTGGTGTGCGACGACGCGAGGTTGTGGAACACCGCTTCCACCTTGCGCAGAAGCGGCCCGCTCCCCTCCAGCGCTACGATCGTGTTCTCGAAGCTCGGCGGCCCGGGATTCTCCGCGATGGTCGCGATCTCACCGACATGTTCGGCCAAGGCGCGGTCATAGGCGGGCCGAAAATGCTCCGGGCGGATGCGGTCGAAGGGCGGCGCCTCGAACGGCGTGCGCCAGGGCTCGAAGAAGGGATTCTGGGTCATGTCGGATGCGATCTTGGAGTCGGCCGCATCCTAGCAAGGGTGTGTCCCCCGGCAACCTGCGCCGATCCGCGCATGGCGGAAACTTCACGCCTGCGTGTGGCTCGTGGCGTGGCCGGTCCGATATGGTAGGAAGCCCCTCAAGAAGCAGTTCAGGCGAGGGTGGAACCCATGAAGACGGTCAGGATCGCGGCGGTGGTTTTCGTCGCCGCGGCGTGCGGCGCGGTCTATGCGCTCGCTGCGCCGGTCACACGACGGGCGGCGACGGAATCGGCCGCCGCGGCGCCGGTGGACCCGGCCTATATGTGGGATCTGAGCGATCTGTATCCCTCCGCGCAGGCCTGGACGGCGGAACACGACCGCGTGAAGACGGTCATGACCGGCTTCGACAAATACAAGGGAACGCTCGGCAAAAGCGCCAAGAGCATGCTCGCGGCGCTCAGCGACTTCAGCGATGCCCAGCGCAGTCTCTCGCGGCTGGGCTCCTATGCCGAGCTCAAGGGCGACGAGGATGTCCGCATCGCGGAAAACCAGGAACGCCAGCAGCTCAGCGCCTCGCTGCAAACGCTCTACAGCGAAAAGACGGCCTGGGTGGTCCCCGAAATCCTCGCCGTCGGTGCCGTCAAGGTTCACGCCTTCGAGACGGCGCAGCCCGAACTCGCGCGCCGCTTCGGCTTCTATCTCGGCGATGTCCTGCGCCAGGCGCCGCACACGCTGTCGCTCGAATCGGAGTCGGTCATGGCCGCCGCCGGCGACGTGCTGGGCCAACCCAACGCGATCTACAGCGTGCTGGCGAATGGCGAAGTGCCGTTTCCGTCCCTGACCTTGTCCGACGGAAGCACGGTGGCGATCGAACAAGGCACCTATGGGAAATATCGCCAATCGGCCGTCCGCGCCGACCGCAAGAAGGTGTTCGATGCCTTCTGGGGCATGTGGAAGAAATACGAAGGCACGTTCGGCGCCACTTTGACGGCGCAGGTGATGGGCGAAGTGTTCAACGCCAAGGTGCGCCACTTCCCCAATTCGCTGGCTGCCGCGGTCTTCGCCGACAACATGCCCGAAGGCGTCTATCGCCAGCTCGTGGCACAGGCGAATGCCGGCCTGCCGACGATGTATCGCTATCTGAAGCTGCGCAAGAAGCTGCTCGGCATCACCGACAACCTCGCCTACTACGACATCTATCCCACGATGTTTAAGACCGATCATCCGCCGCGTTTCACGATCGCGGATGCGGAGCGCATCGGCCTCGAGGTGACGCAGGCCTATGGTCCCGAATACGTCGCCCATCTGAAAAAGGCCTTCGCGGGCCGCTGGATGGACGTGCTGCCGCGCCCGGGCAAGGCGGGCGGTGCCTATATGGAAGGCGCCGCCTACGACGTGCACCCCTATCTGCACCTCAACTACAACAGCGATTACGAGGCGCTGTCGCAGTTCATCCACGAATGGGGCCACGGCGTGCACTCCATGCTGACGCACGATGCCCAGCCCTTCGAGAACGCGAACTACTCCACCTTCACCGCCGAGACCGCGTCCATCACCAACGAGATGCTGCTCAACGATTACATGGTGGCGCACGCCAAGACCGACGAGGAGAAGCTCTATTATCTGGGTGAGGCGCTGGATCTGATCCGCGGCACCTTCTTCCGCCAGACCATGTTCGCCGAGTTCCAGCTCGCCCTGCACGAGGAGGTCGAGGCCGGCCACGCGCTCTCCGGCAAGCGCATGTCGGAGATCTATTGTGGCCTGCTCAAGAAGTATCACGGCGAGGCGCAAGGCGTGATGACGATCGATCCGGCCTATTGCACCGAGTGGGAGTTCATCCCGCACTTCTATCGCGGCTTCTATGTCTGGCAATACGCGACCT
>CAZMHP010000215.1:0-5476 GCA_964566095.1 uncultured Rhizobium sp. | reverse complement strand
ATCGTCCTGAACGAGCCGTCGGTCGTGGCCACCATCAACCGCGGCGGCAAGAAGCAGGTCCGCGCCGTCGGCAACGACGCCAAGATGATGCTGGGCCGAACGCCCGGGAACATCGAGGCGATCCGCCCGATGCGCGACGGCGTCATCGCCGATTTCGAGATCGCGGAGGAGATGATCAAGCACTTCATCCGCAAGGTGCATAACCGCCGCTCCTTCGCCAATCCGATGATCATCGTCTGCGTGCCTTCGGGCTCGACCGCGGTCGAGCGGCGCGCCATCCAGGAATCGGCGCTCTCCGCCGGCGCGCGCCGGGTCTATCTGATCGAGGAGCCGATGGCGGCGGCGATCGGCGCGGGCCTGCCCGTCAGCGAGCCGACCGGTTCCATGGTCGTCGATATCGGCGGCGGCACCACGGAAGTGGCCGTGCTCAGCCTGGGCGGCATCGTCTATTCGCGCTCGGTGCGCGTCGGCGGCGACAAGATGGACGAGGCGATCATCGCCTATATCCGCCGCCACCAGAACCTTCTGATCGGCGAAGCCAGCTCCGAACGCATCAAGAAGGAGATCGGCTCGGCGGCGCCGCCCACGGACGGCAACGGCGTCACGATGGACATCAAGGGCCGCGATCTGCTGAACGGCGTGCCCAAGGAGATCACCATCACCCAGCGGCACATCGCCGAGGCGCTGGCCGAGCCGGTGGGCGCCATCGTCGAAGCGGTCAAGGTCGCGCTGGAGGCGACGCCGCCCGAACTCGCCGCCGACATCGTGGACAAGGGCATCGTTCTGACCGGCGGCGGCTCGCTGCTCGCCAATCTCGATCAGGTGCTGCGCGAGGAAACCGGCCTTCCGGTCTCGATCGCCGACGATCCGCTCTCCTGCGTCGCGCTGGGCACCGGACGGGTGCTCGAAAACACCAAGGGCATGCGTCACGTTCTGTCGACGGCGTTCTGAGGATGAGTTTCTTGAGCCCTACCGTCCCGCCGTCATCGCCCGCTTTATGCGGGCGACCCATTTTTCTTTCCACCGCGGAAAAAAAATTGGGTTGCCCGGACAAGCCGGGCAATGACGGTGAAGTTTTTGGTTTTTCAGTTGGTGCTTCTTAGTAGGGTCGTGTCGGGCAAATGGCCAACGGCGGGTGGAAGATCGCGCGCAGCCGGGGCGGGGCACAGCTGCCCATCGCGCTCCTGGCCGCGCTCGCGATCGCCCTTATCCTGATCGGCAAGGCGCAGAGCAATCTGTTCGACCGTGCCCGCGCCAACGTCACGGACTGGGCGGCGCCGGCGCTGGAAGTCGTGCACGCGCCGCTCGCCAGCCTCAACCGCTGGATCGGTTCGATCGGCGACGTCTTCAAGGTCTATCAGGAAAACCTTCGCCTGAAGGACGAGAACGCGCGGCTGCGCCAATGGCAGAACGCCGCCGTGGTGCTCGACAACCGCGTCAAGCGCTATCAGCTTCTGCTGCACGCGGTGCCCGATCCGGCGCTGTCGTCGGTGATGGCGCGCGTCATCGGGCGCGCCAACCGGCCGTTCCTGGAGACCATGATCCTGGACGCCGGCAAGGCGCAGGGCGTCAAGCCGGGGCAGGGCGTGATCGACGCGCGCGGCATGATCGGGCGCATCTTCCTGGCCGGCGATCACACCTCCTGGGTGATCCTGCTGACCGATCTGAACAGCCGCATTCCGGTGACGATCCAGCCGGGCAACGTCCAGGCGATCATGGCGGGCGACAATTCGAGCGCCCCGACGCTCGATCTTCTGTCGCAGAACGTGCGGCTGCATCCGGGTGACCAGGTGGTGAGTTCCGGCGACGGCGGATTGCTGCCGCCCGGTCTTGCCATCGGCACGGTGGTCGAGACCGGCAGCGGCGGCTATCGCGTCGTGCTGCTGGCCGATCCGGCGTCGAGCGAGGACGTCAACATCGTCGACTTCAAGCTCAAGGCGGAGACCCCGCCCGGCGTCACGCCGTCGGATCTGCCGGCGACCGCCGCCGGCCTGCCGCCGGCCGCGCCGCCGCCGCAGGTCGCGGTCCCCGCGCCGACGATACCGGTCGCCGGCGCGCCCGCCGTGACGGCTCCGACGCCGGCCGCGCCAAAGCCGCAGGCCGGAGCGGCCAAGCCGCAGGCCGCGACGCCGTTGCCCGCTGCCGCCAAGCCCGTCGTCACCGCGCCGCCGCAAACCGCCCCGGCCGATGCCGGCGGGAACGAGTAGCCGCGATGGAGCGCGCCGGTAACATCATGGGCGGACGGGTCCTGTCTTCCATTCTGCCGGTGAGCCTGGGCGTTCTGGGCGCGCTGGTCGCGAATTTTCCGGTGTCGTTCCTGGGCAATCTGCTGCCGCCGCCGCTGCTGTCCTTCATGCCGCTTTACTTCTGGGGTATCGTGCGGCCGGACCTGATGTCGCCGTTCTGGGCGTTCATGCTGGGCTTGCTGGAAGACTTCCTCTCGGGCGGACCGCCGGGCGTGTGGGCGGCCTCCTATGTCGCGGCCTATGCCTTTCTCGACAACCAGCGCGACATGCTGGCGGGGCTTTCGGGCATCGGCGCGCTGACCGGCTTCGCCCTGAGCGCGCTCGTCGCCTGCGCCAGCGCGTATCTCATCGTCATGCTCTATCACTGGCGGCTGGAGCCGATCGCGCCCGTCATGGCCGAGCTGGTGACGACGGTGCTGTTCTACGTCTTCGCGGTGTTCCTGCTCGGCGGCATCCACCGGCGGCTGGTCGGCCCCTTGCGGAGCGATTTCTAGATGCCGCTGTTCGACCGCAAGGACAAAAGCCGCTACGCCACCTTCACGAGGCGCTCGCTGGGCATGACCGGCGGCATGGCGGCGGTGTTCGCCGTGCTCGGCGGGCGGCTCTATCAGCTCCAGATCAAGAACGGCGATCAGTACAAGACGCAGGCGGAGGAGAACCGGGTCAACCAGCGGCTTCTGGCGCCGCCGCGCGGCCGCATCCTGGATCGCTTCGGCGTCGAACTCGCCAACAACCGGAGAAACTATCGCGTCCTGCTGGTATCGGAGCAGGCGACCGAAGGCGTCGAAGCGGCGCTCGACACGATCTCCAAGGTGATCCTGCTCACCGACGCACAGAAGAAGCGCGTGCTGCACGATCTTGCGATGAACAAGAAATTCGTGCCGGTCCCGGTGGCGGAGAATCTGTCCTGGGAAGAGTTCGCGCGCATCAACATGCATCTTCCCTATCTGGCGGGCGTTCAGCCCGACGTCGGGCAGACGCGCGCCTATCCGTTTGGCGCCGAGCTGGCGCACATCCTGGGCTACGTCGCGGCGGTGAGCCCGGAGGATCTGAAGGACAACGACGATCCCCTGATGAGCCTGCCGGGCGCGCGCATCGGCAAGCGCGGCATCGAGAAGGCCTATGACGATCAGGTGCGCGGCACCGCTGGCGTCAGCCGCGTCGAGGTCAACGCCTATGGCCGCATCATCCGCGAATTGTCGCGCGATCCGGGCGTGCCGGGCCAGGACGTGTGGCTCACCATCGACCGCGAGCTGCAGCGTTTCACCGACGAGCGGCTGGGCGCCGAGAGCGCCGCCTGTGTGGTGCTGGACGCGCAGAGCGGCGATGTGCTCGCGCTGTCGTCGACGCCGGGCTACGACCCCAATCTCTTCAATGTCGGCATCACGCCCGATCAGTGGAAGGCGCTGACCACCGACGACCACAAGCCGCTGCTGAACAAGGCGCTCTCCGGCGCCTATCCGCCGGGCTCGACCTTCAAGCCGGCGATGGCGCTGGCGGCGGTGCAGAACGGGCTCAAGGATCTGCACGTCAATTGCACCGGCGCGATCACGCTGGGCAACCACCAGTTCCACTGCTGGAACCGGCACGGCCATGGCGGCGTCGACCTGACGCGCGGCATCGCGCAATCCTGCGACGTGTTCTTCTACGAGGTCGCGCGGCGGCTCGGCATCGACAAGATGGAAGCCGCGGCGCGCGCCATGGGGCTGGGCGCGGCCACCGGCATCGAAATCCCGGGCGAGAATTCCGGCTTCATCCCGGGCGCGGCGTGGAAGGAAGCGCGCTTCGGCATCCCCTGGCAGATGGGCGAGACGCTGGTCACCGGCATCGGCCAGGGCTATGTGCTGGCGACGCCGATCCAGCTCGCCACGGTCGCCGCGCGCATCGCCAGCGGCCGCGCGGTCAGCCCGCGCATCGCGCACACGGTCGGTTCGGTTTCGCAGCCGCGGCCGCTGCCCGATCCCTTGCCGTTCTCCGACGATGCCTTCGCCATGGTGCGCGCGGGGATGGACGCGGTGTGCAATGGCGGCGGCACGGCATCGGCCTGGCGCATCGCCGAGCCGGGGCTCGAAATGGCCGGCAAGACCGGCACCGCGCAGGTGCGCGTCATCACCAAGCAGGAGCGGCTGACCGGCGTGAAGTCGAACGGCTCGCTGCCGTGGAACCTGCGCGATCACGCCCTCTTCATCGCCTATGCGCCGGTGGCCGCACCGCGCTATGCGCTGTCGATCATCATGGAGCACGGCGCCACGGCCGCGCATCCGCATGTGCAGATGGCGCGCGACATCCTGCGCTTCGCGCAGCAGCGCGATCCCTTGAAGATGCGCGCCGCCTATCCGTTGACCGCGGCGATGAGCGCGCCGCCCGCGCCGCACGGAGACCGCGGATGACAACCCGTCCCTATGCCGCGATGCGGCGCACGCTGTCGGTCGTCGACAAGCTCTATGAGGTGAACTGGGGCCTGGTGCTGCTGATCACCATCGTCGCCTGCGTCGGCTTCGCGATGCTCTATTCGGTGGCGGGCGGCAATCTCTCGCCTTGGGCGTGGCAGCAGATGTGGCGCTTCGCGGTCGGCTTCGCGATCCTGGTGGTCGTGGCGACGATCGATATCCGGACCTGGCTGAGCCTGGCCTATCCCTTCTACGGCGCCTCGCTGGTCCTTTTGATCGCGGTGGTGATCGCCGGCCATGTCGGCAAGGGCGCGGAGCGCTGGATCACGCTGGGCCCGCTCGGCCTGCAGCCGTCGGAGCTGATGAAGATCTCGCTGGTGCTGGCGATGTCGCGTTTCCTGCACGGCAAGAGCGTGGAGGACGTCTCCCGGCCGGCCAATCTGGGCCTGGCGCTGGCGATGATCGGCATTCCGGCGGTGTTCGTGATCCTGCAGCCCAATCTCGGCACCACGCTGATCATCCTGGCGGACGGCGCGTCGCTGCTGTTCCTGAGCGGATTGTCGTGGTGGTGGATCGCGCCGGCGATCACCACGGTCGCCGTCGCGGTGCCGACCGCCTGGCGTTTCGTGCTGCACGACTATCAGAAGCGGCGCGTGCTGACCTTCCTCAATCCGGAATCCGACGCGCTCGGCGCGGGGTGGAACATCATGCAGGCCAAGATCGCGATCGGCTCCGGCGGCGCCACCGGCAAGGGCTTCCTGGAAGGCACGCAAAGCCGGCTCAACTTCCTGCCCGAGAAGCACACCGATTTCATCTTCACGAATTTCGCGGAAGAGTTCG
>CAZMHP010000214.1:0-5519 GCA_964566095.1 uncultured Rhizobium sp. | reverse complement strand
GCGCGCATAGAGCGACGGCGCGATGGCGTAGTAGCCGGCATGCGCGAGACGGCGGCACAGATCCTTGATGTGCTCGTGCACGCCGAAGATTTCCTGGATCACCAGCACGACGGCGGCGTGCCGGACGCCGGCGGGACGGGCGCGATAGCCCGGGATGACGCCGTCCGCGACGGGGATCGACACCTCGCCGGCCTCCAATCCGTTCGCGTCGGTGACGATCGCGTCGGCGCTGACCGGCCCGGCGGCGAGGGTGAAGCCGGCGACCAGCGTGGTCACGAAGGCGCGGCGCGGCAGAATGAAGCTTTGTTCTTTATCCATGTGAACCTCCCGAAAAAAAGATGTCGCGATAACTGCGCATCGGCCCCAGCGTTGCCGCTTCATAGACGCCGCGCGCGATGGCGCGGGCCAGCGTGTCGGCGGCGATGCTGCCCAGCCGCATGAGGTGACGGGCGCGCGGCTCCGGCACCGGCCGGCGGCCGGTCGACAGCGCGAAGACCAGATCGCCGTCGAACGGCGTATGAGCCGGGCGCAGGGCGCGCGCCATGCCGTCGGTCGCCATGATCGCGATACGCTTCAGTTCCACGCGGCTGACATCGGCATCCAGGGCCACGATGGCGATCGTCGTATTGGTTCCGGCGCGCGGCGCGCCTTTCAGGTCGGACGGCAGATCGAGATCGGCGCGCGTTCCGTCCTTCGGCACACGGCCCCCGAATTCGCCGTCCTGCTCGAACGGCCACGCCCAGAAGACGCCGCTGCCGGCCATCACCGGCGAGCCGAGCGCATTGACCACCACCAGCGCCCCGACCGCGAAACCGTCCTCGGTGACGGCGGATGCGCTGCCGAGCCCGCCTTTGTAGGCACCGGCCCGCGCGCCCAGGCCGGCGCCAACATTGCCGAGCGGAAAGCTTGCGCTCGCGTCGCCATACGCCGCGCGACCGAGGGCATTGTAAGGCGTCTGCGCGCCCCATTCCTTGTCGCCGCCATTGGTGAGGTCGAACAGGATCGCCGCCGGCACGATAGGCACCGGCGGCGCTTCGGGTGTCATGCGAAAGCCGCGCCCGGCCTGCGCCAAGGCCGCTACGACGCCCGAAGCGGTCTCGAGCCCGTAGACCGACCCGCCGGAGAGCACGATGGCGTCGGCCTGACCGACCAGATTGAGCGGATCGAGCACGTCGGTCTCGCGCGTCCCGGGCGCGCCGCCGCGCACGTCGACGACGGCGTTGAAGGGACGGTCCGCGGTGATCACGGTCGCGCCGGTCAGCGCGCGCGGGTCTTGCGCATTCCCCACGCGCAGCCCCGCCACATCGGTTATGAGATTGCGCGCGCCTGGGCGTACCATGCGACGCAGGCTATCGTTTGCAGAACGACGCGGAAAGAGCGAGGACTTCGATGGTTTCGGTGCGGCGTCTGGTGTGTGCCGTCGGTTGCGTCCTGGCGCTCGGCTGGCCGGCGGCGGCGGCCGACGCGCCCCCCGCCAAGCGTCACATGATCGCGGCGGCAAGCCCGCTTGCGGCGCAGGCCGGGCGGCAGATGCTGCGCCAGGGCGGATCGGCGGTGGACGCCGCGATCGCGGCGCAGCTCGTTCTGACCCTGGTCGAGCCGGAATCGTCGGGCATCGGCGGCGGCGCCTTCCTGATGCTCTACGACCCCAAGACAAAGTCGGTGAAGAGCTTCGACGGCCGTGAGACCGCGCCGGCCTCGGCGACGCCGGGCATGTTCTTGGGCGACGACGGCAAGCCGCGACCGCATTTCGACGCCATCCCCGGCGGACTTTCGACCGGCGTTCCCGGCGTCGTCGCGCTGCTCGACCTGGTGCACAAGAAATACGGGCGGCTGCCCTGGGCCAAGCTGTTCGCGCCGGCGATCAAGCTGGCGGAGCACGGCTTTCCGGTGAGCCGCAAGCTGGCCGCGGAGCTGCGCCAATTTCCGCAGATGGCGCGCATGCCCGACTTCAAGCGCTATTTCTATCACGCCGACAACACGCCGGTGGCGCCGGGCGAGATCCTGAAGAATCCGAAATTCGCCGCGACGCTGAAGCGGATCGCGAAGGGCGGCGCGAAGGCATTCTATCGCGGCAGGATCGCGAAGAACATCGTCTGGGCCGTGCGGCACGCGCCGATCAATCCGGGCGGCATGACGCTGAAGGACCTGGCCGACTATCGCGCGGTGGAGCGGCCGGCGGTGTGCGGCGCCTATCGCGGCTATCGGCTGTGCTCGATGGGTCCGCCGAGTTCCGGCGGCGTCGCGGTGCTGCAGATCCTGGGCATGCTCGAGCGCTTTCCGCAAAGCGATCTGGCGCCCAATTCCCTCAGCGAAGTGCATCTCTTCACCCAGGCGAGCCGCCTCGCCTTCGCCGACCGCGCGATGTATCTGGGCGATCCCGACGTGATCAACGTGCCGGTGCGCGGGCTTCTGGACAGCGCGTATCTGGCGCAGCGTTCCGTGCTGATCGATCCGGCCAAGGACATGGGTCTGGCTGAGGCCGGGACGCCGCCGGACAAGCGCGCGGATTACGCGCCGCAGAAGAGCGAGCAGCTTCCCGGCACGTCGCATCTGTCGGTGGTCGACGATCGCGGCCAGGTCGTGTCGATGACCACGACGATCGAATTCGCCTTCGGCTCGGAGACGATGGCGAATGGCTTCTTCCTGAACAACGAGCTGACCGATTTCTCCTTCGATCCGGTGCGCGACGGCAAGCCCGTCGCCAACGCGCCCGGCCCGGGAAAAAGGCCGATGAGCGCGATGTCGCCGACCATCGTGTTCGACGGGGCGGGCAAGTTCGCCATCGCCACCGGCTCGCCGGGCGGACCGGCGATCATCGATTATGTCGCGCAATCGCTGATCGCGATGATCGACGGCGGCCTGACGCCGCAAGAGGCCGCGGCGCTGCCCCATCCGATGAATCCCAACGGGCCGACGCTGCTGGAAAAGGGGACATCGCTCGAGGCATTGCGCGATCCCTTGACCGCGATGGGGCACACCGTGGTGCTCTACGACCTGGAAAGCGGGCTGCACATCATCCAGCGCGTGCCCGGCGGCTATGTCGGCGGCGCCGATCCCCGGCGCGAAGGCGTCGCGCTGGGCGACTGACCGTCACGGCAGCGGGATCTGGTAGTTCCCGAAGACCAGATTGACGCTTTGCCCGGAGCCGATCGTGAAGCTCTTCTGCGGCGAGACTCCCGGCGGATCGGAATTCCGCCAGCCGAACTGCATCGTTTCGGTGGCGACGTAACTTCCGACCGGCAGGTCCATGCAGGCCGGCGCGCCCGTGGTCGTGACCAGCGTGCCAACCGTCGTTCCCGACGCGGTCTTGACGGTGATGTGCCAGCCCGAAAGCTTCCATTCGCCCGGGTCGAACACGGCGTTGCGATTGACGTCGTTGTATTTGACGATGCAGACGTGACCGGACACCGGACCGCCCAAGCGGTTGCCGATGCTGACCTTGGTCGTCTGGCCCGCCACGATGGTGTAGATCTTGTAGGTCCAGAAATGCCCCGAGCCAAACGGAATGCCGACCGGATCGGTGCTGCCCCATCCCGGCTGCTGGATCTCGTCGATCTGCTGATTGGCCCCGGGGGGCAAGTCGATGCAGGCCAGGCCGTTGGCATCGGTGGTGATCGTGTCTTCGGCCGCCGAGGTCGCGTTCGTATAGCGGGTGCGGAAACTCCAGCCGGCCAGCGGCGGCTCGCCCGGATCCTGTTGTCCGTTGCCGTTCAGGTCGTTGTATTTCAAGACGCATAGCCGCCCGGATTTGATGTTGCCGAAGCGGACCTCGGCGACGTGCGTCGCGACCACGGTCACCGCTTTGTGCCAGGGCGGCGAGGCCATCGGCGGGCCCTGCGGATCGGTGCTCACCCACCAGGGCTGCGGGGTTTCGGTGACGTCATAGGTGCCGAGCGCCAAGCCCGGCGCGGTGCAGTAGCGCCCCTGAGCATCGGTCACGCCCGTCCCGACCACGACGCCCGAACCGTTGCGCACGGTGAAGGTCCAGCCGGGCAGGAGCGGCTCGCCACTGTCGAACTGGTTGTTGCGATTTTGATCCCAGTATTTGTCGACGCAAATTTGCCCCGGCACGGTGTGCGCGTTGCCGAACATCAGGTTGTTGGTGCTGGGACCGAGCAGAACCGTGACGGTCCGGTGGGGCGACGTCCCGCCCGGGGCGGTGCTGATCCAGCCGGACTGCGTCACTTCGGTGACGACATACGAGCCCAGTGTCAGGCTCACCGGCGTGCAGGCCGTGCCGTTTGCGGCGGTGGTCAAGGTGAGTGGACCGGATGGGCCGGCGATCGTGAACTGCCAGCCCGCCAGCAGCGGCTCGCCCGAATTGCGGATTCCGTCGGCGTTCAAGTCATTGAATTTGGCGACGCAAATCTGCCCCGTCTGCGGCGGCGGTGGTATCCGATTGCCGAAGACGACATAGGTCGTGGCGCCGGCGACGACCGTCAGAGATTTGGTGGGTATCGTGCCGCCCGGATCGGTGCTGACCCAGCCGGTCTGCGCCGCCTCGGAGGCGGTCGCCGTTCCGGCCGACAACGGATGGGTTGTGCAGAACTGGCCTTGCGCATTGGTGGTGCCGAAATCGACAATGGCGCCGGCCGAATTCTTCACCGTGAAGAGCCAGCCCGACAGCGCCGGCTCGCCGGAATCGCGCACGCCGTTGCCGTTCAGGTCGTTGTATTTGGTGATGCAGACGACGCCGGGAAGGGTCGTTTGCAATTGGCGATTGCCGAAGAACAGATCGATATTTTGTCCCGGCGTGAGCGCAAAGGTCTGTGACTGGCCTCCGGGTGTCGTCGCCAGCCAACCCGATTGCGCCGTCTCGGTTGCCGTATAGCTGCCGGCCGGAAAGACCGTCGTGAAGCAACTACCGCCCCCCGATCCTGTCGCGATAAGGGGGACCGGACCAAAGTTCGCGGAGCTGAGCGTGAAGATCCAGCCGCCCAAAGGCGGCTCTCCGAAATCCCGATGGCCGTTGCCATTCAGGTCGTTGAATTTGTAGACGCAGATTTGTGTGCTCGCTCCTTGCGGCGAAGGGGCCGCGGACGGCGCGTCCTTGGCAGGCTTGTCCGCCGGCGTTAGGACCTTCTCGACCGTCTTGCCGTCGACGCCGATGCAGAACGGACCGTGGCAGCCGCCGGATTTGTGCGAATCCGCGTCGGACTTGGCACCGCCGATCGTTACGCCCATCTGTGCGCTGCTGGGCGACAACAAGGCCAGGCAGGCCGCCGCGCCCAGAATCGTCAAAACCTTGCGCATGCGCATGCCCACCTCAACTCCAGGGGGCATAGGGACGTTAAGTCCACGTAATGGTCAAGCAATGCAGCGCTGTGGGGTTTCTATGCTCGTGCCACCGCGAAGAGCCGCTTGAACGGGAACAGCGTCGTGGCGTCGGCGCGCAGCGGATAAGCGGCGTTCAGACGCTGCTTGTATTCGGCGATGAAAGCATCGCGTTCGGCGCCATCGAGCGCCTGCACGAAGGGGCGCAGGCCCGTGGCGCTGACCCAGTGATAGACGGCGTC
>CAZMHP010000213.1:0-5556 GCA_964566095.1 uncultured Rhizobium sp. | reverse complement strand
TAGAGCGAGAAGAACACCGGGATCACCAGAAGCTGCGGCACGCAGCCGGTCACCGGGTTCACCTTCTCGCGGCGATAGAGCTCCATGATCGCCTGCTGCTGCTTGGCCGGATCGTCGGCGAAGCGCTCCTTGATCTTCTCCTGCTCGGGCTGGACCTTCTTCATCTTGGCCATGGTCTTGGCCGAGGCGTTGGCGATCGGGAAGGTTATCAGCTTCACCACCACGGTGAGCAGCAGGATGGCGAGCCCGAAATTGCCGAGCAGCTTGTAGAACTGGTCCAGCACCCAGAACAGCGGCTGGGTGATGATCAGGAACCAGCCCCAGTCGATCGCCATGTCGAAGCGCTGGATGCCCAGCGTGCTGCCGTAATGGTGCAGCGTGTCGACCACCTTGGCGCCGGCGAAGAGATGATGCGTTACCGATGTCGCGCCGCCGCCGGCCGCCGCGGTGTGCGCGCCCAGCCGGTAATCGGCCTGATAGGCCTTGGTGCCGCCGAAGGGCGAGCCGCGATAGGCGCCGTCGTAATTCTCGCCTTGCGGCGGAATGACCGCGGCCATCCAGTATTTGTCGGTGATGCCGACCCAGCCGCCGGTCGACGAGAACGTCTTGGGCGGCGTGTCGTCGTTCTTGAAGTCGTCGTAGCCGGCATCCTTCAGCGTGCCGTCCGCGACACCGACGAAGCCCTCATGCAGCACCCAATAGCGCTGTCCCGGCGGCACGCCGTCGCGCACCACCAGCGCGTAGGGATAAAGCGTCGCCGCCGCGCCGCCCCTGTTCGTCACGCTGTCGGTGACGGTGAACATGAACTTGTCGTCCACCGCGATGGTGCGGGTGAAGACCAGGCCATGGCCGTTGTCCCAGGACAGCGTCACCGGATGATCGGGCGATAGGGTCGTTCCGCCGATCTGCTTCCAGACCGTCTTGTCGTCCGGCAGCGCCTGGTTCACGCCTTGCGCATTGCTCCAGCCGAAATCGACGAAGTACGGATAGGCCGTGCCCTTGGGCGCCAGCAGCACGATCTCCGGGCTCTTGGTGTTGGAGGTCTCGTGATAATTCTTGAGCCGCAGGTCGTCGAGCCGCGCGCCCTTGAGCAGCAGCGAGCCGTCGAGCGCCGGGGTCTCGATCTTGACGCGCGCCCCGCCCGCCGCCAGCGCGGCGACGCGCGTCATCTGGGCGTTGGCCCCGCCGCCCAGCGACGGTACGCCGGCCGGCGTCGCGGCCGGATGCTTCTCGGCGCGCGCGACGGCCGCGCGGCGCGCCTGGTCCGCCTTCATCGCCGGCTCGCCGACGAAATATTGCCAGGCGAAGAAGATCGCCACGGACAGAAGCGTGGCGACGATCAGATTGCGGTTGTTGGCGCTGTTGTTCATCGATGACCTATCGGGGCGGAACGGGATCGTAGCCCGATGCTCCGCCGAGCCAAGAAATGGGGTGACACCGGGCGAGCCGACGGGCGGCCAGCCCCAGGCCTTTCAGCGGGCCGTGGGTTTGGATCGCGTCGATCGCATAATGCGAGCAGGTGGGCTGAAAGCGGCAGGCCGGGGGAAACAAGGGCGACAGAACGGCGCGATAGAACCGGATGGGCGCCACCAGCGCCGCGACCGCGATCCCGCGCAGAGTCTGACGAACCGGCTTCACTGGCTTTCTCCCGGGCGGCCGAGCTTGAGATGGGCCGCGCGCAGCGCCTGGGCAAGGTCGGATTTGAGGTTCTCGAACGGACGGGCGACCGTGTCGCGCCGCGCCACCAGAACATAGTCGGTGCCCGGGACCGCGGATAGGGGAAGAACTTCGGCCGCGACCGCCCGCAGCCGCCTTTTGGCCCGGTTGCGCACCACCGCGCCGCCGATCTTGCGGCTGGCGGTAAATCCCACGCGAACGTCCGTCCCGGCCGGATTGGCACAGATTTCCAAGGTCAGGCCGGGAGTGACACGGCGGATGCCCCGTGCCGCGCGCAGGAAGTCGCTGCGTTGTTTGAGGCGGACCATCGCCTGCCCCTCTTTGGGGCCGGGAGGCTCAGGCGGAGAGCTTCTTGCGGCCATGGGCCCGACGGCGGGCCAATATCTTGCGGCCGCCCGCGGTGGCCATCCGTGCGCGAAAGCCATGGCGCCGCTTGCGGACGATCTTGCTCGGCTGATAGGGGCGCTTCATCGGATTTCTCGGGACTTTTCAAGGCGTCGAAAGAGGGCCGGGTTCTATGGCCTCACTAGTGGGCTGTCAACCGCGACCGGCAGGGCGGTCGTGCCACCCCATCCCCTAGGAATTGCCGCCTGCTTGGGGCTTTATGCCGGCCATGTTTGGACGCATCCGCGCCCGCCTGGCCGAAGCCTATGGGCTTGTCGCCCATAGCCTATCCGGCCGCCTGCTGCTCCTGACCCTGCTCTATGTGATGCTGGCGGAGGTTCTGATCTTCGTGCCGTCGGTGGGCCATTATCACCGCGAACTGCTCGACAACCATATCGAATCCGCCGAGCTGGCGGTCCTGCCCTTCACCGAGCCGGGCGGCGACCAGCTGTCCGGCGACGTCCGCGCCATCCTGCTGCAGCGCGCCGGCGCGATGCAGGTGCTGCTCAAGAATGCCGACCGCCGCCAGCTCTTCCAGGTGGACGGCGAGGTCGGCTGGATCGATTCCACGATCGACCTGACCGATGCCGGCATCGCCACCGACATGATCGATGCGCTCGATTGTCTGTGGCACGACGGCAACCGCATCCTGCACGTCATCGCGCCGACCCACATCAAGACGGCCGACAGCATCGGCATCATCCTGAGCGAGCAGCCGATCCGCGCCCAGCTTCTGGGCTATGCCGACCGCGTCGTCGTCACGGGGCTCATCGTCTCCTTGATCACCGCGCTGCTCGTCTTCGCGAGCCTCTATCTCGTCCTCGTGCGCCCGATGCGCCAGGTGACCGAGGCGATGGTGTCCTTCCAGGACAATCCCGAGGATCCCGCCCGCATCGTCCAGGCCAGCGCGCGCCGCGACGAGATCGGCATCGCCGAACGCGCGCTCGCCGCCATGCAGCGCGACCTCTACGGCTTTCTGCAGCAGAAGACGCGGCTGGCGGCGCTCGGCGCCGCGGTGGCGCGCATCCAGCACGATCTGCGCAACATCCTCGCCAACGCCCAATTGGCCTCGGACCGTCTGAAGGCGGTGGACGACCCGGTGGTGAAGAAGCTGGCGCCCCGCCTCGTCGCCTCGATCGACCGCGCCGTCTCGCTCGCCACCAATACGCTGCGCTATGGCCGCGCCGACGAAAGGCCGCCGCGGCGACGGCTGGTCGATCTCGCCGCGCTCGTGGCGGAAGCGGGCGACGATGCCGTCGAGGCGCGCATCGCGCCGATCGAAATCTGCTTGCGCAACGACATCGCCGCCGATCTCACGGTCGACGCCGACGCCGAGCAGCTTTATCGCATCGTGCTGAACCTGATCCGCAACGCGGTGGAGGCGCTGGTCGAGCGCGGCACGCCGGGCAGCATCCAGGTCGCCGCCCGCCGGCAAGGCCAGCGCGTCGCGATCGAGATCGCCGATGACGGACCCGGCATCGCCCCCCATCTGCGCACCCGGCTGTTCCAGCCTTTCGCGACCGCCGCGCGCGCCGGCGGCTCGGGCCTGGGCCTCGCCATCGCGCGCGATCTGGCCCGTGCCCATGGCGGTGACATCGTCCTGGTCTCGACCGGCGAGAACGGCACGACGTTCCGCATCGAGATTCCGGACCGCGAATTGCTCTAGGATGGCCTGGTTGGGCGATATTCGAGGGGGAATGCCATGAGAACGTTTCTGCTGACGCTGGCGGCGATCGTCGTGCTGCTCGTCGCGGCCGCCGCCGCGATCTGGTTCAGCGGTTCGACGGCCGCGGTCGTCACCGCGCTCTTCGGGCCGCATCATGGCTGGGATTTGAAGTACAAGGTGGCCGCGCCGGACTATGCCGATGCCGCCTCCTGGGCCGCGCTGCCGGGTAAGCCCGGACCGGCCGGCCTCGTGCCCGCGGGCGTCGCGCCGTCGCCGGCCGATCCGAAGGTGGACGTCTTCTTCATCCATCCGACCGGCTACATGAACGGCGCCGACTGGAATTCGCCGCTCGATGCCGACAGCCAGACGGAAGAGAACACGCGCTGGATGATGGCCAACCAGGCCAGCGCCTTCAACGGCTGCTGCGCGATCTATGCGCCGCGCTATCGCGAAGCCTCGATCTTCCGCTATGTCGGCGCCAAGCCCGAGCTGTTCAAGAAGGCCGGCGACTTCGCCTATGCCGATGTCGATCGCGCCTTCAGCTACTTCCTGGAGCATTATTCCAAGGGCCGGCCCTTCATCATCGCCAGCCACAGCCAGGGCACCGAGCACGGCTTCAACCTGATCAAGCGGCGGATCGACGGCACGCCGCTGGCGCAGCGCCTGGTCGCGGCCTATCTGATCGGCGGCGGCATCACCGACAAGGCGGTCGACGCCCTCAAGACCGTGCACGCCTGCGCGTCGCCGACCGATCTGCACTGCGTCATCCATTGGGCGACCTATGGCGAAGGCGCCACGCCGGTGCGCACCGACACGAAAGACAAGCTGCTCTGCGTCAATCCGCTGACCTGGCTGCGCGACGGGCCGCTCGCGCCGGCCGCGCTGAACAAGGGGTCGGTGCCGTCCAGCGGACGGTTCCAGATCAAATTCTGGGGCAGCGACAGGTCGAGCGGCGTGCAATTCCCACCGCTCGCCGCGCCGCTGAAGGGGCATACGACGGCCGCCTGCCGTGGCGGCTTCCTCTTCGCGCAGGATCAGAAGGGCAGCGAATTCAACCGTCTCGCCATCGTCGGCAAGAACTATCACGGCCTCGACTATCCGCTCTTCGCGATGGACATCCGCGAGAATGCGCAGGCGCGCGTCGCGGCCTATCTGGCGCAGCCGCCGTCCGGCCCCTGACACGAAGCCCGTTGGCATGGTCTGGAATCCGCAAGCCTATCTCGCCCATGCCGACGAGCGGACGCGTCCGGCCGCCGAGCTGCTCGCGCGCATTCCCGACGCGGCGCCGGCGCGCGTCGTCGATCTGGGCTGCGGTCCGGGCAATTCGACGGCGCTGTTGCGCGCGCGCTGGGCCGAGGCGCGGATCGAGGGCCTCGATTCCTCCGCCGACATGCTGGCGCAGGCGAAGAAGTCCGGCATTGACGCGGACTGGATCGAAGCCGATGTCGCGCGTTGGACGGCAACGGCGCCCTACGACGTGATCTTCTCCAATGCGACGTTCCAATGGCTCGGCGATCACGCCACGCTCCTGCCGCGCCTCATTGGCTTCGTGACGCCCGGCGGCACCTTCGCCTTTCAGGTGCCGCACAACATGGGCGCGGCGAGTCACGCCGCGATGCGCGAGACGGCGGCGCGCGGCCCGTGGTCCGCCCGGCTTGCCAATGTCCGCGAGATCGCGGTGCTGGAGCCGTCCGCCTATTACGATCTCCTCCGACCGCATGCCGCGTCGGTCGACATCTGGGAGACCGAGTATCTGCATGTGCTCCAAGGCGCGGACGCCGTCTATCACTGGGTCAGCGCCACGGGCCTGCGCCCCTTCGTGCAGGCGC
>CAZMHP010000212.1:0-5582 GCA_964566095.1 uncultured Rhizobium sp. | reverse complement strand
CCATATGGGCGATTGGGGCTTGCAGATGGGCCAGCTCATCTCGGAGATCGCGATCCGCGGCATCGCGCCGGTCTATTTCGACGCGAGCTACACCGGCCCTTATCCCGCGCAATCGCCGGTGACGATGGACGATCTGGAGGAGATGTTCCCGAAAGCGTCCGCCGCCTGCAAAGCCGACGAGGCACGTCTGGCCGCCGCGCGCCAGGCGACCGCCGAGCTGCAGGCCGGCCGGCCGGGATACCGCGCCCTGTGGAAGCATTTCTTCGAAGTCTCGAAGGTCGGCGTCGACCGCGAATATGCCAGCCTCGGCGTCCATTTCGATTTGTGGAAGGGCGAATCCAGCGTCGATCATCTCGTCGGCCCGATGGTGGCCGACCTCAAGGCGCGGGGCATCGCGGTGGAGAGCGAAGGCGCGCTCGTCGTTCCCGTCGCCCGCAACAGCGACAAGAAGGAGATGCCGCCGCTGATCCTGGTGAAGTCCGACGGCGCGGTGCTCTATGGCACCACCGACCTCGCGACCGTCATCGACCGCGTCGCCGAGCAGAACCCCGATCTCATCCTCTACGTGGTCGATCAACGCCAGCATCTGCATTTCGAGCAGGTGTTCCGCGCCGCGCGGAAGGCCGGCATCGCGGGCAACGCCGTTCTCGAGCACGCCGGCTTCGGCACCATGAACGGCACCGACGGCAAGCCGTTCAAGACCCGCGCCGGCGGCGTGATGAAGCTGTTCGATCTCATCGCCATGGTCACCGCCGAGGCCGAAAAGCGCCTGGCGGAACAGGGCATGGGCGCCGACTTTTCGGCGGAGGAACGGGCCGACATCGCCAAGAAGGTCGGCATCGCCACGCTCAAATTCGCCGATCTGTCGAACTATCGGCTGACCGACTACGTCTTCGATCTCGAGCGTTTCTCGAAATTCGAGGGCAAGACCGGGCCCTATGTGCAATATGCCGCAGTCCGCATCCAATCGATCCTGCGCCGCGCCGTCGACCAGGGGTTCACGACCGCCGATCCGGTGATCCGTTCGAACGAAGAGCGCCAGTTGCTGCTGCAGCTTCTCGCCTTGCCCGATGCGATGGCGGCGGCGGAAAGGGGCCGCGCGCCCAACATCCTGTGCGACTTCGCGTTCACGCTGGCGCAGCTCTACAGCCGCTTCTATGCCGAGCATCACATCCTGTCCGAATCGGACGTCGCGCTCCGCGCCGCGCGGCTGGGTCTGTGCCGGTTGACCTTGGACATATTGATAAAGGTTTTGGCGCTTTTGGGCATTGAAGTGCCGCAGCGGATGTGAACCCACAGTATTTTTTGCGCGTTTCGTTGACTTGCAGTTCGCTCTTTCTATGATGATCCCAACGCAGCCGTCCGCCTTGGGGCGCGCGTCTGTGGCCATCCAATCGATCCCTCGCGGGAGACGTTTGACTTCGTGGAAGGCCGACCCGTCGGCCGGAGCCGAAGGCGAAGGCCGAAGGAGCAACCGCCCCGGAAACTCTCAGGCAAAAGGACCGCGACAGGTGATGAACTTCTGGAAAGCAGGGCGCCCGTTTTCGGCGTCCTCACCGAAGGGGTAATCCGTCGACGCTCCGTGTGGGGGCCGCGCGGGGAAATCTCTCAGGTCCCAATGACAGAGGGGCGCGAGTTTCGCGAGATGCGGGCGCGCCGGCTAAACCTCTGTATACGGACTGTCAGTGACCGATATCGATCAGATCCTGAAGCGCACGCCGCTCCACGCGCTGCATGTGGAGTTGGGCGCGCGCATGGTGCCGTTCGCCGGCTACGAGATGCCGGTGCAATACTCGCCGGGCGTGCTCAAGGAACATCTGCACACGCGCGAGAAGGCCGGGCTGTTCGACGTTTCGCATATGGGCCAGGCGTTTCTTTCCGGCGCCGATCCGGCGCGCGCCCTGGAGCGGCTGACGCCGGCCGATGCGGTCGGATTGCGGCCAGGGCGCCAACGCTACGGCCTGCTGCTCAACGACCATGGCACGATCAAGGACGACTTCATGTTCTCGCGCCTCGTCGGCGAGGACGCGCTCTATATCGTCGTCAATGCCGGCACGAAAGACGGCGATTTTGCCTACATCGCCGATGCGCTGACCGGCGTCGCGACGATCGAGCCGCGCCCCGATCGCGCGCTGCTTGCGCTCCAAGGTCCCGCCGCGGCCGCCGCTCTGGAGCGTCATGCGCCCGGCATGGATCGGCTGGGCTTCATGCAGGTCACGCGCGCGACGGTCGCCGGCGCGCCGGCCATCGTCAGCCGCTCCGGCTACACCGGCGAGGACGGTTTCGAGATTTCGCTTGCCGCCGACGATGCCGAGCGTGTTGCCAAGGCGTTGCTCGCCGAACCCGACGTTCTGCCCATCGGCCTGGGCGCGCGCGACAGCCTGCGGCTCGAGGCCGGTCTATGCCTCTACGGTCACGACATCGACGAGACCACCGATCCGGTCGAGGCGAACCTGGTTTGGTCCATCGCCAAACGTCGCAAGATCGACAAGGACTTTCCAGCCGCCGAAGCGATCATGGATCGCGTCTTCCATGGCGCGGCGCGCAAGCGCGTCGGTCTTCGCCCCGAGGGCCGTGCGCCGGCCCGCGAGGGCGCAGAGATCGCCGACAAGTCGGGCCGCATTGTCGGACGCGTCACCAGCGGCGGCTTCGGCCCGACGCTGAACGCCCCGATCGCCATGGGCACTGTCGCGACGAAATTCGCCGGCGACGGCACCGAACTCGACCTCATCGTGCGCGGCAAACCGTTGCCTGCGCGCATCGTGCCGCTGCCTTTTGTTCCTCATCGCTACCGGAGAGCCCAATGAGTGAAGTGCGTTACACCGATCAGCACGAATGGGTCCGCCTCGACGGCGACGAAGCGACGGTCGGCATCACCAAATTCGCCGCCGAGAAGCTCGGCGACGTCGTGTTCGTCGAATTGCCGGAGGCCGGCCGCAAAATCGCTCATGGCGGCGAAGCGGCGGTGGTGGAAAGCGTGAAGGCGGCGAGCGACGTCTTCGCCCCGCTCGGCGGCGAGGTCACGGCCAGCAACGACGCGCTGGCGCAGGAGCCCGCCAAAGTGAACGAGGATCCCGAAGGCGCGGCCTGGTTCTTCAAGCTCAGGCTCGACGACAGGAACGCCTTCGCCAAGTTGATGACGGCGGAGCAATACGCGGACTTCGTGAAGGGACAGTAGGTGGAGTTGTCATGGCCCGCGAATGCGGGCCACCCAGTTGGTGCGCGCACATCGATTGGAATGGATCTCGGATCATCTATCGACACCAGCGCAGGTGTCACCTGGGTGGCCCGCATTCGCGGGCCATGACAAGTGTGGGAGTGAGAGCGTGAGATATCATCCTCTAACGAGTTCCGACCGCTCGGCGATGCTCGCGAAAATCGGCGCGCCTTCCATCGACACGCTGTTCAAGGACGTGCCGCAAGCGGCCGTCGTGCCGCTCTCGGTCTTCGATCTGCCGGATGGTCAGGGCGAGATCGAGGTCGAGCGCAAGCTCGGCCGCATGGCTGCCAAGAACACCGCCGCTGGGGCCGGGCCCTTCTTCCTCGGTGCGGGGGCCTACAAGCATCACATCCCGGCCGCGGTGGATCATCTGATCCAGCGCTCGGAATTCCTCACCGCCTACACGCCCTATCAGCCCGAGATCGCGCAGGGCACGTTGCAGACCCTGTTCGAATTCCAGACGCAGGTGGCGCTGCTCACCGGCATGGAGGTGGCCAACGCATCGCTCTATGACGGCTCGACCGCCACCGCGGAAGCCGTGCTGATGGCGGCGCGCATCACGCGGCGCTCCAAGGCGATCCTCTCCGGCGGCCTGCATCCGCACTATGCCGAGACGGTGGAAACCGTCGCCATGCTGTCGGGCAAGGTGGTGCGCGCGCCGGTGACGCCGGGCCGTGCGGAGGATATCGCCGCGCTGATCGACTCCGACACGGCCTGTGTCGTCGTGCAGAGCCCCGACGTCTTCGGCCTGATCCGCGACCTCAAGCCCATCGCCGCCGCCGCCCATGCCAAGGGCGCGCTGCTGATCGCCGTGGTGACGGAGATCGTTTCGCTCGGCCTGCTCGAAGCGCCCGGCTTCCAGGATGCCGATATCGTCGCCTGCGAGGGCCAGTCGCTCGGCAACGGCCTGAGCTTCGGCGGCCCTTATGTCGGCCTTTTCGCGACGCGCGAGAAATTCCTGCGCCAGATGCCCGGCCGCCTTGCCGGCGAGACGGTCGATGCGAGCGGCAAGCGCGGCTATGTGCTGACGCTCTCCACCCGCGAACAGCACATCCGCCGCGAAAAGGCGACCAGCAACATCTGCACCAATTCCGGCCTGTGCTGCCTCGCCTTCACGATCCATCTGTCGCTGCTGGGCGAGGAGGGATTCGCGCGCCTGGCGCGGCTCAATCATGCCAAGGCGAGCGCACTGGCCGACAGGCTGGCGCGCATCCCCGGCGTCGATCTCGTCACCCGGTTCTTCTTCAACGAGTTCACGCTGCGACTGTCGAAGCCTGCGAGCGAGGTCGTCGATGCGTTGGCCGCCCGCGATATTCTCGCCGGTGTACCGGCGTCACGTCTGCTGCCGCACGATCCGTCGCTGCGCGATCTTCTGATCGTCGCCGCCACCGAGACCACCACCGATGAAGACTGCGACGCCCTGGCCAGGGCGCTGAACGAGGTTCTTTCATGACGATGAACACCCAGGGCCGCCCCACTGCGCCAGGCACCATCGAAGCCAACGAATTGCCCACGATCTCCGGCGACCGCGGTCTCGACCATGAAGAGCCCCTGATTTTCGAACTCGGCCGTGACGGCATGACCGGGGTCGATCTGTCCGACGTGCAACGCTCCGATACGCGCCTCGGCGGTATGAGACGCCGCGCGGCCATTGGACTTCCCGGTCTCTCCGAACCCGAAGTGATCCGGCATTACGTCCGGCTCAGCCGCCAGAACTATGCCATCGACGCCGGTCTCTATCCGCTCGGCTCCTGCACCATGAAGCACAATCCGCGCCTCAACGAGAAGATGGCGCGGCTCCCGGGATTCGGCGATCTGCATCCGCTCAGTCCGCGGTCGGCGACGCAGGGCGCGCTGGCGCTGATCGCGGAGCTCATGACCTGGCTCACCACGCTCACCGGCATGGCGGCGGTGGCGATGAGCCCGAAGGCCGGCGCCCATGGCGAGCTCTGCGGCTTGCTGGCGATTCGCGCCGCCATCGCCGCGCGCGGCGAGACGCGCAAGCGAATCCTGGTCCCGCAATCGGCGCACGGCACCAATCCCGCCACCGCCGCCTTCGCCGGCTTCACCATCGACGAGGTGGGCGGAACGGCCGACGGCCGCGTCGACATGGTGGAGCTGGAAGGAAAGCTCGGCCCCGACGTCGCCGCGATCATGCTCACCAATCCGAACACCTGCGGCCTCTTTGAGCGCGACATCCGCCACATGGCCGACGCGACGCATCGCGCGGGCGCCTATTTCTATTGCGACGGCGCGAATTTCAACGCCATCGCGGGGCGCGTGCGGCCGGGCGATCTCGGCATCGATGCGATGCACATCAACCTGCACAAGACCTTCTCGACGCCGCATGGCGGCGGCGGGC
>CAZMHP010000211.1:0-5597 GCA_964566095.1 uncultured Rhizobium sp. | reverse complement strand
GTCTTGCGCTGGATGTCCTCGATCGAGGTCTTGGCCCCGGGCGCGCTGCGAAGGCCGACCACGTCCTCGATGGTCTCCAGCGTTACCGGCTTCTTGGTGAGGTCGGTGTAAGTGGCGAGCTTGGTGAACACGCCGATCAGCTCGCGTGGGCTCGCCTCCTCCATGTCGGCGATGTGCTCGAGCACGTCGTTGGTCAGAAGGGCGTGCGGCTTCATACGCGCGAAGTCGGCGGCGCGGGCCTTGAGGATGGCCAGGCGCGTCTCGCGGTCCGGCTTGTTCAGCGCAACGACCAACCCGCCGGCAAGCCGCGACTTGACGTCGGCGCCCAGCCCTTCGAGCGCCGAGGGCGCGCGATCGGCCGCGATCACCACGCGGCGGCGCAGATCGGCGAAGGCGTTCACCGTGTAGAGGAACTCCGACGCGGTCGCGGTCGAGCGGCAGATGTGCTGCAGATCGTCGATGATCAGCACTTCGGCGGTGCGCAGCTCTTCCTTGAAGGCCAGCGTGTCCTTGCGATAGAGCGCGCCCAGGAAGTGGCGCATGAAATCTTCCGAGCGCAGGAACAGCGAGCGCTTGCCGCGCTTGCGGAATTCCAGCGCCGCGGCGTTGAGCAGATGCGTCTTGCCGTAGCCGAAGCCGCCATGGATGTAGAGCAGGCTGACGTCGTTCTGCGCGCCGTCGGCGAAGCTCTTGGCCGCGGAAAGGCCGAACTCGTTCGCCGGGCCGGGCACGAAGCTCTCGAAGGTCTGCTGCGGATGGAGCATCCGCGTCCACAGGCCCTTGGTCTCGGTCGCGACATCCTCGTCCGGCGTGGGGATGGCGGCGGACCCGGCCTGCGCCTCGGCCCGCGGTTCGCGTGCCAGGCCGCCGCCGATCACCGGCTTGGAGGGCGCGAGCACGATGGCGATCGATTGCGGCTCGGCGCCTTCGGCCCGCAGTGCGCGCTCGATGCGCGGAACATAGCGTTCGGCCACCCAGTTGCGGATGAACGACTTGGTCGTTCCGATCTTGATCTCGTCCCGCTCGAACCCGTCCAGCGTCAGAGGCCCAATCCAGGCGTCGTACACCGCATCGCCCAACTCGCGCCGCAGCCGCTCGCGCGCACCCGACCAGGCCGCCGGCCAATCGGGCCGCATCGGCTTGTTTATCATCTGTCCCATTACCCACTCACCCGCGTCTTGACCGGCCTTCGCAGCCCCGCTGCCGGGCCGGCGAGCCCTTGTTTGCTTCCGGGCTTTGCGCCCGGTTCGTCGTGCGTCGGTCTTTTAGACCGCTGCGTCTCGTCGCATGCCTGGCTCCCCTCTCACGTCTGTTTCCAAGGAAGGCCCGAGGCCTTCCAACCGTTCTTGCCTCCGCGATGGCGATCCGCGTCGAGGTCGCCCTCGAAGCCGCCCGCGATGTTGTAGGCCTTGGCGTATCCCGCCCGCGTCATGGCGATCGCCGCGCTGCGCGAGCGCGCGCCCGAACGGCACAGGAACAGGACCGGGGCCGTCGGCTCCGGGCAGGCTTGGCCGGTCTGGGCGACGAAGCCGGGATTGACCTGCATCGACGGCAGGATCTGCCATTCCACCAACGCCGCCTCGCGCCCGAGCGCGCTCAGATCGGCGATGCCCACGAAATTCCACTCCGCCGAGGTGCGCACATCGACCAGCCTGGCCGCCGGATCGCTCTTCAGGAGCGCCCATGCCTCTTCTGGCGACAAATCGCCGGCGTAGTCTGGAGAAGGATTAACGGTGGCCATGGGTCTGTCGCTTCGGCAAAATTCACCCGCGACCGGGCCAAGGCCCAGTCTGGTCTGTCGGTCATTTCAAGGATTCAGAGGGTACTGTACTTACAGTCGAGGCCGGGAAACCGGACGGATGTCTCGAATACTGTTCTTATATTATTGTTTGTGTTCGACATCTTTTTCTCTTGCCCACCGAACGAAGGTTAATGTCACGCATTTCCGATTCGCTGACAAGTGAACGGATCAGGAACTTTGACGATTCTGTATCAACTTGTTATCGGGCTAAGTCTTTTGTCCGTATAAGGATTTTACACCGAACAGCGTTCCGCCGCCGAATCAGGGGCTTAGCTGTCATCCTTCTGTCATTGCACCGCAATAACTTGCCCGTACAAGGATTTTCAGTCTACGGACAATAAAACGCCCGTTCCGAGGCAGAATTCGGAATCCTCTCGAAATCTCAGTTACTTGGCGAGCTTGGCGACGCGCTTGGACAGGCGCGAGACTTTCCGCGCCCCCGTGTTCTTGTGCAGGATGCCTTTGGAAACGCCGCGCATGATCTCCGGTTCGGCGGCCTTGAGCGCCGCCAGGGCGGCCGCCTTGTCGCCCTTCACGATCGCCTCTTCGACCTTGCGGACGAAGCCGCGGACGCGGGTCTTGCGCGAGGTGTTGATGGCGGTGCGCTTGGCCGTGGTGCGGACGCGCTTCTTGGACGAGGCGATATTGGGCATGGGTCTTCCTGCTCGAAATCGGAGGCGGGCGTATAGCCCCGTCCGGGGCAGGGGTCAAATGACTATTTATCCGCGAAATCGGGCTTCCGCTTCTCGGCGAAGGCAGCCATGCCTTCCTTCTGATCGGCGGTGGCGAACATGGCGTGGAACAGCCGCCGCTCGAAGCGCACGCCTTCCGCCAGCGTCGTCTCATAGGCGCGGTTGACCGTCTCCTTGGTCATCATGACGATGGGCAGCGACTGCTCGGCTATTCTGTGCGCCGCCTTCATCGCCTCGGCCAGCAACTCCGCCGCCGGCACCACCCGGCTGACGAGCCCGGCGCGTTCGGCCTCGGCCGCGTCCATGTTGCGGCCCGTCAGGCACATCTCCATCGCCTTGGATTTGCCGACGAAGCGGGTCAGCCGCTGGCTGCCGCCGATGCCGGGCATGACGCCGAGCGTGATCTCCGGCTGGCCGAACTTCGCCGTGTCGGCCGCGATGATGAAGTCGCACAGCATGGCGAGCTCGCAGCCGCCGCCCAACGCCCAGCCGGCCACCGCCGCGACGATCGGCTTGCGCACCGCGGCGATGCGGTCATTGGCTTCGGCGAAGAAATTCTCGCGGTACATCTCCATATAGGTTTTGGGCGCCATCTCCTTGATGTCGGCGCCGGCCGCGAAGGCGCGATCCGAACCCGTCAGCACGATGCAGCGCACCGCATCGTCGCGGTCCCACGCTTCGAGTTGCGTGACAAGTTCGCTCAAGAGTTCGGCGTTCAGCGCGTTGAGCGCCTTGGGCCGGTTCAGCGTGACGACGCCGACCTTGCCGTCGAGCGTGGCCACGATATTCAGGTGGTTCATCAGGAGGCTCCCGCCGCGAAATCGACAGGCGGTATAGGCCATCCTCAGGATTCTGTCGCGCCCGGACGGATGGCGGCCATGCTGAGCATGTCGTGCCAGGCGCCCGCGATATAGGCCGCCCGCGCATGGCGGCCCTCGATGCGGAATCCGGCGCGCTCATAGGCGCGAACCGCCCGCCCGTTGCTGGCCAGCACGCGAAGCTGCACGCGCGTCAGGCCCAGATGCGTCCACGCATAGTCGAGGCCGAGCGCCGTGGCGGCGGTGCCGATGCCCCGGCCGCGATCGGCCTCCCGCCCCACCCGGATGCCGAGATCGGCGCAGCGGTTGACCGGGTGTATGTTGCTGAGCATCAGGTAGCCGGCAATCGCTGCGTTTCCTGCGACGCGGATCGCGAACAGCACGCGCGAATGATCGCTGGCGAAGGTGCTCAGCCAGGTGGAGAACGCCACGCCGTCGACCGGCCGATAGGACTGATCCAGCCCCTGGGCTTCGATGTCGTTCGTCCAGACGAAGAGCGCTCCCGTGTCTTCGGGCAGCAGCGGCCCGATTCCGACGCCGCCATGCTTGAGCAGCATTGGCGATATCTGTTCGGGAAACTGATTCAGGGCAACGCTC
The DNA here is from genome assembly GCA_964566095.1 of uncultured Rhizobium sp. GTDB lineage: Bacteria > Pseudomonadota > Alphaproteobacteria > Micropepsales > Micropepsaceae > Rhizomicrobium. The sequence goes on along the minus strand of CAZMHP010000211.1, from coordinate 1,689 downwards.
ATGAGCAGACCTCCTGCGCAAGCGTGAACCCACCGTCCCCCAAGACCGATGTCGTTCCAACTCGTTTCGCGCCACGGCGGCGCGCGATGGATCATTCGCCCCGCGGGCTAATGGCCGGTAAATCCCGACTCCGCGGGCGATTAAATCGATGTCACCGGGCAAAAATGATGACGGCGCCAGCGCGCTTGACATGCAACCAAATAGTTGCATATTAGAGTCATGAGCATGGATGCCGTGTTCCGGGCGCTGGCGGACAAGAGCCGTCGTCAACTGCTGGACCGGCTTCACAACGAGAACGGACAGACTTTGGGTGCGTTGTGTGAGGGGCTGGCGATGTCGCGCCAGGCGGTGACCAAGCATCTCGATATCCTGGAGGCGGCGAACCTCGTCGCGACCAGGCGCGAGGGGCGCGAGAAGCTGCACTTCATCAACCCGGTGCCGATCGGCGAGATCGCCGATCGCTGGATCGGCAAGTTCGAGCGCGGCCGTCTCAAAGCGTTGGGTGAACTGAAGCGAAATCTTGAAAGGGAAGAGCCATGAGCAGCCGGTATGTCTACGTCACCTATATCCGCACCACGCCGCAAAAGCTGTGGGATGCGCTGACCAAGCCGGAATTCCAGAAACAATACTGGTTCGACATTCATCAGGAGTCCGAATGGAAGCCGGGCGCTTCCTGGACGATGAAGTTCGCCGACGGCCGCGTCGCCGACGCCGGAGAGATCCTGGAAGCCGATCCGCCGCGCCGCGCGGTGATCAAATGGCGCCACGAACTGCGTCCCGAACTGAAGGCCGAGGGCTTCGGCCGCTGCACCTACGAAATCGAGCCGGACGGCGACGTCTGCCGCCTGACCATCCTGCATGAAATCGATGTCGAGAACTCCAAGCTCATCGAAGCGGTGTCCGGCGGCTGGCCGCGCATCCTGTCGGGCCTTAAGACTCTGCTGGAAGGCGGCGCGCCGCTGCCACGAACCCATCCGAAGCCGGCGGCGTGAGGGGAAGTGGCCTGAACGAAGAACGCGCCGCCTCCGCATGCTTCGACAGGCTCAGCATGAGGAGGTGGCCAAATCCTCATCCTGAGCCTGTCGAAGGATGAGAGTCACGATTCAGGATCGACCGATCGTTTCTACCGCTGACATTTCGGACAATAAAACGTCGAACGCCCCGCCTGCACGATGCGCTTGATGGTGCCGCCGCAAGTTTTTTTGAGGCCTATCGCTTCGCTGCTTGAGGCCGAGCCGGGGCAGGGCTCGCCCTCGCGGCCGTAGACTTGGAAATTGTGCTGGAACAGGCCGAGCTCGCCGTCGGTTCGCTTATGGTCGCGCAAGGACGATCCGCCCGCCTTGATCGCGGCGCGCAGCACGGCCTTGATCGCCGGCACGAGCAGCGCGATCTGGTCGGGCCGCACCTTCGCCGCGAGCCGCCTGGGCGAGGTCTTGGCGCGAAACAGCGCCTCGCAGACATAGATATTGCCGAGCCCCGCGATCAACCGCTGGTCGAGCAGCGCCGACTTGATCGGCGTCTTCTTGCCCTTGAGCGCCGCGCGCAGAAATGCCGTGTCGAAGGCGTCGGACAACGGCTCGACGCCCAAGCCCCGAAACAGCTTGTGCTCATCCAGATGCGCGGTCTCGACCAGGAGCATCAGGCCGAAGCGGCGATGGTCGTTGAACACGATGCGCGCCGGCGCGTCGG
>CAZMHP010000210.1:0-5598 GCA_964566095.1 uncultured Rhizobium sp. | reverse complement strand
GGATAGGCCTGATGGCCGACGTCCCAGATGATCTTGTCCTTGGGCGTGTCGAAGACGTAGTGCAGCGCCGTGGTCAGCTCGACGACACCCAGCCCCGCGCCCAGATGGCCGCCGGTGACCGAGACGACGTCGATCATCTCCTTGCGCAGTTCGTCCGCGAACTGACGAAGGTCCTTCTTATCGAGGGCGCGCAGCTGATGCGGCTCGTCGACGCCGTCGAGTAAGGGTGTTTTCGTGGGAAGACCCATGGCCGAAAATTCTCCGCGCGGGGCGCGCTCTTATTGCACTGCGAAAAGACTCGGTCTTTTTCCGCCCCAAATCAAGACGAGCCGAGGTCCATCGGTTCCACCCCCGTGGCGGTACCGCCCCCCTGGACGATCCTCTCTAGCCGGCTTTCGGCGGCCTTCAGCTTCTTTTCGCAATGAAGCTTAAGCGCCTGACCGCGCTCGTAGAGTGCGATCGAATCCTCCAGATCGACCTCGCCTTGTTCGAGCCGCGCGACGATCTGCTCAAGCTCCCGCAGGGCGGTTTCGAAACTCATCTGATCCACCGCCGGTCCGGGGGCGTCGTTCTTGGCTTTGCTGGTCATCGCGTCTCTCGCCTGGCGGGGCAGTTATGTCCTTCGGGCGCAGGGACGCAAAGGGGGGGCAAGAGATGGCGCAACCGGCCCCCGTCAATACTTCTGGCGCCTCGTCTGGGACTGGTCGGCATAAAAGCCACACAGTTAAGGCTATCCGGGCCGACTTCGCAGTCGCACCAAATACATAAATTTGGTAACTGCATCTTCGTTTCGTGCGGCAGCCTGCGCCGTCTCGGCATTAAAATTTCATCCGCATGCTGATTTCGATCCTAATATTCTCCGGCGTAGAGAACTTGAGACCTAAATGCCACAGAACCGATAGGAATGCTGCGACCGCGTGAATCTCTTTTGACCCTGCAGGCAGGCTCTCATAGCTTTCGTGCAACGAAAAGCCGCTGATTGCGAAGGCAATTGCGGCATCGCCGGCGAACATTGGGGTTCCCGGCTAGCACTCGTTGGTCCTCGACTCTGCGGCCAACCAAGGGGGTTCCAAGTGTTCGAAATGAAAATCAACAAGGGTCTGAAGTCGGCCATGCTTCTCGGAGCATCCGCCCTTCTGACTCTCGGTGTGCAGGCGGCGCGTGCTGCCGACACCACCGCGACGGAGACGGTGGTCGTCACCGGTTCGCGCATTCCGACGACGGATCTGACCAGCGCGAGCCCGCTCTCGGTGGCGACTGCCGATCAGTTCGTGCTGACGAAGGCCGTGGACGTCGAAGACGTTCTGCAGAAGATGATCGGTCCCGACACCATCGGAACCACGAACAGCAACACCGAAAACGGCAGCGTCGGTCTGCAGAACGTGTCTCTGCGCGGCCTGGGCCCGCAGCGCACCCTGGTCCTCGTCGACGGCCAGCGCCTGATGCCGGTCTATGTCGGAACCTTCTCCGCACCGGATTTGAGCTCGATCCCGCTCGCCATGGTGGAGCGCATCGAAGTCCTTCGTGACGGCGCGTCCTCGATCTACGGCGCCGACGCCATCGGCGGCGTGGTGAACATCATCACCAAGAAGCACGAGAATGGCCTCACGCTCGACGCCGGCGGCAGCATCAGCGGCCAGGGCGACACGGAAGGCTACAATCTCGGCGCCACGCTCGGTGTCGATACCGATCGCGCCAACGTCATGATCTCGGTCGATCACGATCACCTCAATCCGCTGTTCGAATATCAGCGCGACTGGTCGTCGGCCAAAACGATCAATGGCGTTGCCGGCTCGGTGTACCGCACCCAGCTGCCCGCGCTCATGGACGACGATCTCAACGTGTGGATCGGCGGCGTGCAGACTCCGCGCAATGCTCCGGGTCTGAGCCTGCCGTGCTCCGGTTACGTCGGGGCAAATCTCAAGTTCAACGCCTCTTGCGACAGTGCCCAGGGCCCGTACAACACCCTGAACAGCGGTGAGACGCACGACGAAATCGCGCTGAACAGCCATTACGACATCACGCCGGACTTCACGTTCGTCGCGTCGGGCTTCTATACGGACCGCCAGTCGTTCCAGAGCCTGCGTCCGGAGCCCATGCTCGGTTCCGCCATCGCCACCTACAACTATCCGGGCTTCTACATCGGTACGTCGTATCCGGGTTACGCGGCTGCGCCGATCACCGATCCGGCCGAGATCATCCCGGCATCGGCCGCCGGCCCCTGCCACGACATCAATGGCTGCTTCGAGGCGACGCTGGAACCGCTCCAGTTCGGTCCGCGCAAGTATCGCCAAGACTCCCAGACCTATCGCGCTCGCGTCGGGTTCGAAGGTCATATCTTCACCGACTACAACTGGGAATTCGGCTACATCAAGCAGTCCAACACCACCGACAACAAATACCTGAACGAAGGTCGTTGGGACCACTGGTCGCAGATGACGGGCCAGACCCCCTGTGTCGACGTTCCGGGCGGCTGCACGTTCGATCCGAACTTCGGATATGCGACTCCCACGGTGAAGCCCAACTTCTTCAACGGGCCGAACATTTTCAACGCAGCCCAGATCGCCTACCTCACGGCGCCCAGCGAAGACTATCTGAACACGGCGTCGCAGGATTACTTCTACGGCGACATCAACGGTCCGATCTTCGATCTGCCGGCCGGAACCGTAAAGGGTTCGCTCGGTTTCGAACGCCGGTTGGAGCACCTGTCGTCCCTGCCGCCGCAGCTCGTTCAGGACGGCTACGGCCCGAACGCGTCGCTGCCGACCGCCGGTGGCTACGGCGTGTGGTCGTTCTACACCGAGTTGAGCATCCCGCTGCTCAAGGATCTGCCTTTCGCAGAGTCCTTGACCTTCACGCCCAGCGCGCGGTTTGACCACTACAACATCTTCGGCGATGCCAAGACCTACAAGTTCGCCGGCGATTGGCAGGTCACGGATGACTTCCGCATCCGCGGCACCTACGCCACCGGCTTCCGTGCGCCGACGACCGCCGAACTGTTCGGTGGTGCGATCATCTCCGATATCGGTTCCAGCGGTGACCCGTGCGACACGCGTGCGGCCGGCTTCTCGGGCAACAACAATATCGGCCAGGGCAACTTGCTCGCCGGCAAGCAGTGCTCCTTGGCACTTGCCGCTGTTCCAGGTGCCGAGACGGCGGGTGCGGTCACCAACTTCCAGCCGGCTTACGACGCCCAGCCGGGCACGCAGCTGCAGGTCCAGTTGCTGGGTTCGACGGCACTGAAGCCTGAACTGTCTCACTCGTTCAACGTCGGCTTCGTCGCGACGCCCACCTTCTTCACGGGCTTCACGGCGACCCTCGACTACTACGAGGTGGGGATCAGCAATGCGATCCTGACGGGCGGTCTTGTCGGTCTGACCGGCACGCCGGACGTCATCCTGCTGGGCTGCTACGGTCCGGATCAGGATGCCTCGAAGTGCGCGTTGATCCACCGCAACGGGCAGGGGCAGATCACGCAGATCGACAGCCCGAACATCAACTTCGGCAAGAACGAAGTTAAGGGCATGGACTTGGAGGCGACGTTCGATACGGACGCGGCAGGCATCACCCTGCCCATCCCCGGATCGCTCGTGTTCGACATCCAGGCTCAGCGTGATTTCGTCAACACCACGCAGAACCTCGATGGCTCGTACAACTCCTTCATCGGAACCTACGCCGCTCTGTCGACCTTTCCCGATTGGAGAGGCACGCTGGGAATCGACTACACCTGGGACGATCTGACGATCCACTGGGATACCCAGTTCTTCGAGCACGTGAACCAGTTCGATGGAAACCATCCCACGTCCCACACGACGGGCAGCCCGCTCATTCCGGACTACTTCCTCAACAACATCAGCTTTGCCTATAACCTGAAGTCGATGGGCATGCTGGGTTCGACGAGGATCGTGTTCGGCATCAGCAATCTGTTCGATCAGACCCCGCCGTTCCTGGGCGCCACCGATCCGACGGGTTGCAAATGTAACTCGCTCGGCGGCGGACCCTACGACGTGGTCGGCCGGGACTTCTTCCTGCGCCTCACCACCAAGTATTGATCGCAAGACATCTTAGGGGATCCCGCGAGGGATCCCCTCAAGATCAAGAAAACCGCCGGCGCGAAAGCACCGGCGGTTTTTCTTTGTCCGGATTTCAACGCGGCAGGTTGACGGCTCTGAGCGCCACGCCGCCGCGCGGCAGGTCCGCCACCGCCGCCGCCGCCGCCCGCACCGGGACGGCGTTCATCAGCGTCACGAAGGTCTCGACCGCGCTTACGGCCTCGGGCGTGCCGCCGAACAGCTCGTCCACCGCCTCGAAGAAATCCTTCTTGCGCGGATAGACGCGGAAGGCGGCGCGCGTATCGGGCGAAAGCCCGGCGAGCCTCTTGGCCGTATCCGCCGCCGTCCAGAACCCACCCAGCGTGTCGACCAACCCGTTCGCCTTGGCATCGGCGCCCGACCAGACGCGGCCCTTGGCGATCGCCTGGACCTTGGCGAGCGGCAGCTTGCGGCCGTCGGCCACCTTCTGGGTGAAGTCGGCATAGATCACGTCGGCCTCGCGGTTCAGCGCCGCGAGTTGTTCGTCGCTGTAGGGCTGGAACGGCGAATTGTAGAGCGCGTTGCGGCCGACCCCGATGGTGTCGGTGCCGACGCCGGCCAGCGCCAGGCTGCGGTCGACCGACACCTTGCCCGTCAGCACGCCGATCGAGCCGGTGATGGTGCCGGGCTCGGCCACGATGCGGTTGGCCGAGAGCGAGATGAAATAACCGCCCGAGGCCGCGACGCCGCCCATGCTGACGACCACCGGCTTGCCGGCGGCCTGGGCCTTCTTCACCGCGTCCAGGATCTGGTCCGACGCCGTGACCGAGCCGCCGGGCGAATCCACGCGCAGGACGATCGCCTTGACGTCCTTGTCCGCCGTCGCGGCGCGGATCGCCTTGGCCATCGTGTCGCCGGCGATGACGTCGTCCACGCCACCGGCGCTGCCGTCCAGGATCTCACCCGACGCCTCGACCAGGGCGATGCGCGGACCGCTGCCGAAAGCGGCCGCGCCCTCGCGCGCACGCGCGAATTGCGCCAGCGGCACCAGCTTGGCATCGCTGCCGGCCTGGGCCAGCGCCGCCGCCTGGGCGTCGTCGTCATAGCCTATTCTGTCGATCAGCCCGGCGGCACGCGCGCCTTCGGCGAATTGCGGGCTCGCATCGAGCGCCGCGATCAGCCGGTCGCGCGACAGATGGCGGTCGGCGGCCGCATCGGCGGTCGCCGTGTCGTACCAGGACTGCAGCAGCCGCGTGGTCTGCTCGCGGTCGGCCGGCGTCATGCCTTTTTCCATGTACTGATCGGCGGCGCTCTTGTAGTCGGCGCGCTTGACGATCTGCGGCACCGCGCCAACCTTGTCGAGCAGGCCGCGCAGGAAGATCTGCGTGCCGCCTTCGCCCGCGGCCGTGAACGGCGCGCGCGGCTGCATCCAGATTTCACCGGCATGGCTGGCCGCCAGATAGTCGCCCAGCCCCGCCGCGACGAAGCCCTGGCTATGCGCGATCACGAATTTTCCGCTGGCGCGGAATTTCTTGAGCGCGGCGCCGATCTCCTCGGCCTGCGCGAT
>CAZMHP010000209.1:1421-5599 GCA_964566095.1 uncultured Rhizobium sp. | reverse complement strand
GCGGCCTGCGGATCGTCGAGATAGTGCAGCACCTGGTGCAGCAGCACCGCGTCGAACCCCGACAGCGCATTGCTGCTTGGAAACGGCAGGCGGTAGATGTCGCCCAGGCGCACCTGTGCGTGATGGACGCCCGCGCGCGCCAGCCGGTCGCGCGCGATGGCGAGCATTTCGGGACTGACGTCGATGCCGACGGCGCGCTTCACATGCGGCGACAGCAGTTCGAGCATACTGCCCGTGCCGGTGCCGGCATCGAGCAGCGAATCCATCGGCTGCGCGGCGATGTGACGGACGATGGCGGCCTCCACATCCTTGTCGGGGGCGTGCAGGCCGCGGATCCGCTCCCACTCGGCGGCATTGGCCTTGAAGAAGGCGGCCGCTTGCGACGCCCGCGCCTCGCGCACCTGGGCCAGGCGCTTCAAATCGGCGTCCTGCGGCGCCGCGATGGCGGCGATCGCGGCCCCCAGATCGGCGCCCTGGCCGCGGTCGGAGGCGCGGTAGAACACCCAGCTTCCTTCCTTGAAGCGCTCGATCAGCTGGGCCTCGGTCAGGAGTTTCAGATGCCGGGAGACACGCGGCTGGCTCTGGCCCACGATGTCGACCAGTTCGCTGACCGTCAGCTCCGCCTGACGCAACAGCAGCAGGAGGCGCAGGCGGGTCGGGTCCCCCGCAGCCCGCAGCATCGCGACCAGACTGTCCATTGGTTTTGCTCCTAGCAGAAAGATATAAACATATCTTTATATGGACATGCAACAGGCATTTCTGCCGGCGACCGGCGATACCGAGTCGTCCGCAATCTTCCTGCTATAAGGGCGGAAAAAGGGGCGTGGGGATGCTCAGGGCTAGGATTGTGTTGTGCGCTTTGGCGGGGCTGTTGCTTGCCGGCTGTTCGACGCCGACGCCGGAAATGGTCGCCAACAACGACCCCTACGAGCCGATGAACCGCGACACGCTCAAGCTCAACGGCAAGATCGACAAATACTTCGTCATCCCGACCGTCGGCGTGTATTTCTTCCTGGTGCCGGACGGCGGTCGCCGCGCCATACACAACGCCCTCCAGAACATTTCCGCCCCCACGGTGTTCGTGAACGACGTCCTGCAAGGCGAGGCGCACCGCGCCGGCCAGACCTTGGGCCGTTTCGTGATCAACTCCACGCTCGGGCTGGGCGGCATTTTGGACCCGGCAAGTCAAAAATTTCACATTCCCGCGCACGGCGAGGATTTCGGCCAAACGCTGGCGGTCTGGGGCGTGCCGGAAGGGCCCTATCTGGTCGCCCCGTTCTTCGGGCCGCAGCCGCCGCGCGACGCGGTCGGCTTCGTGGTCGATGCCGTCGTGACCGATCCTTGGGATTACATCCACTTTAAGCAACACATCTGGTGGGACGCGGGACGCTACTACTTCACCCTGCTCGACCTGCGCGGACAGACCTATTCGACGGTGCAGGGCATCCAGAGAAGCTCGGTCGATTATTACGCGTCGCTGCGCAGCCTTTACAGACAGCTCCGCAACAACGAAATTCGCAACGGGCGGCCCGATACGAAGGACCTTCCCGACTTCTGAGCCGTCGCCACGAACTTGCCACAAGCGGGCCCGATGCTTTCCACCAGGGGCCCTTCGATCGAGGAAAGAGTTCTTCCATGTCCGGACCGAATTCGAGAATTTCGACGTTGGCGCGCCGCGCGGTGCTGGGGCTGTTCCTGGCCGGGGCCGGCCTGATGGCCGCGTCGCCGGCGACGGCAGCCTCCCCCGCCGAAGCCTTCGTTCAGGCCAATGTGCAGAAGGGACTCACCATCCTGAACAACAAGACCGCGAGCACCGAGCAGCGCCGCGGCGAGTTCGAGAGCTTCATCCTCGGCCTGACCGACATGAAGCGGATCGCGAAGTTCACGCTGGGCCAATACCGCCGCACCGCGACGCCGGAGCAGCAGGACGCCTTCGCCGCCGCCTTCCAGACCTATGCCACCGCGGTCTACCAATCCTACTTCTCGAAATATTCCGGCCAGACGCTGCGCGTGACCGGATCGCAGGACCACGGCCCGGGCGATACGATCGTCACGACCCAGATGATCGATCCCAACGATCACAGCGGCCAGCAGCCGCTGGAAGTGGACTTCCGCGTGCTGAGCGACAACGGCAAGTTCGTGGTGATCGACTTCGCCGTCGCCGGAATCTGGCTGGCGATCGAGGAGCGCGACCAGTTCAGCTCGTTCCTCGGTCAGAACAACGGCGACATCGGCACGCTCATCAGCCATCTGCACGAGCTGGCGAAGTCGTATAGGTAGCGCGGCAGGGTCAGGCGCAGCCCAATACACGTCTTGATTGCAGGCCCGGCTGACCGCACACTGGCGCAAAGGTCTGGGCGCCGTGAAGTGGGTCAAACGCGCGATTGCCGTGGTTGCCGCCGCTCTCGTTATCGGGGGTGCTGTCGCATGGCAACTCGCCAGCGACCATGATTCCAAGAACTTTCTAGACCCCACGCTGTGGGCCTCCCACCCGATCGGTCCTTCCATAACGCTGGCCGGCCTTGTCCTGGCGATCGTCAGCGCGCTCAGCAACCTCGTGCAGCTTTCGCAATGGTTCGGTCCCAAGCAGGTGGATCGCGAGACTTTCCACGCCGGAATGCACGAGCTAAAGGGCGAACTCCAAGAACAGCGGCGCATTCTTCAAGCACTGCAAAGCGGCCGTTCCGCCGACGCGCCACCGCCAGATGCCGCCACATCTCAAGCCGCCGAGGCGGCCGTCGCAAACGTCCTTGCGAGCAACGAGCCGAAGGACCAAACGGCCAAGGAGGAACTGAAGGCCCTCGACTTCGATGCGACGATCGACACACTGCTCGCGACCGTGCGGCTCGATCAAGCGCGCGCGACCAAGCAGAACGCAGGGCGCGCCCGGAGCGCCGGGGCCCTTGCGTACAATCGCGACGTCGCCAAAGCCATCGAAGCGTATGAGCTTGCGGCAACGCTCGATCCTAGAGATTTTTGGACCTGGATTTTTCTGTGCCGGCTGTATCGAAGAGCCGGTAACGTATTGGAGGCCGAGGCGCGTGCACGATCCGCGCTGGTGTTCGCTGCAGACGATCACAGCCACATGGTTGGTTACAACGATCTTAGCAACGTGTTGCTTCAACGTGGTGATCTTGCAAGCGCACTCAACGGCTTTTCCGACGGCCGCGAGATCGCCCTCAAGCTGGCCACCGCCGACCCAAATGACAAATGGGCACAGCGCGACCTTTCCGTCAGTTTCGACAGAATCGGCGACGTGCTGCTTCAGAAGGGCGATCTGCCAGGTGCGCTCAAAGCCTATTCTGATGGCCGCGAAATTGACCGCAAGCTCGCTGCCGCCGACCCACGCGACGCACATGCCCAGCGCGACGTCTCCACCAGCTTTGAGAAGATCGGTAACGTGCTGCTTCGGAAGGGTGATCTGACGGGCGCGCTCAAAGCCTATTCCGACAGCCGCGACATCCGCCTCAAGCTCGCCGCCGCCGATGAGGGCGACGCGCAGGCCCAGCGCGACCTCTCCGTCGGTTTCAACAAGATTGGCGACGTGCTGCGTCGGAAGGGCGATCTGGCCGGCGCGCTCAAGGCCTATTCCGACAGCCGCGACATCCGCCTCAAGCTCGCCGCCGCTGACGAAGGCGACGCGTGGGCCCAGCGCGATCTCTCCATCAGTTTCGACAATGTGGGCGACGTGTTGCGTCGGAACGGCGACCTGGCAGGTGCGCTCAAGGCCTATTCCGACAGCCGCGACATCGCCCACAAGCTCGCCTCCGCGGACGAAGGCGACGCGCGAGCCCAACGCGATCTTTCCGTCAGTTTCAACAACGTCGGCGATGTGTTGCGTCAGAAAGGCGATCTGGCGGGGGCGCTCAAGGCCTATTCCGACAGCCGCGACATCTCACTCAAGCTTGCCGCCGCCGATGAGGGCGACGCGCAGGCCCAGCGCGACCTCTCCGTCGGTTTCGAGAGGATCGGCGACGTGCTGCTTCAGAAGGGCGACCTGGCGGGCGCGCTCAAAGCCTATTCCGACAGCCGCGACATCGCCCTCAAGCTCGCAGCCGCCGATGAGGGCGACGCGCAGGCCCAGCGCGACCTCTCCGTCAGCTCCAACAAGATTGGCGACGTACTGCTTCAGAAGGGCGACCTGGCGGGCGCGCTCAAAGCCTATTCCGACAGCCGCG
>CAZMHP010000209.1:0-1321 GCA_964566095.1 uncultured Rhizobium sp. | reverse complement strand
ACATTCGCCTCAAGCTCGCCGCCGTCGATGAAGGCGACGCGCAGGCCCAACTTGACCTCGGCGTGAGTCACGCAAAGGTCGCGCAAGTCGCGGAAGCTTCGGGCGACCTGCGCGTGGCGTGCGAGAACTTTCGTCGAGCGAGCGAACTATTCTCAGCGATGGCGCGGTTGGCTCCGGATTGGTCCGAAGCCAAGCGGATGGCAGAACTCGCCGCTAAGGATGCCGCACGCGTCTGCGGCTGAACCTCAGGCCCGCGCAAACCGCTTATACTTGATCCTATGCGGCTGGTCGGCGGCGATGCCGAGGCGGCGCTTCTTGTCCGCCTCGTAGTCCTGGTAGTTGCCCTCGAACCATTCGACATGGCTGTCGCCTTCGAAGGCGAGCATGTGGGTCGCGATGCGGTCGAGGAACCAGCGGTCATGGCTGATGATCATGGCGCAGCCGGCGAACTCCTCCAGCGCGCTCTCCAGCGCGCGCAGCGTGTCGACGTCGAGATCGTTGGTCGGCTCGTCGAGCAGCAGGAGATTGGCGCCGGATTTCAGCATCTTGGCCAGATGCACGCGGTTGCGCTCGCCGCCGGAGAGCTGTCCCACCTTCTTCTGCTGATCGCCGCCCTTGAAGTTGAACGCGCCGACATAGGCGCGGGAGTTCATCGTGCGCTTGCCGAGTTCGAGCACGTCGAGGCCGCCGCTGATCTCCTCCCACACGTTCTTCTTCGGATCGAGCGCGTCGCGCGACTGATCGACATAGCCGAGCTGCACCGTAGGGCCGATGCGCAGGCTTCCGGCGTCGGGCTTTTCCTGCCCCGTGAGCATGCGGAACAGCGTGGTCTTGCCGGCGCCGTTGGGGCCGATGACGCCGACGATGCCGCCCGGCGGCAGGGTGAAATTCACATGCTCATAGAGCAGCCGGTCGCCATAGCCCTTGGCGAGGTCTTCCGCCTCGATCACCACGCCGCCGAGGCGTTCGGCGACCGGGATGATGATCTGGTTGGTGACGCTGCGCTGTTCGTTGCTTTTGGCGACCAGCTCTTCATAGGCGTTGATGCGCGCCTTCGACTTGGCCTGGCGCGCCTTGGGCGATTTCTGGATCCATTCGCGCTCGGCGGCGATGGCGCGTTCCTGGGCGGCCTCTTCGGCGCCTTCCTGGCGCAGGCGCTTTTCCTGCACCCCGAGGAAGGACGAATAGTTGCCTTCGTGCGGAATGCCCTTGCCGCGGTCGAGTTCGAGGATCCAGCCGGTGACGTTGTCGAGGAAATAGCGATCGTGGGTGACGAGGATGATGCAGCCCTTGTACTCGCGCAGCGTCTTCTCCAGCCATT
>CAZMHP010000208.1:0-5640 GCA_964566095.1 uncultured Rhizobium sp. | reverse complement strand
CGGCGCGGGCCCAGGCCTATCGCTGGCTCGCCTTCATGGCGTCGGAGATCTATCCGATGGTCGAGATCTCCGACTATCCGGAGCGCTTCGCGCGCGAGGGCGAAGACGCCGAGGCGCTGCGGACAAAGGCACGTGAGCGAATCCGCGAAAGGCTTCTGATCGTCGAACGCTTCACCGCCGATCCGTGGATTTTGCCCTCCGGCTTCTCCATCCTGGATATCTACGCCTCCATGTTTACCCGCTGGCGCGGCAGCATCGGCCGCGCGTGGCTGGCCGAGGGCCATCTTCCCAAGCTTTCGGCGCTGGCGGCCAATTTGGCGGCGCGGCCGGCCATCGCACCCGTTTGGCAGCGGCACTTCGGCGGCTGAGCGGCACGACCTTTTCTCTTCGGCCGCCATACGAATTCGTATCGCGGACCGCCCTTCGCCCGGCGCAAGCCGCTACTATATGGCTCTCGAAGGTTTGGAGAGGGCGGCTATGGTTTCGCGACGGATGATGATCGCCGGCGGCGTCGGCGCGGTCGCGGCGACCGGCCTTGGCTACCGGATCTGGGATCGCGGCGTGCTGTCCGGCCCCGGCGGCGCCGCTTATGCGCCGTGGGATTCCTGGCGCGGCAGCATCGTCGACGGCATCGCGCGACCGCTGCACGCCGCCATTCTCGCCGCCAATCCGCACGACACCCAGCCCTGGCTGTTCGAACTGGGTGATGACGTCATCACCGTCTATGCCGATCGCGCGCGCAATCTCGGCAGCTTCGATCCCTTTCGGCGCGAGATGCATCTGGGGATCGGCGCGGCGATCGAGAATCTGGTCCGCGCCGCCGGCGTCTATGGTTACGCCGCCTATGTGCGGCCGGTCGCCGGGCGGCTGACCAACGCGCCGCCGAACGAACCGAAGGCCGTGGCGCACATCATGCTCGATGCCGCGGCCCCCGGCCGTGACGTGCTCTACGAAGCCATTGCGGACCGGCACACCAACCGTGGCGCTTATTTGGAGCGCGGCGTCGCCCTGAATCTATTGGCGACGCTGGCCGGCACGGCAGCCGACAACGACGTGCGCGTTGCCTTCGTCGCCGATCCGGCGTCGCGCAGGGATCTGGCCGCGCTGATCGTGGCGGCGACGCAGCGCATCGTCGCCGATCCGCAAATGTCCGCCGACAGCGCGCACTGGATCCGCACCGGCCGGCGCGAGGTGGAGGAGCATCGCGACGGCGTGACGGTCGATGCGGCGGGCCTTTCGCCGGCGACAGTTATGATCGGAAAGCTCCTCCCCGATCTTGGGCCCGCATCGCAGGATCAATATTGGCTCGCCAACACGCGCGACATCCAAACCCACGCGCCGGTGCTCGGCGTGGTATTGGTGAAAGACCGACTCGACATGGCCCAAGCCATCGCCGCCGGTCGCGTTTGGCAGCGCCTGCATCTGGCCGCGACGCATCTGGGATTGGCCGCACAGCCGCTCAACCAGCCCGTGGAATGCATCGACCGCAATGTCACGCTTGGCCGCCCCGACAGCTTTCAGGGCGCGTTGGTCAAGCTCGCGAAGGCGCCGGGCTGGCAGCCGACCTTTGTCTTCCGTCTGGGATACGCGCAAAAGCCGGCGCCGCGGTCGCCGCGCCGGCCCTTGGAGGACGTGATGAAGCGATCGGGTTACGCTTGAGGCCTAGGCATTCTCGAGCGCGATGCCGTGCTCGGCAAAATAAGCGCCCAGCTCCTCGTTCTCGAACATCTCGCGCACGATGTCGGCGCCGCCGACAAACTCGCCCTTCACGTAGAGCTGTGGAATGGTCGGCCAGTCGGAATATTCCTTGATGCCTTGGCGCACCTCGGGGTCCTTGAGCACGTCGATCGCTTTGAACTTTACGCCCAGATGCGAGAGGATCTGCACCACAGCGGCCGAAAATCCGCATTGCGGAAACACCGGCGAACCCTTCATGAAGAGCACCACGGGATTGCCTTTGACTTCCTCATCGATACGCCGGCGGATGTCGGTCATTTTGTGTCGCGCCCGTAAGCGCCCTCGTATTTATCGGTCGACTTTGATGTATGCCCGATGTTGCAACGCGTCAAGGTTTGCGCCGTCATCTCGCACGGCACTGTGCGGCAATAGTTCGTGAATCCTGCGCTTCCGCCGAGACTTAAGGCGCTCGCCGACGCTCTGCTCGAGGGCATTTCGCGAAAGGAGCTGGCGCCGCGCGCGCAAGCGATTTCGGCACATTACCGCGCCGGTGCGGGTTCCATTTCCGCCATCGCGAGCCAGGATGACGCGCTTGCCTATGTCGTCGCGCGCCTGCCCGCGACCTATGCGGCGGCAGCCGCGGTGCTCGAAGACGTGCGGTCGTCGGCTGTCGGTTTTTCACCGGCATCCCTGCTCGACGTCGGCGCCGGCCCAGCCACCGCGAGCTGGGCGGCGCGCGAGACGTGGGAGTCGCTGACGCAGCTGACGCTCACCGACGCCAACGCGCATTTCCTGGCTCTGGCGCGACGCCTTGCTCCGGCCTCGGACGCGCAATTTCTCGTGCGTGACGTGCTGCGCGATGGCTTGCCGAACGCCGATCTCGTCATTGCCAGCTATGTCTTGGCCGAGATCGCGCCCGCGGCGCAGTCCGGGGTCGTGGCGAAACTCTTCGCTGCGGCAATCGAGGTGCTTGTGCTGATCGAGCCGGGAACGCCCGCCGGCTTTGAGCGCCTGCGCGCGGCGCGTGCGCTGCTGATCTTGGAAGGCGCCCAAATCCTCGGTCCCTGCACCCATGCCGCTGTCTGCCCGATCGCTGCACCGGATTGGTGCCATTTTTCTCAGCGCCTGCCGCGCTCGCGCGATCATTTGCAAACAAAGTCCGCGCGCGTGCCGTTCGAAGACGAGCGCTATGCTTGGCTTGCGGTCGGCCGAACGCGGCGCGCAATGTCCGATGGCAACGCCCGATTGCTCGCGCCGCCGCGCGAAACCAAAGCCGAGATCGCCCTCAAGCTCTGCGGGGCGCAAGGCTTGGAGAATCGCGTCGTTCCGCGCCGCGACAAGGCGGCCTTTGCGTCGGCGCGTAAGGCTCGCTGGGGCGACGCGATCTAGGATTGGCAATCGGACGGCAGCGTGACGGCCACGCCCCAATCGTTTTGCGGCACGTTCTGATAGGGCGCATCGAACTTCTGCTTGTGCGCCTCGAACCCCGTCGGCGCATCCGATCCCTTGCCATAGGTCGCGATCCAGAAATAGTCGTAGTTCTCGCCTTCCCACTTGTCGGGCACTTGCGAGCCAAGCGTGTCGAGCTGCAGGAGCTGGCGCAACGTTATCTTTTCGCTCGGATAGGCCTCTTCGAGTTTCTTGCTGGCGATGTGCTTGTGCTCCCACACCATCACCACGGTCTTGCCGTCCCAGCGGCCGCTCATCACTTCGGCGGCGGCCTCTTGCGTGCGTGCGTTCAACACGAGTTCCGAATCGCCGTAGGGGTTGCCCGGGATCGGAACGGCGGTGAAAGCGATCAGGGGTGCGTTCCAGCTCTGCGCCGAAGGGCTGGCGAGCTCGATCGTATGCAGTGTGATGGCGAAAAAGGCGTCCGGCCTTTCGCCCGGTGCGAACAGCGAGTGCTGGGCGCCCTTACCGAGATATTTGGCGGTGAGCGCCAGCGAGCGCTGTACCCCGACAGAGCACAGCTCGAAGCCGTCCTTCTTTTCGCCGTGTCGCAGAACAATGATCTTGGCGGGCGCCATGGTTGGTCCTTTCGATGGATACCGTCGAAAGCAACGCGCGGCGGCCCAAATGTCCTATCCTTTTGCCTGTGTCGTCAATTGCAGCGCGTGCAGTACGCCACCCATATTGCCCTTGAGCGCAGCATAGACCATCTGATGCTGCTGCACGCGGCTTTTGCCTTTGAAGGCGGTCGAGGCCACGACCGCCGCCCAGTGGTTGTCGTCGCCGGCCAGATCGGTGATCGTGACATCGGCGTCGGGAAAGGCCTCCCGGATCAGATGTTCGATTTCGCGCGCCTGCATCGGCATGGCCGGGTTCCGTAAAAAATGTCCCGTGCCTCTATAGCGGGGTCGCCGGGTAAAATCATCGCTCCAAGACGAGCGTGGTGACCAGGCACGCCTGCCGGCCGGTGAGTCGCGCGAGGACGTGCGCCGGAAAAGACAGCGCCGTCAGGGCCCAAAGCAGGATCGGCAGGCGCCGTTCGGCCTGTTTGACGCCGGTCTCGGCGCTCGGCGCCGTGCCCTGGTTGTTGGGAATACCCGGCTTTCCGCGGTTTCGCAGCCAATCGCGCGCGGCGCTGGACAGCGTCGCGCCGAATTCGAACGGGAACTCCGACCAGCGATGATGCACCGAGACGGAATTCGGCAGCGCGAAATGCGCATAGGCGCGTGATGACAGAAGCGTGACGTGATCGACAGGGCGCAGCATCGGCCAACGTGCCCCGCACAGGCGCGCGATGTAGGACTGGGTGTTCGGCGTGGTAATGAGCAGAACGCCGCCCGGCTTCAATACGGACAGAAGGCCTTTGATGAAGCTCGCGGGATCGTAGATGTGCTCGATCACATGCGACAGCATGATGAGGTCGAAGCGGCGTCCATCCGCCTGGGCCGGCGTGAAATAATCGGTGATGACGGGAAGTTCGAGAATTTCCCGCGCCACTTCGGAATGTTCCGCGCTGGGTTCGAAGCCAAGCACGCTTAGGCCGAGTTTTTTTGCGGCGAACAAATAGCCGCCCATGCCGCAGCCGACGTCCAGGAAATCGGCTTTGCTGCGATCACCGTGCCACCAGTGCGACAGGGTGAGGTCGAGCAGCTTCGTTTTGTCGTCGATGTCGAGGAAGGACAGCACCTCGTCGCGGCTGCGCGACCTCAGGAACGCGCCGGGATCGTAGGAAGGATTGAGCGCGTCATATTGCGCGGGCGTGAGAATTTTCGTGACGGACTCGCAGCCTGCGCAACGCAGCCACGCGAAGCCATAAGTCTCGAAGCGCTGGCCCTCGCCGGCGCCGCAGACGCGGCAGACCGATTCGCTTGCATCCGCCATCTAGCTGTCCATATAGGCCGGAAACCAGCCTTCATGCGCGGCGCGCAATTCCGACAGCCCGATTTCGCCCTCGCACTCGATGCGCAGCACCTTCGCCGCGATCGTCCTGCCGATGATGGCGTGGATGATGCCGGCTGCGCGCAATTCACTTTCGATCCGGTCTGCTTCGGCGGCCGGTGCGGCGACCACATAGCGCGCCTGGTCCTCGCCGAAGAAGAAGGGAACCGCATCGACCGTGGTGCCCGCCACGCCGACATCCATGCCGATGCCGCCCGCCAGCGCCATCTCGGCCAGCGTCACGGCGACGCCGCCGTCCGACACGTCGTGCACGGTGTCGACGCGGCCGGTCTCGATCAGCTTTCGCACGAATTCGCCGTTCTTCCTCTCGGCGGCAAGATCGACCGGAGGGCAGGCGCCGTCCTCGCGCCCCTCGATCTCGCGCAGATAGATCGATTGCCCAAGATGGCCGCGGGTGTCGCCGATCAAGAGGATCGCATCGCCCTCGCGCTTGAGGGCGACCGTTGCCATGCGGTGGATGTCGGCCATCAGGCCGACGCCGCCGATCGCCGGCGTCGGCAGGATCGCCTCGCCATTGGTCTCGTTGTAGAGCGAGCAATTGCCGCCGATCACCGG
>CAZMHP010000207.1:0-5653 GCA_964566095.1 uncultured Rhizobium sp. | reverse complement strand
GGCGATCGCCATGCCGATCATGCCGTTGCGGTTGCCCGCCCGGCTCGACGCCGGCGACGACAGGCCTTTCAGCGCCAGGATGAACAGGACACCCGAAACGAGATAGGCGAGGGCTGCGAGATCGGCCTGAAGCGACGAACCCATCACTTCGCCTTCTTTCTATACATCGCCAGCATCCGCGCGGTGACGAGGAAGCCGCCGAAGATGTTCACGCTCGCCAGGATCAGCGCGCCGAAGCCGAGGCCCTTCGATATCCACGATCCGGCATTGAGCACCGGCACGGCGACGGCGATCAAAGCACCCACCACGATCACGGAGGAGATCGCGTTGGTCACCGCCATCAGCGGCGTGTGCAGCGCGGGCGTCACGCCCCACACCACGAAATAGCCGACGAAGATCGCCAGCACGAAGATCGTCAGCCGGAAGACGATGGGATCGACCAGTTCCATGCCGCTAACCCTTCAAGCTCGGATGCACGATCTCGCCGCCGCGCGTCAGCCCGGCGCCTTTGACGATCTCGTCTTCCCAATTGAGCGCCAGCGCGCCCGTCTTCTTGTCGACGATCAGCGAGACGAAATTGAACAGATTGCGCGCGTAGAGCGACGACGCATCGACCGCCAGCCGCCCCGGCAGATTGGTGTAGCCCATCAGCGTCACGCCGTGGATCTCGTAAACCTCGCCGGCCTTGGTCAGCGGGCAATTGCCGCCCTGCTCCGCCGCCAGATCGACGATCACCGAACCGGGCTTCATCGTCTTGACCATCTCTTCACTGACCAGAACCGGCGCCTTGCGGCCCGGGATCAGCGCGGTGGTGATGACGATGTCCTGCTTGCGAATCGTCTCGGCGATCAGCGCCGCCTGTTTCTTCTGGTATTCCTCACTCATCGGCTTGGCATAGCCGGCCGCGGTCTGCGCGTTCTTGAATTCCTCGTCCATCACCGCGACGAAGGTCGCGCCGAGCGATTCCACCTGCTCCTTGGTCGCCGGCCGCACGTCGGTCGCCGAGACGATGGCGCCGAGCCGCCGCGCCGTCGCGATCGCCTGCAGACCCGCCACGCCCACGCCCATCACCAGCACGCGCGCCGGCGCGATGGTGCCCGCCGCCGTCATCATCATCGGCATGGCGCGGCCGAACTGCGCGGCCGCGTCGATCACCGCCTTATAACCGGCGAGGTTCGCCTGGCTCGACAGCACGTCCATCGCCTGGGCGCGCGAAATGCGCGGCAGCAATTCCATCGCGAAACCATCGACACCCCGTGCCGCCAGCTTGGCCGGCGTGTCTTTATCCGTATACGGAGCGAGCAGGGCGGCGAGCACCGCCCCCTTCTTCATCTGCGCGATTTGCATGGCGTCGGGCGCGCGCACGGACAGGACGATGTCGGCGTCCGACAGCGCCGCCGCCGAATCCGGCGCGATCGTCGCCCCGGCGGCCGAAAAATCCGCATCCGACACCCGCGCCGCGGCGCCGGCGCCCGCCTCCACCGCGACGTCGAGCCCCAGACCCTTGAACTTCTTGACCGTATCGGGCGAGGCCGCGACGCGCGTCTCGCCGGCGAGCCGCTCCTTGAGGATGGCGAGCTTCATGTGTTCGGCGTCAGCCGTGAGTCCGGAAGAAGGCGAGGAACAGCATGATCAGAAGGATGCCCCCCATCGACCATTTGACGAAGGTTGTGAAGCCCGCCCAGGCCTTGATATGGCCGCTGATGTCCATCGTGCCGGGCTTGTAGTCGCTGTCGCCGTGTGCGGCCATTCGAATCCCCTAAGCGCAACATGCGTTGCGCACCAAGCAATGAGTCCAAGCGGGCGGGACTATAGCAAGCAGCGCCCGTCAGACAACGCGAAAATCGGGCGTTTCAGCCGAGTTTTCGCGTCGGCAACGAGTGCTCCCAATCGGCGAGGAGCGCGCGCAGCGCCGCCACCAGGGCGAGCGGCTGGTCGAGCATGATGTGATGCTGTGCCTGGGGGATCTCCACCACCGGCGCCTGGCGGCCCAGAAGCTCGAACATGTATTCCCCGATCTCCGGCGGCAGCAGCACCGAATGCTCGCCGCGGAACACCGCGATTCGGCAGCGCGTGGCCTTCAGCCGCTGGGCGGTGTCGCCGATCGAGAAGCGCTGCCAGATCGCCGGATCGAACTTCCAGGTGAAGCCGGTTCCGCCATCGTCCTGCGGGACTTCCTTCAGAGAATACCGCGCCACCCAGTCCACCAGGTAGAGATTGTCGCAGATCTGCGGCGGCATCAGGCGGAAGCGGGCCATCGCGGCGCCGAAGCTGGGATAGATATTGTGCGGCCGCACCGGCCGGTTGGGCGGCCCGCCCGGGCGGTCCGGCGGATTGACCGGCGAATCGACGATCACCACCCCGGCCAGCCGGTCGCCATAGAGCCCCCCGGTCAGCATGGTGACGAAGCCGCCGAAGCTGTGCGCCACGATCACCGGCGGTTCGTCGAGCTTGAACATGCCCGCGTCCTCGCACACCGCGATCTGCTCGCGCGCGAAAGTATCCATGGAGTAGCCGCCCGGCCGCCAGTCGCTGTCGCCCATGCCGGAAAGGTCCATGGCGGCGACATTGTAGTCCTTGGCGAGGAAGGGCGCGACGAAGTCCCACCAATGGGCGTGCGCCGCATTGCCATGCACGAGCAGAAGGCCCGGGCAGGCGCGGTTGCCCCAGCGCAGATAGTGGATCTTGGCGCCCGCGACCTCGATGAAGCGGCTCTCAGGCTTGATCGCCAGCGCGTCTTCGAACCATTTGGGCGCGGGCGGCGGCGCGCCGTCGAAGGCGGCGAGCGGGCCCTGCGTCGCCTGCAGCGTGAACATCTGCTTTTCGGTGTCGGGCAGGATGCCGGGCACCGGGGGGATGATCGGAACGTCGCTCATCGCGGCATTGTGCCCGATCAGGCCAGCCACTCAAGCCACGTTCCATGGGGGTGGCAAGATGCCAGTCTCGTCTCCTCGCGCGTTCCGTCGGCGTAGCGGATCGCCGAGAGAACATAGAGCGTGCCGTCATGTTCGAAGGACAGCCGCCATACCGGCCGGCGCAGGCCCGCGACGACCAGCAGGCTCTCCAGCGCCTCCTTCATCTGCGTCGAGAACTGATAGGTCGCGATGGTGTGATAGGCCACCGCCGCCGCGTCGCGCGGGCCTCGCGCCAGCGCATCGGGCAACAGCGCCAGCGCATCGCCCGCCAGGATCGGCGGTTTCTCCGCCGCGAACAGCGCGATGGCACGGTCCAGCCGTTCGAGCCGCGACACCTGGTCGGGCCAGATCAAGGCGCGCAGCCAGTCGCGATCGTCGGCGTCGTCCAGATCGACGGGGTTCAGTTCCAGCCCGACGCGCGACGCGATCTTGGGTTGCGGCCCTGTCGGCGGCACACCATCGCCGCGCAATTCGCAATCGATGACGAGCGGCGCGTCCGCGTTCACCGCCGCCGCGACAACGCCATCCTTCGCATAGCGCACGCCATAGCGGTCCCAGATCAGGTTGAGACCCGCGCTGGGTCCGATCTCGATCAGTGCGAGGGGCGCCCCGGCCTGCGCGGCGATGGCGCGAAAGCCCGCATGCAGGAGGGCGCTGCGCCCGACCTCATTCGTGTTGGTCACCCGGCTGGCGATCAAAGGCTCGATCGCGGCGCGGTGCGCGCGCACGAAATCGCGAAAATCGGGATAGGGATCCTCGCTATCGGGCGATCCGGCGCCGCCGGCCGTCGGATAGAACCGCGTCAGCGGATGCTGCGCTCCGCGCAGGATCAGCAAATGCACCGCGCCGAACAGCAGGTTGGCGTGCGGCTGGCCGGGCTTCGCCCGCGCCGCCAGCGTCTTGAGTTCCGCGTCGCCGCCGACGCCTTGCGCCAGCCGCGCGTAGAGCGCGCTTCCCGTGCGCCGCGCGTCCTTGGCGAAGAAGCTCCAATAATCGCGGGCGTCGGCGATGGCCTCACCCTCCCGGCAGCTGATCGCGCAGGCGCAGCGTGGCCTGTCCGGCGCGGCTGCCGCGCAAAAAGTCCACGAGCAGGGGCTCGTTGTAGCGTGGATCGCGCAATTCTTCGCGGACGGCGAAGAGATCGAGCGTCTCCACCTTGCGCCGGTCGATCTGCGTCACGACATCGCCCTTGCGCAGCCCCGCGACCTCCGCCGGACCGCCGGCGACGACGTCGAACACCTCGAACTGCGCCCCGTGCCGCCCGAGCCACATCCCGGCGCGGTCGTAACGGTCGGGCTGTGCCGTCTGCGGCAGCAGCAGAATCCGGCTGTGCGGATAGTCGAAGATCGTGCGGAACCGCCGCAGCAGGCCCGCGCCGATGCTGCCGGCGATGTGCGTATCGGCGAAGCCGCCCGAAGCCTGCAGCGACAGGCGCGCCACGACGCCTTTCGCCGTCGCCGCTCCGAAGCTGAAGCCCGGCACGCGCACGACAAGTCCGCGCACCGGTCCGCCCAGGCCGTAACCGGTCAGTGCGTCGATGCCGGGTCCGAGCTTGTCGTCGAGGCCATGCCCGCGCCAGAACGATCCGAACAGCGTCAACGACGAGCGATCGCCCAGATCGACCATGAACTTGCCGCGCACGCCCGCGATCGCGCCGCGCACCAGCGGGATATAGCCGTCGTAAAAGGTGAAGGGGACAACGATGGCGCCGGCGGGGGCGCGATAATCCTTCGGCTCGATCAGCGTCAGGCGCGTGCGCGCGAAGTCGATGTCGACGACGTAGCGGCGGAACACCTGTTGCCCGGCGACGCCGTCGAAACGCTGAAAACCGATCACCGCGTTGTGCGCCCCGAAACCCAGCGCGATCGCGGGCCAGTCGCGGAATGCCGCGCCGCCCAAACGCACCGATCCAATTTCGGTCTTCGTCACGGCCTCGGTGTTCTCGCCGGCGCCGCCCAATTGCTCGCGGCCGCGCACCGGTGCGCCGATCTCGCGCAGCACGTCCAGCGAGACGCCGGCGACGTCGGCGCCGGTGTCGAGCAGCATTTGATACGGCCCATGGCCGTTGAGAGTCGCGGGCAAGAAGACGCGGTTGTCGATCAGCCGAAAGTGCAGATCGGCGGCGACGTGCTCGCCCCTCGCCATGGCCGGCGCGAGCGCCAGGCCCAGCAGCGCAAACCGCGCGATCCACTGTTTTGTCGACGATGCATTCATGGCTGGCGCAGTCTTTACCGATCCTTCACCAAGTTGCGAGGGGAATTGCGCAAAAAAAACCGTAAGCCGCGCCTAAACGCGTCGTTTACCCCTGATCGCCACAATGGCCGCTGTTCCGTTTCGAGGCAGGTCCATGGCGCAGACGATTCTCGTTGTCGATGACGATCCCGTGCAGCGCCGCCTGCTCGAGGCCGCCATCACGCGCTCGGGCATGCACGTCGTCACCGCGCCGGGCGGCGGCCCCGCGCTCGACCTCGTCAACGGCCCCAAGGGCGAGCAGATCAATCTGGTGCTGCTCGATCTCGTCATGCCCGACATGGGCGGCATCGACGTGCTCGCCAAGCTGCGCCCCGCCCATCCCGAGCTTCCCGTGATCGTCTTGACCGCCAAGGGCGGCATCGACAGCGCGGTCGAAGCCATGCGCGCCGGCGCCAACGATTTCCTGGTGAAACCGGCAAGTCCGGAAAGAATCGCGATCTCCATCCGCAACCAGCTCAAGATCGGCACCCTCACCGGCGAGGTGA
>CAZMHP010000206.1:0-5653 GCA_964566095.1 uncultured Rhizobium sp. | reverse complement strand
GCCAATGCGGCGCCAGGCCGATGAGATCGTTGCCGTCGGCGCCATAGCCGTGACACAGCACGACCAGATGCGTCGCCTGACCGCGCAGCGGCGGCAGACGCGGACCGGAAAGCGGGCCAAGAGCCATTGCCGTTCTTAGCGCGCCTGCGCCATCGCGGGAAGCGGGCGCAGGCTGTAGGCGACTTCCCAGATCGTTTCGCCCTCGAGGACAAAGCTTTGCCGGGATCCTTCGACCATCCGGGCGCGCAGGATGGTTTCGTAGAAGCGGCGGCCGCGCGCATTGGCCTCCATCACCCAGACGATCATGTCGCGATGGCCCAGGCGGCGCAGATTGGCGGTCACCGCCTCCATCATGGCGCTGCCATAGCCCTTGCCCATGGCCTGCGGCAGATAATAGGTCGCATACAACTCGCCGGAATGACCGAAGCGCGGTTCGCGTGCGGCGCCATAAGCCGCGAAGCCGACGATGCGGCCATCCTCTTCGCAGACCAGCAATTCGGCGCCGTCCGTTTCGCCGGCCGCCACGGCACGCCAATGCGACTCGTTCGGGTCCATTGCGGTGAGATAGGAATCCGGAACCGTGCCGCGATAGGTGGCGCGCCAGGAGGCGACGCGCACGGCGGCGACAGCCTGGGCGTCTTGCGGCGCAGCGAAGCGAATGAGCATGGGCGCGCACTCGTGTAGGATGGGATCATGATAGTCACGCGCTTCGCGCCGAGTCCAACCGGGCTCCTGCATCTCGGCCATGCCTTCGCCGCTCTGACCGCATTCGCGGGCGCGGATCGCTTCGTGCTGCGCATCGAGGACATCGACACGGCGCGCAGCCGCGCGCAATTCGTCGACGCCATTTTCGAGGACCTGCGCTGGCTGGGCCTGTCCTGGGAGGAGCCGGTCCTGCGGCAATCGACACGCGCGCCCGCCTATCGCGCGGCGCTGGACGCGCTGGACGCGAAGGGCCTGCTTTATCCTTGCTTCTGCACCCGCAAGGACATCGCCGAGGAGATCGCGCGCGCCGGCGAGGCGCCGCACATTGATAGTCTGGCCGCTCCGCGGCCGGGGGATCGTCTGGCCGCTCCGCGGCCGGGGGATCATCTGGCCGCTTCGCGGCCGGGCCCGGACGGCCCGATCTATCCCGGACTTTGCCGCACGCTCTCGCACGACGAACGCACGCGGCGGGTCGCGGCGGGCGAGGCCTATGTGCTCAGACTCGATGCCGCCAAGGCGGCGGCGCGGACCGGGCCGCTGTCGTTCCGCGAACTGGGAAGCGGGGGCCATGGCGAGCACGGGACGATCGCGGTCCAGCCGCTGTTGTTCGGCGACGTGGTGCTGGCGCGCAAGGCGATGCCGGCGGCCTACCATCTGGCAGTCGTCGTCGATGACGCGTTCCAGGGCGTCACGCGCGTCACGCGCGGCAACGATCTGTTCGCGGCGACGCATGTGCAGCGGCTGTTGCAGGCGCTGCTCGGCCTGCCCGCGCCGGACTATGCCCATCATCGGCTCATCCTGGACGGGGAGGGTCGGAAATTCTCCAAGCGCGACCGCGCCACGACGCTGCGCGACCTGCGCGCGCAAGCCGCGACGCCGCAGGATATCCGCCGGCGCGTGGGCCTCTAGAGCGGATCACCGCTTCATGGAATCGATGATCCGCTCTAAGTTATTGTTTGGTCGCAATTCCGGACGGAAAGCGCCGAAGACGCTGACGCTATCGGCCGCACTTTTCCTGGAATTGCTCTAGCGTTTCTTGGCGCGCGCGGCTTTTTCGGCGAGGCCCGAGCGGCCCTCACGCGCGGCCAGCGCGGCGTAGACGTCGGCGGGTTTGACGCCGGCCGCCGCCCACAACACGAGCAGATGATACAGGACGTCGGCGGACTCGGACGCCAGCGCCTTTTTGTCCTTGAGCGCACCGGCAATCGCGGCTTCGACCGCTTCCTCACCGAACTTCTTGGCACAGCGCGCCGCGCCATCCTTGAGCAGCGCCGCCGTATAGGACGTCGCCGCATCGCCGCCCTTGCGCGCGGCGATGGTCGCGAACAGCGTGTCGATCGGATGATCGGCCATGGCAGGCGTCCCGAGAATCAAATGCCTGTCTATCACGCCTGGACGGCGCGATGCAGCGGCGGCAGCCCGATCCGCGCAGCCTGGCACAGCCAGCGCAGCGCCGGGAAAAGCTGCAGCCGCTGCACCCAGCGCAGCCGCGGCAGCCCGGCGATCTCGGGCTCCCCGGCGCGCGCGGCGAAAAACCCCGCGACGAAGGCGGCCGCGACGGCCACGTCCTCGGCCGCGAACCGCACGCCGGCCTCATCCTCGTAGCGCCGCAGGGCATCGGCACAGCACGGGCCGCCCTCGCCTTCCAGGCTTGGCAGAAACCCCGCGACGTCGACCAGCACCGCGCCATGGGACAGCGACGGCCAATCGACCAGCATCGCCCGTTCCGCGAAGACGAGATTGTCGGAGCGGATGTCCATGTGTACCCAACTGCGCGGCCCGCCGACAGCGGCGACATTCGCCGCCATGTCGGCCAGCCGCTCGCCATGCCGCGCAAACCAGTGCGCGGCGTCGCCGCCGTTGGCGAACAGCGCCAGAAATCTTTCGCGCGCCGCCGCGTCGCAAAGCAGGCTCGTCCAGCCCTGCGCGAGCTGTTCGCCCAGCAGTTCGGCCAGCGGGCGCGGAGCGTCGTCGACCGGCGCGTCGCGATGCAGCCGCACGATCAGGGCAAAGGCCGCCGCCAGCGCCTCCGCCGTCCAGGGCGGCACCGAATACCGGCGCGGCACGAAGTCCAGCACCGCCAGATGCCAATCGCCATGGTCCGCGCCGCCGCGATAGGCGGGACCGAATTGCGCAATCTGCGCGAAGCGCTCGTAGTTCTGCCGTTCGCGCAACAGCGCCCGGTGGCCCAACTCGGTCTGTCCGGGATGCGTGCCCTTGCAGAACAAGCGCTCGCCGGTCGCGGTGGTCAGGACGAACGTCGCCGACGGCCCATAGCCGCCCCAGATGATCTGCGCATCCGCGATCGGCGCGCCGGCGATGCGCTCCAGGCTTTGGCGCAGCGCCTCCGGCACGTCCTGCCAGGAGGGTTTGGGCTCGCGCACCGTCAATTGGCTCGGTCTTCCAACAGCCGGCGCGCGATGACGTTGGCCTGGATCTCGGCGGCGCCCTCGAAGATGTTGAGGATGCGCGCGTCGCACAGCACGCGGCTGATCGGATATTCCAGCGCGAAGCCGTTGCCGCCATGGATCTGCAGCGCATTGTCGGCGCAGGCCCAGGCGACGCGCGCGCCCAGCAGTTTCGCCATGCCTGCTTCCAGATCGCAGCGCCGCCCCTCGTCCTTCTCGCGCGCCGCGTAATAGGAGAGCTGGCGCGTGATGGTGATCTCCACCGCCATCAGGGCGAGCTTGTCGCGCACGCGCGGGAAATCGATCAAGGACTGGCCGAATTGCCGGCGCTCCAGCGCATAGCGCACGCCCAGATCCATCGCGCACAGCGCCACGCCGACGGCGCGCGCCGCGGTCTGGATGCGCGCCGCCTCGAAGGTCTGCATGAGCTGCTTGAAGCCCTGGCCTTCCTCACGGCCGAGCAGATCCTTGGCGGGGACTTCGAAGCCGTCGAAGCCGATCTCGTATTCCTTCATGCCGCGATAGCCGAGCACGCCGATCTCGCCGCCGCTCATGCCTTTCGCGGGGAAGATTTCGGTTTCGGTACCGCGCGGCTTCTCGGCGAGGAACATCGAGAGGCCGCGATAGCCCGGCTTCTCCGGATTGGTGCGCACCAGCAGCGTCATCATGTCGGCGCGCGCCGCATGGGTGATCCAGGTCTTGTTGCCGTAGATCTTGTAGACGTCGCCCTCCTTCACCGCGCGCGTCTTCAGCGCCGCGACGTCGGAGCCGCCGGACGGTTCGGTGAACACCGCGGTCGGAAGCTTCTCGCCGCTCGCGATCAGCGGCAGCCAGTGATCCTTCTGGTCCTGCGTGCCGCCGGTGAGGATGAGTTCGGCCGCGATCTCCGAGCGCGTCGCGAGCGAGCCGACGCCGATATAACCGCGCGACAATTCCTCCGACACCACGCACATCGCGGTCTTGGAAAGGCCCGAGCCGCCATAGCTTTCGGGGATCGTCAAACCGAAGACGCCCAGATCGGACAGCTCCTGGATGACGCCGAGCGGGATGAGCTCATCCTTCAGATGCCATTGATGCGCGTGAGGCGCGACCTTGTCCTGCGCGAAGCGGAAGAACTGCTCGCGGATCAGCGCCATGGTGTCGTCGAGGCCTGGATCGCCGATGAACATCGCGCCTTCATGCTTGGCCATGTATTGCGCGATGGCGGCGCGCACCTCCGGGCGCTGGCCGATATTCGCGAGCTCCGCGACCGTCGGCGTCCAGAAGGCGGCGGCGTGCGAATCGTCGAGACCCAGATTATAGGGGCGCGCGATCTCGTTCTGGCTCATCGGGATGCCGCCGACGATCTGCGCCAGATATTCGCCGAAGCCGGCGAGCACGAGGAACTGCTCGATCTCGCCGAACTTCTTTTCGTGTTCGAGATGGCGGCCCCAGCGCACGGTCTGGCGCAGCGCCTCGACATAGGTGGCGAGCCAGGCGAGGCCGTGCGTGGCGCGTTGTTCGCGCTCGAGCGCCTCGGCGGAGATCTTGCCGTCCACGCTCACGATGCCGCGCACCGAATCCTTGGCGGCGGCGAGCAGGCCTTCGGCCGAGAGCACGGCCTCTTCGCATTTGGCCAGAAGATGCGGGACGGTGAGCGACAGCATGGGGAACCACTTCGAAAATTTCGATCCCGTCACCTTAGCCAAGTGTTTGCCGCAGCGCACCATCCGCGCCGGAAATTGCGGCAACTGGTGTGTTTTCTTTCGCGGGGTTGTCCGACTTCGTATGTTGCTGTTCCACCCTGTCATTTCCGCGAAGGCGGGAATCCAGGCAGGCGGCACAGTGCCAAGCCCTCTGGATGCCCGCGTGCGCGGGCATGACAGTGGTAGTATTTGAAGATCACAGTCTCGCCGATTGGAGGTTTCGATGCTGCGCAAACAACTCCTGGTCGGATCGGGCATGGCGCTGGCCGTCGCCATTCTCATCGCGCTCTACAACAGCCCCGGCGCCATGGCGCATTTCGCGCCGCCGGTCGGCGACGACGAGGGCGCGCGCCTCGCCTATGCCTGGCGCTGGCTGCTGGTGCCAGCGCTTTGCCTGTTCGTCGGCGTCGCAACGGTCTCCAATCGGCGCTTCTTCTCCGCCGACGCCATGGACGGTACGCGCGCGCCGCAGAGCCAACGCCTCGAGATCAACCTGCGCTACAATCAGAACACGTTGGAACAAACCGCGCTGGCGGCGGTGGCGTGGAGCGGCCTCTCCCTCGTGCTGGCGCATGACAGGCTGGCGCTGATCCCGATGCTCGCGACAGTCTTTGCGGTCGGCCGCATCCTGTTCTGGCTCGGCTATCTCTGGGCGCCCTGGGCCCGCGCCCTCGGTTTCGGGTTGACGTTCTATCCGACGGCCGTCGCGCTTCTATGGCTCGCCCTTCGCACTTTCGCCTAATCCGCCTGCGCGTCCAGCACATCCTCATAGGTGCGAAGGCCGGTGCGCTGCGCGTTGACCAGCACCGCCATGTTGCCCGGCAGATGCTCGTTCTTCCACATCT
This sequence comes from uncultured Rhizobium sp., assembly GCA_964566095.1. Taxonomy (GTDB): domain Bacteria; phylum Pseudomonadota; class Alphaproteobacteria; order Micropepsales; family Micropepsaceae; genus Rhizomicrobium. The sequence goes on along the minus strand of CAZMHP010000206.1, from coordinate 10 downwards.
TGGTGTGGGC
>CAZMHP010000205.1:0-5692 GCA_964566095.1 uncultured Rhizobium sp. | reverse complement strand
AGATGTAGGTGTTGCGCACCATGAACTCTTTGAGGATGTCGTTCTGGATGGTGCCCGAGAGTTTTTCCGGCGGCGTGCCCTGCTCCTCGCCGGCGACGATGAAATTCGCCATGATCGGGATCACCGCACCGTTCATGGTCATCGACACGCTCATCTTGTCCAGCGGTATGCCGCCGAACAGGATTTTCATGTCCTCGACGGAATCGATCGCGACCCCCGCCTTGCCGACATCGCCGGCGACGCGCGGATGGTCGCTGTCGTAACCGCGATGGGTGGCCAGATCGAACGCCACCGAAAGACCCATCTGCCCCGCCTCCAGATTCTTGCGATAGAAGGCGTTGGATTCCTCGGCCGTCGAAAAGCCGGCATACTGGCGAATGGTCCAGGGGCGGCCGGCATACATCGTGGCGCGCACGCCGCGCAGGTACGGCATCTGGCCGGGCAACGAGTTTGCCGCCTCGAAACCCTCGAGATCGGCGGCGGTGTAGAGCGGCTTGACGTCGAAGCCTTCCGGCGTGTGCCAGGTCAGCGACTCCAGCGGGCGGTCCTTGAGTTCCTTCTTGGCGGCAATGGCCCAGTCTTTCGGAGTGGTGGCGTCAGGCATCGCACGCTCTCAAGTTTCTGTCCGCGGCGGACGCCCTCGCAAATTCGTGACTTGCACGCCTTGCCATGCACCCGCCTCATCGGCTGGATTTGAATTAGGCCACCGCGCCGCGCTTGCCAAGAAGATTGGCGATCAGACCTGACGGAGTGCCAAATGCTGCGACAAGCCCTGCTCGGACCCGACGGCAAGTTGCGGCCGCTGTGGCGCGCCCTTCTTTTCCTGACCGTGGGATATTGGGCGCTGCCCGCCGTGCTGGACCCCCTCATCGCGCGGCTGGGCGCGGCCCTGCACCTCAAGGGCGGTTTCACGGCCGCGAATATCGGGCTCAACGAGATCGAACTCCTGCTCATCGCGGCATTGCTGACGGGCATCTTCGCGCTCTACGAGGGCCGGCGCATCGACGACTACGGCTTGCCCATCCGGCAGGCGCTGTCGGGGCGGACCTTCGAAGGCGTCGCGGCCGGAGTGATCATGGCCGGGATCGTGGGCGTCGCGATGTATCTGGCGGGCGCGATGCGGATCGACGGTTTCGCGCTCGGCGGCGGTGCGCTCGTGCTCTCCGCGCTGGCATGGCTGGCGACGAATATCTGCATCGGGATTGCGGAGGAGGCGTGGTATCGCGGCTATCTTTTCCAAACGCTGTTCAAGAGCCTGGGATTTTGGCCGGCGGCGCTGATCCTCGCCGCGATCTTCGCCGCCGACCACTATTTCTACAAAGCCGGCGAGAACATTTGGGACGTGATCACCCTCGTCGGGTTCAGCGTGCTCATCTGCTACAGCGTTCTGCGCACCGGCACCCTGTGGTGGGCCGTCGGCATGCATATGGGATTCGACTACACCCAACTTTTTCTGATCGGCACGCCCAACGGCAATCTGATCCCGGACGGCCGGCTGCTGAACGTGCGGTTCGAAGGCCCGGCCTGGCTGACCGGCGGCGTGCTCGGCACCGAGGCGAGTTTTCTGATGTACCCGGTGCTGTTGCTGGCCTGGCTCTACCTGTGGCGCCGGTTTCGGGCGGCGCCGGCCACGCCGGCATGACGATCCGCGGGCCGGCACGGGAACGCGAAATCCGTCATGTCATTGTCTTTATTCCTTAACAAATACTCCGGGTACGGAGGACACGGTGGATAAGCATTCGCGACTCCAAAACTGGACATACCCACAAGATGTAGTGGTCCCGACACCTTGACTTTCCACTAAACGTATGAGAACAAAGGATGATATCGGATCGGTTAGTGATTCGGGCGCGATTCGTTCCGTTAACGTACTATCCGTAAACGGACGATCCACAGCCGTCGCAAAAGGGCGGCATTCCGTAGCGCCCCCGCCGCTTGCGGGGAGCCTTTGACGGACCCATGTTCGGCACATCATGACCCAGATTTCGGCCCGGCCCAGGCCAGACGCGGCGGCGCGCGTCACGGCGGTGCTCGGTCCCACCAACACCGGCAAGACGCATTTCGCCATCGAGCGCATGCTGGCGCATCGCTCCGGCATGATCGGCCTGCCGCTGCGCCTTTTGGCGCGCGAGGTCTACGACAAGGTGGTGCGGCTGAAGGGCGCCGAGGCCGCGGCGCTGATCACCGGCGAAGAGAAGATCGTGCCGCGCGACGCGCGCTACTACGTCTGCACGGTCGAGGCGATGCCGCTCGACATCCCCGTCGCCTGCCTGGTGATCGACGAGATCCAGCTTTGCGCCGATCCCGAACGCGGCCATGTCTTCACCGACCGGCTGCTGCACGCGCGCGGCGAGGAGGAAACCATCCTGCTCGGCGCCGACACGATGCGCGGCGCGGTGCAGCGCTTCGTGCCGCGCGCCTACTTCATGACGCGCTCGCGCTTCTCGGATCTTGCCTATACCGGCCACAAGAAGCTCACCCGCCTGCCCCGCCGCGCCGCCGTCGTGGGCTTCTCGGCCGACGACGTCTACGGCATCGCCGAGCTGATCCGCCGCCAGCGCGGCGGCGCCGCCGTGGTGCTGGGCGCGCTCTCTCCGCGCACGCGCAACGCGCAGGTCGCTCTCTATCAAAGCGGCGACGTCGATTTCCTGGTGGCGACCGACGCCATCGGCATGGGCCTGAACATGGATGTCGATCACATCGCCTTCGCGGCGATGGACAAGTTCGACGGCGTCGGCATGCGGCCGCTGCGCCCCGACGAGGTCGGACAGATCGCGGGCCGCGCCGGGCGGCACATGAACGATGGCACGTTCGGGACGACCGGGGATGCCGAGCCGCTGGAGGACGAACTGGTCGCAAGGGTGGAGGGCCACCGTTACGATCCTGTCCGCGTGCTGCAATGGCGCAACGGCGATCTGGATTTCGCGTCGGTCGACCGGCTGATCGCGAGCCTGGACGAGCCGCCGCCGGCGAAGGGTCTCGCCAAGGCGCGGCCGTCGAGCGATCTGATCGCGCTGCGCACCCTGGCGGCGCAGGACGACGTACTCGCGCTGGCCGGCTCGCGCAGCGGCGTGCACCGGCTGTGGGATGCCTGCCAGTTGCCGGACTTCCGCAAGCTGTCGATGGACGAGCATGTGCGGCTGGTGCAGTCGATCTTTCTATTCCTGGCGAGCGACGACGGCGTGCTGCCGGACGACTGGCTGGCACGGCAGATCGCGCGGCTCGATGTCACCGAGGGCGATGTCGCGACGCTGAGCGGACGGCTGGCGCAGATCCGCACCTGGACCTACGCGTCGCATCGCTCGACCTGGACCAAGGACAGCGTGCACTGGCAGAACGTGACGCGCGCGGTGGAGGACCGGCTGTCGGACGCACTGCACGAACAGCTGACGCAGCGCTTCATCGACCGGCGCACCAGCGTGCTGATGAAGCGGCTGCGCGAGGACGACATCATCGATCTGACGCTCGACGATTCCGGCGGCGTGGCGATCGGCGGCGAAGTGGTCGGCAAGCTGGAGGGCTTCCGCTTCGAGCCGGACGCGCGCGCGGAGGGCATCCATGGCCGCACGCTGCGCGCCGCGGCGATGCGCGGGCTGGAAGGCGAGTTCTATGCGCGTGCCCGGCGCATCGCGGAAGCCGAGGACAAGGCGATCACCTTGAGCGAGCACGGCAAGCTGTGGTGGGACGGCGCGGTGGTCGGTCATCTCACGGCAGGTGCGTCGCCGCTCGAGCCGCGCGTCGAGATGCTGGCGGACGAGCGGCTAAAGGGCGAATTGCGCGAGGGCGTGCAGGCCCGGCTGGAGATTTTCGTCCGTGCACGGATCGAGGCGCGCCTGGCACCGCTGCTCAAGCTGCGCGAGGCGGTCGACGCCAAGGCCGGCACCGAAGGCGCCTTGCCCGCGGCGGCGCGCGGCATCGCGCACCAATTGCTGGAGCATTTCGGGTCGCTGGAGCGCGCCAAGCTCGCGCTGCCCGATCAGATCGGGCCGCTGATCCGCGCGCTGAAGGATTACGGCCTGTGGTTCGGACGCCGCTCGGTCTATCTGCCCAAGCTGCTGCGGCCCGAGGCCGCCGGATTGCTGGCGCTGCTATGGGGCGTGTGGACCAAGCACACGCGCATTCCGGCGCCGCCGCAGCCCGGGCTGACCTCCTTCGCCAACGACGCGCGGCTGCCGCACGACTTCCTCGCCGCCGCGGGCTTTCGCGTGCTCGCGCGCCGCGCCATCCGGCTCGACATGCTGGAGCGGCTGGAAGAGGAACTGGAGAAGGGCGCGACCGCCGGCGTCGACGCCGAAACGCTGCTGCCCAAGCTCGTGTCGCTGATCGGATCGAGCAATGACGAACTCAAAGCCGTGCTCGACGAGATGGGCTGGAAGATCGTCGACGTCGCGGACAGCGGCAACGGCGTAACGAAGGTCTGGCGCAAGGCCCTGCCCCGTCCGCAGCGCGCGCAGCGGCATCGCCCGCGCGAGAAGCCGGCGCCGAAAGAATTCCAAGTCGAGATCCGCCCGGACTCGCCATTCGCGGGATTGGCAGCGCTCGTGCGCAAGTGACCGACGCCGCCGACCGCATCCGCATCGACAAGTGGCTCTGGCATGCGCGGTTCTACAAGACGCGCCCACTGGCGCAGGAGGCCGCCGAGAAGGGGCGCATCCGGCTCAACGGCGCGCGCACACAAAAAGCCGGACGCGGCATCAAGCTCGGCGACGTGCTAACCATACCGCAAGGCCGGGAAGTCCTTATCGTGCGCGTGGTTGCTTTCGGGGAACGGCGCGGGCCGGCGCCGCAGGCGCGGGCGCTATACGAAATCGTCGCGGAGCCCGAACTTCGGTGAGGGCGGGCTTGATCCCTAAGCGCCCCCTCTCGTATGACGCTTTGCTGACCAGCGTATCGCCTACCCTCAAGGGACCGCCTGCATGACCTATGTCGTCACCGAAGCCTGCATCAAGTGCAAGTTCATGGACTGCGTCGAGGTCTGCCCGGTGGACTGCTTCTACGAGGGCGAGAACATGCTCGTCATCAACCCCAATGAATGCATCGATTGCGGCGTGTGCGAGCCGGAATGCCCGCCCGAGGCCATCAAGGCCGACACCGAGCCGGGGTTAGAGAGGTGGCTGTCCCTGAACGCCGAATACAGCGAGGCCTGGCCCAACATCACCCAGCACGGAACCGCCCCGGCCGATGCCAAGGCGTGGGAGGGTGTTCCGGACAAGTTCGACAAGCACTTCTCGCCAAAGCCCGGTTCCGGCTCGTAGAATTAACGATTTCACACCCTGTTGCGCGTCGTTAACGGGTTTTCACGACGAATTTAACCAATTGAATTCGCGAGGATTTTCGCCGCGAATCATAAGAAAGGCCGAAAATTCAAGGCCTTGACAGATTGTCCTTCCGTTTACGGATGAACTGTGTTATATAATTGCACGCTCTGAAACGCGATGGATGGCCCTCTCCGGACTGGCAACACTCCGGCGTCGGGAAACGTTTCGGCTGATGAGCACGGTAGCCATTGGCTCTTGGGCGCGCTTCCCCCGGCGCGACGGACGAGCCGAACGAAAGTGACCCATGACCACGCCGAAGACCGCACCTGCCCCCCAGAAGCAGAAGACCCCCGCGAACACCAACACCAAGACCAAGCATGAATTCAAGACCAACGACCATGTCGTGTATCCCACCCATGGCGTCGGCCGGATCA
>CAZMHP010000204.1:0-5725 GCA_964566095.1 uncultured Rhizobium sp. | reverse complement strand
AGATTGCGCGCCATCGGCCCGCCCATATTGCCGACGCCGATGAATGCGATGGTGGTCATGCTTCTCTCCTCACCATGGCCGGGCTTGACCCGGCCACCCAGCAGGCGCGCATCCGCGCGCCGATGAATCATTTCTCCTCAGAGCGGCAACTCCCGCTCTCCCAATGGCGCGAAATAGGCATCGATGTCCGCGTCGCGCACGTCGGCCAGCGTCGCCGGTTGCCATTTCGGCGCGCCGTCCTTGTCGATGATCGTGGCGCGAACGCCTTCGTAGAAATCGTGGCCGGCGATGACGCGGTTCACCATGCGGAATTCCATCCGCATGCAGTCGTCGAAGTCGAGCTTGGTGCCCTCGCGAATCTGCCGGAACGCCAGCTTGGTCGCGGTCGGCGATTTGGCGCGGATCGTGTTCGCGGTGTCGGCGGCCCAGTCGGTATGGTCGGCGTCGAGCGACGCCAGGATCGCCTCGATCGAGCCTTGCGCGAAATGCCGGTCGATCGCGAAATGCGGCGCTACGAGCGGAGCGGGACCGGGCTCTTCCGCGAACTCTGCCAGCAGAACATCAATTTTCTGCCCGGACACCAGCGCGCGCAAAAATTCCGCCCTATTGTCGGCGTAGACGTAGTGTGTCGCCACGCCGGCGTGGATCGCATCGGCCGTCTTGAGGCGCGCGCCGGTGAGCGCCAGATACAGGCCGAATTCGCCGGCCGAGCGCGGCAGGAAATAGCTGCCGCCGACATCAGGGAACAATCCGATTCCCGTCTCCGGCATGGCGAACAACGTCGTCTCGTCGGCGATGCGATGACTGCCGTGGACCGAGACGCCCACGCCTCCACCCATCACGATGCCGCTCATCAACGCCATATAGGGCTTTGGATAGTGCTTGATATACGCATTCAGCAGATATTCGTCGCGATAGAAGTCGAAGATGTACCGCGTGCCTGCCTTGCCCGACTCGTACAGCGCGCGAATATCGCCGCCAGCGCAGAACGCGCGCTCGCCGGCGCCTTGGATGACGACGCACCAGACCGTGTCGTCGTCCGCCCAATCTTTCAACTGCGCATGCATCGCCACGACCATGCCGTGCGTCAGCGCGTTCAGCGCCTTGGGCCGGTTGAGCGTGATCAGCCCAACCGCGCCGCGGTTCTCGAAGAGGATTTCTGGCTCGTCAGCCATTCATTTCCACTCACTGTCATCCCCGGCCGAGCGAAGCGAGGGGAAGGGGACCCAGGTGGTAAGACCTGGCTTGATCCAACCGCCAGGGGCCCCTTCCCTTCGCGATGCTGACGCATCGCTCAGCCGGGGGTGACAGGCGGCAAATTCATTTCATCGTCGGGATGACGAAGCTGGCATTCTCGCGCACCCCGCCCTTGGGCCAGCGCGCCGTCACCGTCTTCACCCGCGTGTAGAATCGCACGCCCTCGGGACCGTGCTGGTTCACGTCGCCGAAGGCGCTGCGCTTCCAGCCGCCGAAGGTGTGATAGGCGAGGGGCACCGGGATCGGCACGTTGATGCCGACCATGCCGACCTGCACGCGCGACGCAAATTCGCGTGCCGCGTCGCCGTCGCGGGTGAAGATCGCGACGCCATTGCCGTATTGGTGCTGGGACGGCAGAGCCAGCGCCGCGTCGAAATCCTTCGCCCGCGCGATCTGCAGCACCGGCCCGAAGATCTCGTCCTGATAGGTGCCCATGTTGGGCGTCACATGATCGAACAGCGAGCCGCCGAGGTAATAACCGTTCTCATAGCCCTGAAGCTTGAAGCCGCGCCCGTCGACCAGAAGCTTGGCGCCTTCCTTCACGCCCTGGTCGATATAGGCCTTCACCTTCTCGCGGTGCGCCGCCGTCACCAGCGGGCCGTAATCGGCATCGGGATCGGTGGACACGCCGACGCGCAGGCTCTCCACCCGCGGCTTCAGCTTGGCGACCAGCGCCTCCGCCGTCTTCTCGCCCACCGGCACCGCCACCGAGATCGCCATGCAGCGCTCGCCGGCCGAGCCATAGCCCGCGCCGATCAGCTCGTTGGTCACCTGGTCGAGATCGGCGTCGGGCATGATGATGGCGTGGTTCTTCGCGCCGCCCATCGCCTGTACGCGTTTGCCGTGCGCCGTGCCGGTTGAATACACATATTGCGCGATCACCGAGGAGCCGACGAAGCTTACCGCCTGGATGGTGGGATCGGTCAGGATCGCGTCCACCGCTTCCTTGTCGCCGTTGACGACCTGCAGCACGCCGGCCGGCGCGCCCGCCTCCATCATCAGCTCCGCGAGCCGCATCGGCACCGACGGGTCCTTCTCGCTCGGCTTGCAGATGAAGGTGTTGCCGCAGGCAATGGCGACGCCGAACATCCACATCGGGATCATCGCGGGGAAGTTGAACGGCGTGATGCCGGCGACCACGCCCAGGGGCTGGCGCATCGAATAGATGTCGATCGACGGGCCGGCGCCTTCGGTGTACTCGCCCTTCATCAGATGCGGGATGCCGCAGGCGAACTCGATCACTTCGAGGCCGCGCTGGATGTCGCCCTTGCTATCGGCAATCACCTTGCCGTGCTCGGCCGAGAGCATGCGGGCCAGCGCGTCCATGTTCTTCTCGACCAGCGCCTTGAAATTGAACATCACGCGGGCGCGGCGCTGCGGGTTGACCGCCGCCCACACCGGAAACGCCTTGGCCGCGGTCTCGACCGCTTTGGTGACTTCCGCCTTGCTGGCGAAGGCGACGCGCGCCTGCACCTCGCCGATCGAAGGATCGTAGATGTCGCCGAAGCGGCCGCTGGCGCCCGCCTGCTCCTTGCCGTCGAGGAAATGGCCGATGGTGCGCATGGGAGGTGCCGTCGCTGGTGTGTCGCCCTGGGTTCGTAGCACCGCAGCGCGTGCCGCAAAAGCTGCCCGCGCATTGCGCCCCATCGGTCTCCACCGATCAAATCTTGCGGGAATCCACCGTCCGAACGCAAAATCGCGTCGCCGCGGCGCATGGCGATTGTTGTCGCGACCTGTCGCCGTTCATTGAAGGCATTCGCGCGCGCGCTTAGGTCTGCTGCGAGGGTTCGTGTTGGCGAATGAGGCCACATCATGAAGAAGAGTGCAGCAATCCTGCTCGCGATCGGCCTTTCCGTTTCGGGTCTCGCGGGCGTCGCCCAAGCCGCCGGCCGTCATGCGGTCGGCGGCCATTTCGGCGGATCGGCCGGTCATTTCAGCGGCCATGGCGGCGGCCATTACGGTGGCCATCATGGCGGCTACGGTTATGGCGGCTACGGTTACGGTCTGGGCTTCGGTCTTGGACTGGGCGCGCTTTACTACGGCTATCCTTATTGGGACGGCTACGACGCCGCGCCGTACGCCTATCCCGACGACGCCGCACCGCCGCCGGATGCCGCGCCGGGCGACGCGGCGCCGACACCTGTTCCAGGTTTTTGGTATCGCTGCGACAGCCCCGCCGGATTCTATCCCTACGTGCAGACCTGCGCGCATCCCTGGCAAGCGGTTCCGGCTGTGCCGCCGCCGCAACAGGACAGTTCCCATTGAACGGCCGCGAATGCGGTCTCGTCGCGGAATCCCAAGGAAAGCGGCATCTGTTACGCCCGCGTAATCCGGGCAGACGTTAACGGCGTATCGGTTCCGGGCTTTCCCGGCCCCCACGGAAAATGCGACTATCGCCGATCCCGGTGGGGGCTGGGACGTTGCGGAGCGCCTTGTCTTGTATTTGTCCGTGGGGACCATCGGTTGGCTGTTCGCAGCGCTGTCGCTTGCCGGCGCGCTCTATACATTGCTGGCCGCGAGCGTCGTCGATCGCTTCGCCGCCGTGCGGGGGTCGTCTACGGCCGATCTTCCGCCGGTGACGTTGCTCAAACCCTTGCATTTCGACTCGCCCGGCCTGGAAGACGATCTGGACACGTTTCTGAACCAGGATTATCCCGCGCCGATCCAGATCGTGTTCGGCGTGCAGGATCCCGCCGATCCCGCCATCGCCATCGTCAATCACTTGAAGGCGAAACATCCGGGCATCGACATCGACCTTGTGATCGATGCGCGCCGCTACGGCTCCAACGCCAAGATCTGCAATCTCATCAACATGACGGAACGCGCCAGGCACGGCGTTCTGGTGCTGAGCGACAGCGACATCTCGGTGCCGCGTGACTATCTCGCCCGCGTCGTGGGCGCGCTTCAGCAGCCCGGCGTCGGCGCGGTGACCTGTCCGTATACGGGCCATGACGGGGCGTCGGCGTGGTCGACGCTTGCCGCGATGGGCACAAGTTACGACTTTTTGCCCAACCTGATTTTCGGCACGTGGTGGGGCATCGCCGATGCGTGCCTCGGTTCGACCATCGCGCTCAAGCGCGCCACCTTGGATCTCGTCGGCGGCTTCGAGGCGTTCGTCGACTATCTCGCCGACGATTTCGAGATGGGCCGCGCCATCCGCCATCGCGGCCAGCGCGTCGTCGTGCTGCCGCTCGCGGTCGCGCATCGCTGCACGGAGGTGAGCTTCACCGAGCTCTTCCATCACGAGCTGCGCTGGAGCCGCACGGTGCGCATCCTGCGCCCCGTCGCGCATGTGGGAACCGTCGTGACGTTTCCCTTGCCGCTCGCGCTCGTCGCCCTGGCGCTGCTGGGCGGGGGAACCGTCGGGTTTGCCGCGGTCGGCGCCGCCTTGTTCGCGCGGTTAATCCTCAAATCGCGTGTGGAAAAGGCCTTCGGCGCGGCTTCGGGGCCGGCCTGGCTGTTGCCTTTGCGCGACACACTGTCGATAGCGGTTTTCTTGGCGTCGTTTTTCGGTCAGAAGGTGGCCTGGCGTGGCCGGCGCTTCGAGGTCGAAACCTCCGGCGCCATGTCGCAACTCTAGAGGACCGTATGAAAGCGCTGTTCCTGCAGGCACCTTCCTTCGACGGCTATGACGGCGGCGCCGGCGCGCGCTACCAGATGAAGCGCGAGGTGAAGTCGTTCTGGTTCCCGACCTGGCTGGCGCAGGCGGCCGCGATGGTGCCCGGCAGCAAGATCATCGACGCGCCGCCGCACCGCCTCTCCTTCCAGGACATCGAGGACGACGTGACGTCCCACGACTTCATCGTGCTGCACACCTCGACGCCGTCGTTCAAATCCGACGTGCGCACCGCCAGGATGATCCGCGAGCGCAATCCCTCCGCCAAGATCGGCTTCATCGGCGCCAAGGTCGCGGTCGAGCCGACCGAAAGCCTGGAAGCCTGCGACGCGATCGATTTCGTCTGCCGCAATGAATACGAATTCACCATCAAGGAACTCGCCGAAGGCGCCGACTGGTCGACCGTCAAGGGCCTCTCCTATCGCGGCAAGGACGGCAAGATCGTCCACAATCCCGAGCGCGAGATCCTGATGGAGATGGACAAGCTTCCCTCCGTCCTTCCGATCTACAAGCAGCTCAAGGTCGAGAACTATTTCGGCGGCTATCTCAAGCATCCCTATATGAGCTGGTACACCGGCCGCGGCTGCAAATCGCGCTGCACCTTCTGCCTGTGGCCGCAGACCATCGGCGGGCACAAATACCGCTATCAGACGACTGAGCGCGTCGTCGAGGACGTGAAGTACCTGAAGGAAAACTTCCCCCAGGTGAAGGAGATCTTCTTCGACGACGACACGTTGACCGACGACCACGCCCGCGTCGAAGAGCTGGCGCGCGCGCTCGGCAAGCTCGGCGTGGTGTGGTCGTGCAACGCCAAGGCCAATGTGCCGCGCAAGACGCTGGAAGTGATGAAGG
>CAZMHP010000203.1:0-5769 GCA_964566095.1 uncultured Rhizobium sp. | reverse complement strand
GGCTCGCTGGTGATCTGCACCATCATCTACATGGCGGTCGCCGCCGTGCTGACCGGCGTGGTGCCGTTCCGCACGCTCAACGTGCCCGATCCGATCGCGGTCGCGGTGGACAGGATGAACCCGTCCTGGGCCATCGTGTCCTGGCCGCTGACGCAGAACCATCAGCTCAACCTGTTCTCCTTCATCATCAAGGTCGGCGCCTTCACGGGGCTGAGCTCCGTGATGCTGGTGCTGTGCTATGCGCAGACCCGCGTGTTCTATCAGATGGCGAAGGACGGGCTCCTGATGCGCCTGTTCGGCCACGTCAATCCGCGCTTCAAGACGCCCGCCGCCGGCACGATCCTCTTGGGCGGGGTGATCGCGGTCGCCGCCGCGGTGCTGCCGCTCGACGTGATGGGCAATCTCGTCAGCCTGGGCACCGCGCTCGCCTTCGCCATCGTCTGCGCCACGGTGATCTACCTGCGCAAGGCCGAGCCGAACATCCCGCGGCCCTTCAAGGTGCCGTTCTATCCCTGGACGCCGATCCTGGGCGTGTTCTTCTGCATCGTCTTCATGATGGGTCCGATCCTGCTCGACATCACCGGCGCCGCGATGGGCCGCGATCTGATAGGCCAGCTCTTCGGCCTGCTCAGCCCGCCGCCGCCCGGCGTGGCGCCGCCGAGCTACGCCGCGCCGCACGACCCGATCGCGCTCTATATCCTCGTGGGCTACGCCATCGTCGGCGCGCTGATCTACATCTTCTACGGCTATCGCCACTCGCACCTGCGCAAGGGCGACGGCCCGCAAGGCCACGAACCCCCGCCGCTCGAGCCGCCGCTGGATTCGCGGGTGGCGAAGTAGGGGGCGCAACTGTCATCCCCGGCGAGCATCGCGCGCGAGTGCGATGCGAGGGAAGGGGACCCAGGTGGCGCAATCCACGCGGTGTCGGCAGAAGGAATCGAGGAACACTTCGGGCACCGTCTTTGTCGCGGCACCTGGGTCCCCTTCCCTTCGCGTTGTTGCGCAACGCTCAGCCGGGGATGACAGCGGAAGTCTACCCCTCCGCTGGCACCGCCTCTGCCGCCTCCGCGCCGCGCGTCTTCGGCGGCACGCTGATCGCGCCCGCGTTCGCCGCCAGCTCGTTCAGGTCGTCGCGCAGGGTCTGCAGCAGGAAGGGCAGGGCCTCCAGATGCGCCGCGGGATCGGGCGTCAGCGCCGCGATGCGCGCCGAAGCCGCATCGATGCTCGCGGACAAGTCCGCGCCGCCCTCCGCCGTCCCCTTCGTCAGCAGATCGTGGATCGCGCCCAGCCGCGCCCGCGCGTCGCGCAGGAACGGCCGCAGCGCCTCGGTCACGCCGTCCGGCAGCGGCGCCCCAGCGAGCGCCCGGGCGATGAACAGCGTGGTGCCATGCGTGCGCGCGAGCGCCGCCGCGAACCGGTTGGCCGGCGTCTCCGCCAGCGCGCGCTCGGCGCGCCGCTGCCGGATCTGCCGCGCCGCGATCACCAGCTCGCGCAGCTCCTTGCGCGTCTTGGCGTTCAGCCGCGCGAATTTCTCCCGCGCCTCGGCGTCCTGCGGCCGCATCGCCAGCGCCAGCAGATTGCCGAGCGGCGGCATCAGCGCCGCCGCGCTCTTGCGCAGTCCTTTGAGCGCGTTCGACGGCAGCAAGACGTAGGACACGAACAGCGCGACCAGCGTCCCCAAGCCGACGTCGAGCACGCGCAAGCCCGCAACGCCGGCGCCGAACATCCCGCCCTTGCCGAGCGAAGACGCCGACAGCACGATCATCGCCGCCATCGGCGCGGCGCGGAACGCCGTGTTGTCGGCCGACAGGAACGCCATCGGCGCCATGGCGAGGAACAGCAGCGCCCATTGCGGCAACCCGTACCGCGCGAACAGCAACGCGACGAGGCCGACGCCGGCGCCCGCCAGCGTGCCGACCAGCCGGTCGCTCGCCGACCCGCCCGCGCCCTTGGTGCCGCCGCGCGCCACAATCACCGCCGACATCACGGGCCAATAGGGCTCGGGCAGATGCGCAAGCGTGGCGACGAGATAGGCGAGCGTCGCCGCGACGCCGACCCGACCTGCGATCAGCAGCGCGTCCTGGTGCGTGGCGTAGAGATCGCGCGCGGTGTGCGCGAATTTGAGGAAGCGGGTCTTCATGCGCCGCGATTATCGCGCCGCGTTCCCGTTTTGTCCAATGGCGCTTGGGTAGAGCCTCAGTTTGAAATTGCTCGGAGAACGCCGGTAAGAAATGCCACGCCTCCGCAAACCAGAAAGACGAAGCCGAGCCCGCGCATGTAGCGAATATAGTTTCGTTCGGAAAGCAGACGGATAGCGATGCTCGTTTTCAACCAGATGCCGCGACGGTAGATGGCTGGGTTCCGAATATAGAGCGCGCCAAATGCCGCGAATATAAAGCCGCCCAACATCAGCGCGCCTGTTTTATCGACTGGCGACATTCTTACTCTCCCCCTAGTTGGGCCGCCGCCTTCTTATACGGCCCACCCTTCTTCGCCGGGTTCGCCGCGTCCATGATAGCGCAAAGCATTTCAAATCCTCCCCCGCTGTTGCGGGGGAGGGGGACCGCGAAGCGGTGGAGGGGGCTGGGCTGGGCGAACTATCGCAATTCGCAATAAATTGCGCGGGGCGGCCGCCCCCTCCGTCATGCCTTCGCTTCGCTACGGCATGCCACCTCCCCCGCAACAGCAGGGGAGGATCAGGTTGCGCGCATGCCTTGCCCAACACGCGTCCCGCACGCCCTCACGGCAGCCTGCTCCCAAACACCCGTTCCACCGCGATCGCGTCGAGGTCGACGTCTTCCAAACACCGCGCGTTGACGCTCCACTGCTCCGGCGCGGTGCGCGGGCGGCGAAACGGCAATATCCCACAGGTCTTGCAGAAATAGTCGCGCGCCGTGTGCGTATGGAACGTATAGACCTGCAGATCGTCCAGCGGCGTCAAGGTGCGCAGCTGTTCCGGCCCCACCCGAAACAGAAGCGCGCCGCGCCGCCGGCAGATCGAGCAATCGCACACCCGAACATGATCCAACGCCGCATCGACCTCGAAGCGCGCGCGGCCGCAATGGCAAGAACCCTTGTAGGTCTGCATCGTCGTCATGTTTCAAACCTCGCACGCGACGGCGTCGATATCTTTGCCGATTCTTCGCTGCGCGCCGCGATATCCATCCAACTTATCGAACGGCGTTCCGGCGCGCGTATGATACGTCCATGAAAACCACGATTGCCCACGGCGTCGCGACATCGCCGCGCCCAATGACGCCGCTTGTGCACGCGCTCCGCTGCCGCGCATCGGAAGAGCGCACGCGAGATCGCAGAGTCGAAAACAATTATCTTGCCGAAAGTTCGCCAACCCATTGCGGTGGCAGGTGGATTTCCAACGTGTGGAATTTGGCCGAGTCGCTTGGGGGTACCCCCTCGCATTCTCGCCGAACAATTATGTTGCCGAAGCGGCGACCGCTCATTGCTCCACTCAATCCTCCCCCGCGCAGCGGGGGAGAGGGACCGCGAAGCGGCCGCCTTCGCTAAAGCTTCGGTGGCCTCGCGATGCATTTTGCCCGCCGGAGCCTTGGCGTAGGTGGGTGGAGGGGGCGGGACTGGGTGAAATCTAGACGTGCGGGACGGCCGCCCCCTCCGTCATGCCTTCGCTTCGCTACGGCATGCCACCTCCCCCGCCGTGCGGGGGAGGATCAACCGCTACCCCGGCATCTCCCCGATATAGGCCGAACTCGGCCGCAGGAGCCGTCCGCGCCGCTGCTGCTCGCGGGCATGCGCGGTCCAGCCGGCGGCCCGCGCCGTGGCGAAGATCGGCGTGAAGGCTTGGCGCGGGATCTGCAGCGCGTCCAGCAGGATCGCGGTGAAGAACTCGACATTGGTGTCGAGCGGATGATCCGGCTTCTTCTTGCGCAGCGCCTCGCGGGCATAGGCCTCGACCTCGGCGGCGAAGGGCAGGTCGACCGCGTTGCTGGCCAGCTTTCCCATCGCGGTCTTCAGCACGTCGGCGCGCGGATCGCGCACCTTGTAGATGCGATGGCCGAAGCCCATCAGCCGCTCGCCGCGCGACAGCGCGCCGTCGATCCACGGCTTGATGCGCTCGCGCGTGCCGATGGCATCCAGCATCTCCAGCACCGGCTCGGGCGCGCCGCCATGCAGCGGCCCGGTCAGCGCGCAATAGCCGCCGGTGACGGCGCAGAACAGGTCGGCCTGGGTCGAGGCGATGACGCGCGCGGTGAAGGTCGAGGCGTTCATGCCGTGGTCGCACACGGTGACGAAATAGGCGTCGAGCGCGGCCGTCTCGGCGGCGTTGGGGCTGCGGCCATGCAGCATCGACAGCGTATCGGCCGCATGGCTCAGCTTGGCGTTGGGGATGTGCGGGGGCTTGCCGTCGGCGCGCTGCACCAGCGCGCCGACGATGACGGGCAGGGCGCCGACGATGGTCGCGTCATGCGTCAGCCCGTGCTCGGCGCGCAGCGTCGCGATCGCCGCGCGGAATCCGTCGACGATGGAGAGCCCCTCGCTCGCCGCCAGGAAGGTCGGCAGATGCGCGTGCGCCCGCACGCGGGCCTCGCCCAGCGCCGCGCGGACCTCCGCCTCGCTGATCGGCGTGTTGGTCGCCGCGGTCCACAGCCGCGCCGTGACGCCTTCGAAACTCGTCTTGGCGGCCAGATCGGCCACCCGCTCGCCGGCGATGATCAGTTCGCCCTTCTGGCCGTCGACATGGCTAAGCGCGGTCTCGGCGGCCGCGACGCCGTCCAGGCCGATGGGGGATTTGCTCGGGGTTTGGATCGTCATGGCGGGTCCCTCGTGTTGCGTTGCACAAAAGATCGGATGCCTGGACGTATTGATCAACCTTGATTAGCATAATCAATATGAATAATTATGACAATGCCCTCTATCTCTCCGCCCGCGACGCCGCGACCGAACTCGCGGTCTCTCCCGCCACGCTTTATGCCTATGTTTCCAGGGGCTTGATCCGTTCCGAGCCGGGCGAGACGCCGCGCAGCCGCCGCTACCGCGCCGAGGATGTGCGCAGTCTCAAGAACCGCCGCGCGCCCTTGGTCGAAGGCCAGGGGCTGAAGGCCGGCGATCTGCCGGTGATGGACAGCGCCGTCTCGACCATCACGGTGGAGGGGCCGATCTATCGCGGCGTGCGCGCCACCGCGCTGGCCGAGAGCGCGACCTTCGAGCAATGCGCGACGCTGCTCTGGGACTCCAAATCCGCCGATCCGTTCGCGAAATCGAACCTGCCCGTCGTGTCGCCCGCGATGCGCGCCATCCTGGACGCGACCCGCCATGCGCCGCCGATCGACCGCACCGTGGCGGTGCTCAGCCAGGCGGCCGAGGCCGATCCGCGCGCCTACAATTCCGTCGCCGAAGGCCGCGCCGCCACCGGCGCGCGCATCCTGCGCCTCGCCGTCGCCGCGATGATCGAGGCCGAACCGTCGGCCGAGCCGCTGCACAAGCAGATCGCCCGCGCCTGGGCGCCCAAGCACAGACATGCCGAGGATCTGATCCGTCGCGCCCTGGTGCTGCTCGCCGATCACGAACTCAACGCGTCGACCTTCACGGTGCGCTGCGCCGCCTCGACCGGCATCAGCCTCTACGACGCGATCATCGCCGGCCTCGTGGCGCTCAAGGGCCCGCGCCATGGCGGCGTCGGCCCGCTCGCCGCGAAGCTGCTCGACACCCTGCTCGAAGGCGACATCGCCGCCATCGTGCGCGAGCGCGTGGCGCTGGGCGAGCGCTTTCCCGGCTTCGGCCACATGGTCTATC
>CAZMHP010000202.1:0-5785 GCA_964566095.1 uncultured Rhizobium sp. | reverse complement strand
CGGGAGCTAGGGGCCGGAGGTTCGAATCCTCTCTCTCCGACCATCCGCCTTCGCTTCGCTACGGCGTGATCGTGAAAGTGGAATATCCGGCGGTCGAGCGGCGAAGCGAAGGCGGATGCCACGCCGTAGCGAAGCGGAGGCGGGCTGGATGAAGTACGTCTACATGCTTCAAAGCATTACATATTCCGAGCGATTTTATGTTGGAGGCACGCAAAATCTCCGGAAGAGATTTGCCGAGCACAATCGAGGTGAATCCACGCATACGAAGAAATACTTGCCGTGGAAGCTGGTCGGCTACATCGCGTTCTCGGATCACGAAAAGGCCGACACGTTCGAAGCCTATCTGAAGACCGCGTCGGGGCGCACCTTTGCCAAGCGGCATTTCTGAGGTACGTCATCCGCCTTCGCTTCGCTACGGGTGTGCGGAGTGCCGCGCGGTGAGTCGCCGCGCCGACAGCCATTCCGGGACACTTGGTTCCCGTCACCGCCCTCCAAAAAAAGCGTCGAATGACCGGAACGGATCCCAGGAACGCGCGTTCTGCTTCCGGCGAGATAGGGGCAGGGGGAATTGTGACCGCGAACCGCGGGATACTGCTGGCTGCGGTACCGTTGTTTCTGGTCTTGGCGGGCATCGTGTACCTGACGATCGCCTTCGCCGAGAACGAACGCGCCGAACAGGGCTGGGTCGTCCACACCTATGAGGTCATCGACTCGCTGCGCGCCGTGCTGGCCGACGCCGCCGATGCCGAGACGGGCGAGCGGGGCTATCTGCTCACGCGCAAGCCGGGCTATCTGCAACCGTTCCACGCCGCGAAGCTGCGCACGGCGCGCGACCTCGAGAGCTTTGAAAGCCTAACGCGCGACAATCCCGACCAGCAGCGACGTGCCCATGTCCTGCGCGGCCTGGTGGAGCGGCGCCTGCATCTCCTCGACCAGGTCATCTCGCAGAGCACCGCCTTGGCGCCGGTCCCGCCGAGCCTGATGGCGACGATGGACCGCGGCAAGGCGATGATGGACATCGTGCGGACCATCGTCTCCGCCGGACTGGCGGAAGAGCAGCGTCTGCTGCAGGCGCGCGTTTCGGCCCGCCGCGCGGTCGAGCGTTCGGAGATCGTCAGCGCGATCCTGGCCGCCCTCCTGGCGCTCGTCATCTTGCTTGTCGCCGCCGGCCTTCTGGTCCGCAACAACGCCCGGCTCGCGGTGAGCGAGGCGGTCCGCCGCCGCCAGGCCAGCATCCTGCAGGCCACGCTCGACAACATCCGCGACGGCATTCTGGTCTTCGACGAGACCGACCGCGTCGCCGCCTTCAACAACATCTTCTTCCGCCTGATGGACTTTCCCGAGCGGCTGGCGGCGATCGGCGCCACGCTCGATGCCTTCAAGGATTTCGACGCGGCGCGGTCGCGCCGGGTCTTCGCCGACATCTCCCTCAGCGGCGCCGGCGAGAACCGCTACGAGCGGCTGCTCCGCGACGAACGCGAGCTCGACGTCTACCGGGCCTCGGTGCCGGGCGCGGGCTTCCTGGTCGCGGCCGCCGACGTGTCCGCCCGCGTCCGTGCCGAGGCCGCCATGCGCCAGGCCCAGAAGATGGAGGCGGTCGGCCATCTGACCGGCGGCGTGGCGCACGACTTCAACAATCTTCTGCAGATCATCAGCGCCAATCTCGATCTCGCCGTCGCCGACGCCCGCGCCAATCCGCGCGCCGCGGAGCGCCTGCAGAATGCCATTTCCGCCGTCGAGCGCGGCTCGCGCCTGACCTCGCAGCTTCTCGCCTTCGCCCGCCGCCAGGCCTTGGATCCGCGCTCGATCAATCTGGGCCGGGTGCTGCAGGACATGACCGATCTTCTGCGCCGCACGCTCGGCGAGCGGATCGAGATCGAATCCATCGTCTCGGGCGGACTGTGGAATACGCTGGCCGATCGCTCGCAGGTCGAGAATGCGATCCTCAACCTGGCGATCAATTCGCGCGACGCGATGGCGGATGGCGGCAAGCTGACGATCGAGGTGGCGAACGCCTTTCTCGACGACGCCTATGCGGCCCAGCATGTCGAGGTCGCGCCCGGCCAATATGTGATGCTGGGCGTCAGCGACACCGGCTCCGGCATGCCCGCGGAGATCGTGGCCCGCGTGTTCGATCCGTTCTTCACCACCAAGCCGGAGGGCAAGGGCACGGGTCTTGGCCTCAGCCAGGTCTATGGCTTCGTCAAGCAATCGGGCGGCCATGTGAAGATCTACAGCGAGGTCGGGCAGGGCACGACGGTCAAGATCTACCTGCCGCGCACGAAGAAGCCGCAGGAAGGCCTCGATCCCGTCGCCACCACCGATGCGGTCGGCGGCAGCGAAACCATCCTGGTCGTCGAGGACGATGCCGGCGTGCGCGCCGCGGTGGTCGATGTCCTCACCGACCTCGGCTACGCCGTCCTCAAGGCGGAGAGCGCCGAGCAGGGCCTGGCGGTGATCTCCAGCGGCGCCCGCGTCGATCTTCTCTTCACCGACGTGGTCATGCCCGGCTCGATCAATACCCGCGAATTCGCGCGCCGCGCGCAGGAACTGCGCCCCGGCCTCAAGGTGCTCTACACCTCCGGCTACACCCAGAACGCCATCGTCCATAACGGCCGGCTCGACGACGACGCCTTCCTGCTGTCCAAGCCCTATCGCAAGGACGATCTGGCGCGAAAGCTGCGCAGCCTGCTCGACGGCTCGGTCGACCCGCAATCGCCGGGCGATGCGTCCGCGTTGCGGCGCAAGGTTCTGGTGGTCGAGGACGTCGTGCTCATCCGCATGACCACCGTCGACATGGCGCAGGAGATCGGCTTTGACACGGTCGAGGCCGGCGACGGCACCGAGGCGCTGGCCGTTCTGCAGGCCGATCCGCAGATCGACGTCCTGCTGACCGATCTGGGCCTGCCCGGCATGAACGGGCGTCAGTTGATCGCGGAAGCTCTTCGCCTGCGGCCCGATCTCAAGATCGTCGTCGCCAGCGGCTATTCGACCGAGAGCGAAGGCGGATTGCCGCCGGGCACGGTGTCGCTGGTCAAGCCGTTCGACATCAAGGCGCTGCAACGCGCGCTGGAACGGGTGTAGGTTCGCGCCCATGACCAAGGACGAATTGAGCGCCTGGGCGCTCGCCAATGGTTGGCAGACGATCGCCGGCCATCTCAGTCTCACCAAACCGTCCAAGCCGTCGGAAGCGATCGTGCGCCTGGTGATGAAAGGCACGGTCGTGCAGCTCGAGATCAAGAAGCCCGCCGGAAAATGGGACAAGATCAAAAGCGTCGCCTACGACGACATCGATGCCGATCCGGAGACCGGCCTGCCGCGCGGGCTGGGCTTCGACACGATCTCCGGCTTCTCCAGCCTGATCCAGGACAACAAGCTGCGCGCGGTGTTCGCGAAGAAACCGGGAAATGCGCTCTAAGGTCGGAACTTAATTGAAACCCAATACAATCCCGTCATGGGCGGCCTTGAGCCGCCCATGACGATCTTTTTCCAAGCTTCGATTGAGTCCAGACCCTAAACCGGCGCGAAGTTCGCGCAGCAAAAAGCCCGCGAAACCGGAGTTCCGCGGGCTTTCCGCCATTTTGTATGCGACGGCTTACTTGAAGATGTCGGAGATGTTGTAGGTCAGCGTCGCGACCACGCCGGTCGTGCACGCGTTCTTGGACAGGATGTAGTTGGAGCACGTCGCCGTGTTCATGTCCGTGCCGTTGGCGCGAACGTCCAACGCCCAGCTGCGCCACGTGGCCGTCAGGCCAAGGTCGAAATGGGTGTAGTCCGTATTCGCACCGAATTTATCGACCCACTGATGGCCGACATTGCCGCTGATCGACAGCCAGTCGTTGAGCGGGTAGGACGCCGTGCCCTCGATGTATTCGGACGTGCCGCCGACCAGGCTCCAGGACGGCGAGAACGCCGCCGTCGCGGTCAGCGCCAGCGAACCGAAGGAGTGCGAGAGCTGGAAGATGCCCTCGAAATAGCTGGCGGTCTCGGTGCCGCCCAGCAGGCCCGTGTTCGCATCGGGATAGGAGTAGTAATACGCCTCGACATTGAGATCGGTGCCGCCCAGGTCGAAATGCTTGCCGCCATAAAGATCGACCTCATAGGTCGGGCTGCTGAACGGCGTGAAGAAGCCGATCCAATCGGTCTTCGACGCCCAGACGCCGGCATAGAAGCCATCGGGTCCGCTCCAATTGATGGAGGCTTGCGGCGCCGGCTGGAGATTGTTCTGGCTGATGCCACGGAAGCGATAGTCGCTCTGCACGTCGACATAGGCCGACACGGTGCCCCAATCGAAGTCGTCGGCAAAGGCCGGCGCCGTCATGGCGACCAGGCCGGCGAGGCCCGCTGCCCCCATCATCAGGTTCTTCGTCAAAGTCGTCATAATCAGCCCTCTCGGTTGCGGTATCTCGCGCACGGTTTGAACACGCCACGCCTCAGGGCGACTTTTGTGACCGCGGGATATAAATTCAATACGAAAGAGACGCCGCCGCGCACGTTTCGTGCGGATATGAACCGGTTTCGGAGGGGCGTTGTTGCATTGCAACACATAGTTGCACGAATGCTAGGCATTAAGCCGCCTGAATGGGCGTTAACGGCGGGCGCCGCTCATGCCCAAGTGGATGCCCCCATCCGTCAGCAAGGTCTCTCCGGTGATGTTGGCGGACTCCGGGCCGGCCAGGAACATCACCGACTTGGCGATCTCCGCCCCGTCCGCGAGGCGCTGTAGCGGATTCTTCTTGCCTTGCGAGTCGGCGATGCGCTCGGCCGCTTCCTTGCCGAACTCTTTGGCGAACCAATTGCTGTCGACGAAACCGGGACACACCGCGTTCACCCGCACCTGCGGCGCCAGCGCGCGGGCCAGCGAATAGGTCATCGTGTTGAGCGCGCCCTTCGACGCCGCATAGGCGACCGAGGAACCGATGCCCGCCACGCCGGCGATCGACGACACGTTGACCACCGAACCCTGCTTGTGCGCGCGCAGCGGTTCCAGACAGGCGCGGATCATCTGGAACGGTCCGATCACGTTCACCGCATAGAGTTGCGCGAAGTCTTCCGCGCTCAAGGCGCCCAGATCGGCATGATCGGTGACGAACTTCGTCGTGCCCGCATTGTTGACCAGAAAGTCGATCCGGCCCCAGGCCTCCATCGCGGCGCCGGCCAGCTTGACGCAGTCCGCGTCCAGCGCGACGTCGCCCTGGACCAGGCGTGCCTGCGCGCCTGCCGCGCGCACGGCAGAGGCCGTGACTTCCGCCTCGGCCTTGCTCTTGGTGTAGTTCACGACGACATTGGCGCCGCGCCGGGCGAAGGCCTGCGCCACCGCGGCGCCGATGCCGGTCGCCGAACCTGTGACAATTGCAACCTTGCCCGTCAGATCGCCCTGTTCCATCTGCCTTTTCCCCGTCATGTTGTAATGATGATATCGCGCATCGATCGTACCGCGCGGGCCTGGGCCCAGCCAAGGAGACGTCATTAGTACCTCCGCCGACGTGATGATTCCGCAAGTGGCGCGCCGCCCGCGCCGGCACGTTCATGCGTCCGCGCCGATGCGGATCGTGCTGATCCGCCATGGCCGCCCCGCCATCGCGACCAATCCCAGAACCTCCCATCACGGCTTTCGCAGTTATATCGACGACTACGAAGCCGCGGGCCTGGATCCGGCCAGCGCGCCGCCGGAGGAGCTTCAGGATCTCGTCAAGGAACTGAGCGCGATCCACACCTCCGACCGGCCGCGCTCGACCGGCAGCGCCAAGGCGCTGGCGCCCAACGCCGAGCTGATCGCCGATCC
>CAZMHP010000201.1:0-5790 GCA_964566095.1 uncultured Rhizobium sp. | reverse complement strand
TGCGCGCCGACAGATCGATGGCGAAGCGCTTGCACAATTCGTCGAGCGAATAGCGTGCGCCCGGGATCTTGGCCTTGGCGATTTCGATGGTATCGATCGCGCGGGCATGCGGGATCGGCGCCTTGCCGACCCGGTGCAGCTCCGCATTGACGAATTTGAGATCGAAACTGGCATTGTGGATCACCAGCGCCGCGTCGCCGATGAATTCCAGGAACTCCTCGACGACCTCCGGGAATTTCGGCTTGTCGGCGAGGAATTCGTCGGTCAGGCCGTGGATGCGCGTGGTTTCCACCGGCACCAGCCGCTCGGGATTGAGATAGGCGCGCCAGCTGCGCCCGGTGGGCATGTGATCGAACAACTCGACGCAGCCGATCTCCACGATCCGATGGCCGTCGGCCGGCTCGAAGCCCGTCGTCTCGGTATCCAGCACCACTTGCCGCATCAGTCTTTCCGCCCCGCCCGGCGCCGCTCCTTGAGCGCCGCCACGATCATCTTCACCTGCTCGAAGGCATGCTCCAGACCCTGGTCCGTCACAACCACGAAATGCGCTTTTGCACGCTTTTCCGCATCCGGCATCTGACGGGCGTGCAGATAGTCGAACTTTTCCGCCGTCATGCCGGGTCGGGCCAGCACCCGGGCGCGCTGGATATGGGACGGCGCACTGACCACCACCACCGCGTCCATGGCGCCCTCGCCCTGGGTCTCGAACAGGAGCGGGATGTCGAACACCACGAGTTCGGCGCCGGCGGCCGCTGCCGCCTCCAGGAATTTTCGCCGCTCGCCCGCCATCAGCGGATAGACGATGGCCTGCAGCTTGGCGGTCGCCTCGGGATTGCCCGTGACATGCTTGGAAAGCTCCCCCCGGTCGACCGCACCGTCGCGCACGGTTCCGGGAAACGCGGCTTCGACCGGCGCGACCGCCGCGCCGTCCTTGGCATAGAGCCGATGCACCGCCGCGTCCGCGTCATAGACGGGGATGCCGAGGCGCGCGAACATCTTGGCGGTCTCGGACTTGCCCATGCCGATGGAGCCGGTCAGGCCGATATGCAGGGGCCTATTTTCCACCGGGCAGGGCCTTCGCCAGATGATCGCGCAGCGCCTGGGTGACCGCGGGCACGGCGCCGAAGAATGCCTCGAAGGCCGGCACGCCCTGGTGGATCAGCATGCCCAGGCCGTCGACGGTTTTCAGGCCCAAAGCCTTGGCGCGCGCCAGGAGCGCGGTCTCGCACGGGTTGTAGACGATGTCGCACAGCGCCGCGTCCTTCGGCAGTGCCGTCAAGTCGAGCGCGAGCGACGGCGCGTCTTTCATTCCGGCGCTGGTGGTCTGGACGACGAGCGCCGCATCGCGTGCCGCGATCGGCCACTCGGTCATATCGAAGACGCGAAGCGTGGGCGCGACCTGGCCGGCCAGCGCAGCGGCGAGCTGGTCGGCGCGGCCACGGCTGCGGTTGAGGACGCGGACCTCCCGCGCGCCCAGATCGTGCAGAGCCACCACGGCGGCCCGCGCCGCGCCGCCGGCACCCAGGATCACGGCCGCCTTGCCGCGCACGGCATCACCGCCCAGGCTTTCGCGCAGCGAGGCGGCGAGGCCGCTGGCGTCGGTGTTGCGGCCTTCGATCGTGCCGTCGTCGCGAAAGATCAGAAGATTGACGGCGCCGGCCACGCGGGCCGCGAGATCGTGGCTGTGGCTGAGCGCGAACGCGGCTTCCTTGTGCGGGAGGGTCACGCTGGCGCCCTTGAACCCGGCCTTCATCAGCCCGCGTAAGACGACCGAGAAATCCTCCGGCTTGACCGCCAGCGGCACGAGCGCGCCGTCGATGCCCAGCTCTTCAAGCCAGTAGCCGTGCAGGAGCGGCGACACCGATTGCGTCACCGGCCAACCGATGATCCCGGCGATCTTGGCGGCGCCCGTGATGGTCATGTCTTCAGCACGCCTTGTTTGCGAAGCGCCGCGAGCAGCGGCAGGAGCGGCAGACCCAAGATGGAAAAATAGTCGCCTTCCACGCCTTCGAAAAGCTGGGCACCCAGGCCTTCGAACCGGTAGCAGCCGACACAGCCCAGAATCGCCTCGCCTTCGGCCGCCAGATATTCCTCTAGAAACGCATCGCTGAAGTCCCGCACGGTCAGCCGCGCCGTCTCGGTATGACGCCACAAGACCGCTCCGTCGCGCAGGAGCGCCAGTCCGCCGATCAGCCTGTGCTCGCGGCCGCGCAGCCGGCGCAAAAGAGCCCGTGCGGCGCCGAGATCGGGCGATTTGCCGATGAGTTCGCCCTCCAGCAAAAGTGTCTGGTCGGCACCGAGAACAAGATCGCCTGGGACGTCCTGCGATATGCGGCGGGCCTTCGCCTCCGCCAGTTGCAGGGCGATATCGGCCGGCGGCGTCCCCTGGCCCAGCAGCGACCGCGTCAGCCCCGCCTCGTCGATATCGGCTGCCATGGCGGTGAAAGGGACGCCGGCGGCCGTCAGGATGGCGCGGCGCGACGCGCTGCCCGACGCCAGGATCAGGCTCACGCCTGCGCCTCGCGCCGTTCGGCCAACAGGTTGATGATTGCGGCTGCGGTTTCTTCCACCGAGCGCCGCGACACATCGATCGAGGGCCAATCCTGGCTCTCGAACAGGCGGCGCGTCTCGGTCACTTCGGCACGCACCGCCTCGACGTCGACATAGTTGGTGTCGCGCGCTTCGCCCATGGTGGCCAGACGGTTGCGCCGCACCTGGATGAGGCGCTCCGGTGAGGCCCACAGGCCCACCACGAGCGATGTCTTGGCGGTGAGCAATTCCACCGGCAGCGGCATCCCGGGCACCAGCGGCACATTGGCGGCGCGGATGCCGCGCATGGCGAGGTACACACAGGTCGGCGTCTTGGAGGTGCGGCTGGCGCCGGTCAGGATGACCTCGGCGGTGGCGACGGTCTCCAGGCCCTGGCCGTCATCATGTGCGATCGCGAAATTGAGCGCCTCGATGCGCAAGAGATATTTCTGGTCGACATCGTGCTGGCCGCCCGGGCGATGGGTTTCCGCCGCCCCGCTGCCCAGGAAATTTCGCATCGCACCAATCGGCGCTTCGAGCACATCGTAGAACGGCACCGACAACGCAGCGCATTCGCGTTGCAACTCCTGGCGCAACTCCGGATTGACCAGGGTGAAGAACACCAATCCCGGCTCTGCCTTGATATGTTCGAGCGCCCGTTGAAGCTGACGCTCGCTGCGTACGAGCGCATAGAAATGTTCGTTGACCACGACGCCTTCGAACTGCGCCAGCGCCGCGCGCGCGATGGCGTTCAGCGTCTCGCCGGTCGCGTCCGACACCAAGTGCACGTGAAACTGCGTATCCACAAATCCATTCCTTTACCGTCCACTCACCCTGTTGACGAACGCCCGTTACCGAGGGATCGGCGCACGATGGTGCGCATCTCGCCAACGATACCGCTTTCATCACCAAGAACCATAGCTCCGCGCTTCCGTCACTTCCGCCTCAGGGCCTTGAGTCCAAAGTCTTTCCGGCTTAGAGCAGCACTGCGCCCACGGAATCCTCCACAAATCACAGGCCTTACATCATCTTCAGAATCTTAAGATCTAAGATTCTTATTTTGAAGTAAGACGAACCACGCGGGATAAAGCGTGAAACTGGCGGTCGTTCTCTTCAATCTCGGCGGTCCGGATTCACCGCAAGCGGTCGAGCCGTTCCTGCGCAATTTGTTCGGTGACCCCGCGATCCTGTCCCTGCCGGCGTTCTTGCGCTTGCCCTTGGCGTCTGTCATCGCACGCCGTCGTGCGCCGCTGGCACGGCAAATCTACGCAAAGATCGGCGGCGCATCACCTATCCTGGGAGAGACGCAGGCGCAGGCTGCCGCTTTGGACAAAGCGTTGGCCGATCGCGGTGTGAGCGCGAAATGCTTCATCGCAATGCGTTGCTGGCATCCGTTCAGCGACGAGACCGCTGCCGCGATCAAAGCTTGGGGTGCGGGTCGCATCGTGTATTTGCCGCTCTACCCGCAATTCTCGACGACGACGACGGGCTCTGCCTTCGATGATTTCAATCGGGCCGCGCGTGCGGCGGGCCTGGCGGTGCCGACAAGCCGGATGTGTTGTTACCCGGATGACCCTGGGTTCATGGAGGCAGAGGCCGAGCTTGTTCAGAACACGCTCACAGGACCGAAGGCGGGTGTGGACTACCGCTTGCTGTTGTCGGCACACGGTCTACCCGAGCGAACCGTGGCGAAAGGCGACCCTTATCAATGGCAGGTCGAACGCACGGCGCACGCCCTTGTGGACAGGTTGGGGATCGAGGGACTGGATTGGGCGGTGTGTTACCAAAGCCGGGTTGGGCCGCTGGAATGGATTGGGCCGGCGACCGATGCGGAAATCCGGCGCGCCGGCCGCGACGGCAAGGGGGTGGTGATCGCGCCGATCGCCTTCGTATCGGAGCATTCGGAGACCTTGGTGGAGCTCGATATCGAGTATCGCCATCTGGCGCAAAGCTGCGGTGTGCCCGATTATCGCCGCGTGCCGACGGTGGGGACGCACAGTCGCTTCATCGAAGGCCTGGCCGATCTGGCGCTGCAAGCCGCCGCCGCGTCATCTACGATCAGCGGCTGTGGGGCGCGACTGTGTCCGACCCGCTTCGGCCGCTGCGTGCAGGGGGGAAAATGACATGCTGATGTTCCTGTCCGACTACATCGACTGGATCAAGGCGTTCCACGTCATCGCGGTGATCGCGTGGATGGCGGGGATGCTCTATCTGCCGCGGCTGTTCGTCTATCACTCCGAAGTGCCGATCGGTTCGCCGCAAGCGGAGATGCTCAAGCGGCACGAGCAGCTTTTGCTGAACCGCATCGTCAATCCCGCGATGATCGCGGTGTGGATCCTGGGGCTGACGCTGGCTTATGTCACGGGGGCGTACGAAGACACTTGGCTGCAGATCAAATTCGTTCTGGTGTTGGCGATGAGCGGTCTGCACGGGTTTTTCGCGGCGTCGGTCAAGCGCTTCGCGCGGGACGCGAACACGCGGTCCACGCGCTTCTGGCGGATCGTCAACGAGGTTCCTTTCCTCTTGGTCATCCTCATCGTCATTCTGGTTGTGGTTAAGCCTTTCGATTGAAAAGATCGCGCCGCCGACTTGACGGGTGTTTGCAACGTACCCAAATCAGGGTATAAGGCCTGCGTTCCCCTTGGCCCGCATCGGTACCCGCGCCGTTCGACAGCGCGGCTCCGGAACCGGAAAGCTCCCGGCGCGGGCCGGAAAACTCCGACAACACTCTGGCTTTTCGGCACCTGACGCCACGGCCAGCCGGACCCACCTCTCCCCATGTTTTTCCTAGGTAGCAATCTCCTATGACGGTTCAAGAAGGCCTGCAGACCATGAAACTGCAGGATCTCAAATCCAAATCCCCCACCGATCTGCTGGCTTTCGCCGAGGAACTCGAAATCGAGAACGCCTCGTCGATGCGCAAGCAGGACATGCTGTTCGCGATCCTGAAGGAGCTCGCCGAGCGCAATGTCGAGATCATGGGCCAGGGCGTCGTGGAGACGCTGCAGGACGGCTTCGGCTTCCTGCGCTCACCCGAATCCAATTACCTCGCGGGTCCCGACGACATCTACGTCAGCCCATCGCAGATCCGCCGCTTCGGTCTTCGCACCGGCGATACGGTGGAAGGCCCCATCCGCAGCCCGAAGGACGGCGAACGTTACTTCGCGCTGCTCAAGGTCACGACGATCAATTTCGAAGATCCGGAAAAGATCAAGCACAAGGTCCATTTCGACAATCTGACGCCGCTCTATCCGACGCGGT
>CAZMHP010000200.1:0-5808 GCA_964566095.1 uncultured Rhizobium sp. | reverse complement strand
AAGATCAAGCACAAGGTCCATTTCGACAATCTGACGCCGCTCTATCCGACGCGGTGGCTGAACATGGAATTGAAGGACCCGACCATCAAGGACAAGACCGGCCGGGTCATCGACATCGTCGCGCCGCAAGGCATGGGCCAGCGCGCGCTGATCACCGCCCAGCCGCGCACCGGCAAGACGGTCATCCTGCAGAACATCGCCAAGGCGATCACCGCCAACCATCCCGAGTGCTATCTGATCGTGCTTCTGATCGACGAGCGCCCGGAAGAGGTCACCGACATGCAGCGCTCGGTGAAGGGCGAGGTGATCTCCTCCACCTTCGACGAGCCGGCGACGCGCCACGTGCAGGTCGCCGAAATGGTGATCGAGAAGGCAAAGCGCCTCGTTGAGCACAAGCGCGACGTCGTGATCCTGCTTGATTCGATCACCCGTCTCGGCCGCGCCTACAACACCGTCGTGCCCTCGTCCGGCAAGGTCCTGACCGGCGGCGTCGACGCCAACGCCTTGCAGCGCCCCAAGCGCTTCTTCGGCGCGGCGCGCAACATCGAGGAAGGCGGCTCGCTCACCATCATCGCCACCGCGCTGATCGATACCGGCAGCCGCATGGACGAGGTGATCTTCGAAGAGTTCAAGGGCACGGGCAATTCGGAAATCATCCTGGACCGCAAGGTGGCCGACAAGCGCATCTTCCCGGCGATCGATATCCTGAAATCCGGCACCCGCAAGGACGAGCTGCTGCTCGACAAGACCACGCTGGCCAAGACCTATGTGCTCAGGCGCATCCTTTCGCCCATGGGCACGGTCGATGCCATCGAATTCCTGCTCGACAAGCTGCGCTCGGCCAAGAACAACGCCGATTTCTTCGACAGCATGAACACCTAAGGCAGCGCGCCTGTGCGGCTATTGCTGCTTCACAGCCCGCTCGTCGGCCCGTCGACATGGACCGCGCTCGCGCCCGTGTTGCGGCGCCGGGGTCACGCTGTGACGGTGCCCGATCTGCGTCCCGCGCTGCGCGAAGGTCCGCCCTACTACGCCGCGCTGACGGCAATCATCGATGCCGCCGAGTGCGACAATGCCGTTGCGGTTTTGCATAGCGGTGCCGGCGCCTTGACGCCGCTGCTGCGCCGCGCGCGCGGCGCGATCTTCGTCGATGCCTTGCTGCCCCATCCTGGCCAAAGCTGGTTCGACGGGGTGCCGCCCGAGCTTGGCGCGCGGCTGCGCGGGCTCGCGAAGGACGGGATGCTGCCGCCTTGGCATGCCTGGTGGCCGAAAGGCGCGATCGAACGCCCTCTGCCCGACCGTGCGCTCGGCGCGGCGTTCATCGCCGAGCAGGAAGATCTGCCGCTCGCCTATTTCGAGGAGGAGTCGCCCGATCTGGCATTCGTCCTTCCAGCCGCATATCTGCAATTGAGCGACGCTTATACCGACGACGCGGGTGCCGCCGCCGCGCAAGGCTGGCCGGTGGAGCGGCTGACGCTCAACCATCTGTCGGTCCTGACCGAGCCGGCTGCCCTCGCCGATGCGATCGAGCGATTGGTCCACGCGCTCTGACCGCCGTCAGGCGAGCTTCAAGCCGCAATGCGCCGCGAAGTGACGGAAATCGGCATCGCGCGTGATTAGCGAGACGGCGTGGTCCAAACAGGACTGGGCTATCAAAGCATCTCCCACCTTGGCTCTGAGGCCGAGGCTTCGCAGCCGGCTTCGCGCTTCGCCCGCGCGTTGCCAAAAGCCGTCGATGATGGGAAGGAGCGGAAAATCGATGACCGTTTCCATCATCGCCCGCGACGCGGATGGCGAACTCAGCATCTCGGTCAGGATGACGGGCGAAATCGCGATGGTGCCGGCTAGGAGGGCGCCCGCCACCTGTTCGACATCCGGACCCGACTCGCCCTTGAAGTAAGCGGACAGCGAGCTTGAATCTGCGGCTATCATTCGCGGTCGTACTTCATCTCTTCCCAGGTCATGTCGAATTTGACCTTGCCGCGCAGCTCCAGCGCGCGCCGCTGCGCTCGCGCCGAACGCAGCCTCTTAAGGGCTTCGCGCACCGTCTCGGTCACGCCTGCGCCCGTGTAGTCCTGCGCGGCGGCAAGGTCGTCCACCGATACATCCACAGTAATCTTGCGCATCTCACCCATACCAGCATCTGTACCATAGTCGATGCTGGTGAACAAGCTGGGTCCGTTGCCGGGCCGCTACGCCCTCCTGATCCCGTTGACCGCACGGCGTTCCTGGGCAGACTGAGGCCGGCTTCTAGAGTGATCCGCCATGACCGAACATCCTTCCGAGCGCGCGCAATTTCACGCCATGGTCGATGGAACCCAGGAGGATTGGAACAAGATCGTGGCCGCGACCGCCGATCTCAACCGCGGCGTTGCGGACCGGGTGCTGGCGCATCTCAAGATGCTGGACGGGGATGCCGGCGGCTTCGCCGTCGATCGCCTGGAGCACTCCCTGCAATCGGCCAGCCTCGCCTTTCGCGACGGCATGGACGAGGAGTATGTCGTCTGCGCCCTGATCCACGACATCGGCGATATCCTCTGCTCGGCCAGCCATGCCGATCTCGGCGCCACCATCATGAAGCCCTATGTGTCCGAAGCGAATTACTGGATGATGCAGCACCACGGCATCTTCCAGGGCTATTACTTCTTCCATTATCTGGGGCTCGACAGGGACATGCGCGACCGGTTCCGCGGCCATCCGCATTTCGAATACACGGCGCGGTTTTGCGCCCGCCATGATCAGAACGCGTTCGATCCCGCCTACGACACCATGCCGCTCGAAGCCTTCGTGCCGATGGTGCAGCGCGTGATGGCGCGGCCCAAGAACTCGATCTATATGCGGCCCGGAGAAAAGGCGGCGGCGGAGTAGCGCCATGGGGGTCGCCGCGAACAAGGCGCTCATCCAGCACGTCCTGAAAGCCTATGCGCAGTCCGATCTGGGTCCGCTGCTTGAGGCGATTCATCCCGACATCGTGTGGATCAGCCAGGCGCCGACGGCTTATTACGGTTTTGGCGGCCGCCATGACGGCCGCGCCGGCACGCTCGCGGCGATGGCGAAGATCGCAACCGCCTATCAGCTCAACCACTATCAGATCGAAGAACTCATCGGGGAGGGCGATGTCGTGTGGATGACCGCGCGCGTCGACTTCACCCACCGCGCAAGCGGAACGCAGATGACGTTCCCGCTGGTCGGCCGCTGGCAGTTCCAGGACGATAAGGTGATCACGGTGACGGAGTATTACGACTCCGCCTCGCTTCTGCTTCAGGAGGGCCAGCTTGTGCCGGCCCGCGCCATCGTCACGGGATAAGCACCGTCGCGCCGGTGGTCTGGCGCGAATGCAGCGCCGCATGCGCCTGGCGGGCCTCCGACAGTTTGAAGCGCTGATGGACCGCGATCTTCACCGCGCCCGAGGCGATGACGGCGAAGAGATCGTCGGCCGTCGCCTGCAGTTCCTTGGCATCGCGCGTGTAGTGCGCCAGCGTCGGCCGGGTGAGGTACAGCGAGCCCTTGGCGCTGAGCAGGCCCGGCTCGAACGCCGGCACCGCGCCCGAGGAATTGCCGAAGCTGACGAGCAATCCCCGGACCGCCAGGCTGTCGAGCGAGCCGACGAACGTGTCCTTGCCGATGGAATCGTAGACCACCGGCACGCCGGCGCCGCCGGTGTGTTCGCGCACCTGTTTGGGCCAGTCCGCGTCGCGCGAATTGAGCACATGGTGGTAGCCATTGGCCTTGGCGAGGGCGACTTTGTCGGTTGATCCCACCGTGCCGATCACGGTGGCGCCCAGATGCTTGGCCCATTGCCCAGCGATAAGCCCGACGCCGCCGGCCGCGGCGTGGAACAGGATGGTCTCGCCGGCTTTGACCGGATGGGTGCGCGTGAGCAGGTATTGCGCGGTCATCCCTTTGAGCATCGCGGCGGCCGCGGTCTCGTCGCTGACGCTCGCGGGCAACTTGACCAGCCTGTCGGCCGGCACGTTGCTCGCCTCGGCGTACGCCCCCATCGCGCCGGCATAGGCGACACGGTCGCCGATCTTGAGCGTGGTGACACCGTCGCCGAGCGCCTCGACCACGCCGGCCGCTTCGCTGCCCAGGC
The DNA here is from genome assembly GCA_964566095.1 of uncultured Rhizobium sp. Lineage (GTDB taxonomy): Bacteria > Pseudomonadota > Alphaproteobacteria > Micropepsales > Micropepsaceae > Rhizomicrobium. The sequence goes on along the minus strand of CAZMHP010000200.1, from coordinate 1,715 downwards.
CCGAAGGCAGCGGCAGCTTGTAAAGACCGGAGCGATGATAGGTGTCGATGAAATTCACGCCGATCGCGGTGTGCTCTACGCGCGCTTGACCTGGCCCAGGTTGTGGGAGGTCCACGTCGACATAGTCCAGCACGTCGGGTCCGCCGGGTGTCGCAAAACGGATCGCTTTCATATTCGGCCTCTATCCCTCGTGGTGCTGCAGCATCGCTGACGCAAGATCAGGACGGTACGGTCCAACGAGGATGGGTATGGAACCATTGCCAGGACTGCATCAGGGCTCCCCATTTCAGGCAGGTCTGCGTCTACAACTTCAGGTTTCGTCAAGACTTCGCCCGTAACGTCCCCCGCTCTGCGTGCTTTTGAGGGGAAGACGACGCATGGCGACCATCGTACTCGTCCACGGGCTGATGCACGGCGCGTGGTGCTGGGAGAAGGTGGTACCGCTCCTCGAAGCCAAAGGCCACAACGTCGTCGCGTTCGATCTGCCGGCGCGCGGCGACGACAAGACGGCGCATGACGCCGCGACCCTGGAGCTGTTTGTCGGCGCCGCGGCGATGGTCGTGCGCGCGCAGCGCGAGCCGGTCGTGCTGGTCGGTCATTCCGCCGCCGGCACGATCCTGAGCGAACTGGCCGAGCGGATGCCGGAGCGCGTGGCGCGCCTCATCTATGTCGCCGCGATGCTGCTGCCGGACGGCGAGTCGATCTTCTCCGCCTTCGTCAGCAAGTCCGATATCGACCGCGCGCTCGCCATCGAGGGCGCCAGCGCGGTCAAGACGGACGATGTGCTGATCCGGCGCCGATTCTACAACACCAGCCCGGACGAGGTCGCGGCGAGCGCGATCGCCAAGCTTTGCGCCGAGCCGATCGCACCCTTGCACGACCCGGTGCATGTCACGCCCGAGCGCTATGGGCGCGTCAAGCGCGCCTTCATCCAGACGCGGTTCGACAATGCCGTGCCTTGGGACGCGCAAGCGGCGATGTGCGCCGCCCTGCCCTGCGACCCGGTGATCGTGATGGATACCGATCATTCGCCGTTCTTCAGCGCGCCGCTGGAGTTCGCGGCGCATATCCATGCGCTGGCGCAGGCCGCCTGACGGGGCGGACCGCGGTCAACTCAAATGCTGCCGGAAGAAGGTCGCGGTGCGGCCGTTGGCGAGATCGGCGCAGGCCTTGTCGTAATGCGCCCCGCCCGCGCGCGCGAAGGCGTGGTTCATCTCCGCATAGGTGTGGGTCGTCGCCAGCGGATTGCCCTTGAGGCCTTCGACGATCTTCTTCTGCGCCTCCGGCGGGACATATTCGTCCTTGGCCGCGATGTGCAGCATCAGCGGCTTCTTGATCTGAGCGGCTTCGCCGAGCTTGTCCTGGATGTTCACGCCGTAATAGCCGACCGAGGCGTCGACATCGGTGCGCGCCGCGGTGAGATAGGCGAGCAGGCCGCCGAGGCAATAGCCGACGGCGCCGACCTTGCCGGTGCAGCCGTTCACCGAATGCTTCAGATAGGCGATGGAATTCTGGATGTCCTTGATGCCGGCGGCCTGGTCGAAGCGGTTCATCAGATCGAAGGCGCGCTGCCATTCGGCGTCGGTCTTGTCGGTGAGCTGAACGCCCGGTTCGAGCCGCCAGAACAGATCGGGACACAGCGCGAAATAGCCGCGCGCGGCGAACTCGTCGGCGATGGTGCGCATCACCTTGTTGACGCCGAAGATCTCCTGGAT
>CAZMHP010000199.1:0-5814 GCA_964566095.1 uncultured Rhizobium sp. | reverse complement strand
TCGCCGGGCAGGCGCGGCGTTACGTCCTCCAGCGGACGCTTCGACAGGATGGCGACGCCGTTATAGCTCTTCTGTCCGTGTACGGCGCAATTATAACCCAGGCTCTCGAACGGCTCGCGGGGAAATTGCTCGTCCTGGCATTTCAGTTCCTGCAGGCACAGCACGTCGGGCGCCGCGGCCTTCACATAGGCCAGCGCCGCGTCGAGACGCGAGCGGATGGAGTTGACGTTCCAGGTGGCGATTTTCATGGCGCGGTTTTCGATTTTCGAGGGTCACTCTAGACGGATTCCGGGCGCGGACCGAAGGCGCATTTTCGCAAGCGCGGCAAGCGGCAATGACAGGGCGCGCGCCGCCCGCCTCTTCGGGGACACGCCGGTTCGTACGCAATCGTCGGGATATGGGAGATTTGGTGGCTAGACCGACTCGGTTCAAGGGGCGTCGCGGATTTATTCGCTGACGCTTTATCGACGCGGCGCGGTCGGCATCTCGGCGGCGCGTGGGCGCAAATCGCGTATCGCGCGTCGATAGATCGTCGCCGTTCGATAAAGCGACGATATCTTGTTGCCGAGAAAATATTTTTGGCGTCCGTCTCCGGCAGGGTTCTCCCATGTCATGGCGCGCAAAAGCGGGCCATCCAGGTGAAACCAATTTTACCGGAGAAGTTTGGACTCCACGCCCAACTGGATGGCCCGCAGTCGCAGGCCATGACAGCTTAAGATGGCTAGACCGAGAAGCTCGTTCCGCAGCCGCAGGAGGATTGGGCGTTGGGGTTGTTCACCTTGAACGCCGCGCCGATGAGTTCGTTGGCGAAGTCGATCTCGGCGCCCTTGAGGAAATCGAGGCTGACGGGATCGATCAGCACCGTGGCGCCGTCGCGCTCCACGACCAGATCGTCGTCCATGCGGGCGTCGTCGAGCGCGAAATTGTACTGAAAGCCGGAGCAGCCGCCGCCGGTCACCGCCAGCCGCAGCATGGTGGGCGTGGGTTCCGATTTGAGGATCTCCGCGATGCGCTTGGCGGCGCGGGCGGACAGGGTCACGGGCAGGGCGGTTTCGGTGGTCATCGTCTCCCCTATGTAGTACCTACGAAGCTTCATAAAAAGAGGCATAAAACCCACTGTCACGGCCCGGGAATCCGGGCCGCCCAGCTGAAATCTGCACCACTGATGAAGATGTCGCCTGGGTGGCCCGCATTTGCGGGCCATGACAAGTTGTGATTATGGCGAATCCTCTCGGGCATCTCTTGCCGCCGCTCTACCAGCCGCCCGCCGCGCGGGCGCCGTTCGCGGCGCGGCCGAGCGAGAGCCGCGGGCGGTTCTTCGCCGAAGGCGAGAGCGCGACGCGCACCTGCTACCAGCGCGACCGCGACCGGGTGATCCATTCGACGGCGTTCCGCCGGATGAAGCACAAGACCCAGGTCTTCGTGCAGCATGAGGGCGACTATTACCGCACGCGGCTGACGCATTCGCTGGAGGTGGCGCAGATCGCGCGCAGCCTGGCGCGGGTGCTGGCGCTGGACGAGGATCTGGCCGAGACGCTGGCGCTGGCGCACGACCTCGGTCACACGCCGTTCGGCCATGCCGGCGAGGAGGCGCTGAACGCCGCGACCGAGGGCATCGGCGGCTTCGACCACAATGCGCATGCGCTCCGGCTCGTGACCAAGCTCGAACATCGTTACGCCGAGTTCGATGGATTGAACCTGACGTGGGAAACGCTCGAGGGCTTGGTAAAGCACAACGGACCTTTGGTTGGCCCCCTCCGCCCTTCGCCGCTGAACGCGGCTACGGGCGTCGATACGCTGCCGCTACCGACCCCCGCAAGGGCTTCGCCCGCGGGGGAGGCGGACCAATTTTCGCGGCAGACAGTTTTGCCCGGCCCGATTGTGTCCTTCGACGCGCGCTGGCCGCTGGAGCTTTCGAGCTGGCCGTCGCTGGAGGCGCAGCTCGCGGCGCTGGCCGACGACATCGCCTATGTGAACCACGACATCGACGACGGGCTGCGGGCCGAGCTGTTCACGATCGGCGATCTGGCCGACGCGCCGCTGGCGGGTCCGCATGTGCGCGCCGTGGCCGCGCGCTTCGGTCCGCTCGCGCTTGGCCGCTTCATCGGCGAACTCGTCCGTACCCTGATGAGCGAGCTGGTCGACGACCTTTTGTCCGAAACCCGCCGGCGGCTGGCGGCCGCGCAGCCCGCTTCGGCGATCGCATTGCGCGCCCAAGCCGAGGCGCTGGCGGCGTTCTCGCCCGCGATGGCCACCCAGGTCGCGGCGATCAAGCGCTTCCTGTTCGCGCACATGTACCGTCATCCGCGCGTGATGGTGCCGGTGGCGCGCGCCAAGGGGCTGGTGAGCGACTTGTTCGCCGCCTTCAGCGCCGATCCGGGCCGGATGCCGGCCGATTGGGCCGCGCTTTGCGGCGCGCCGGGCGACGCCGTGACCGGCGGGGTGGTGCGCGATTACATCGCGGGCATGACGGATCGCTACGCCCTGCTGGAATTCGCCCGTGTTTTCAACAGGGAGATCGTGCTTTAGCGGAAATTCACGCCATGATTCGGGCGCGGACGGGTGCTAGATTGCGCAACAAGAATCGGAGCCGGGATCGATGGCCAATTTCGACAGAGGGACGGACGACGTTCGCGTCTTCGACGGCGCGGAGGACGAGGAGGACATCGAGGGCTCGCGCCTGCCGCTTCTGATCGTCATCGCGCTGTTCGTGCTGGCGGCGTTCGGCGCGGTGGTGTGGCTCGCCTATCAGCGCGGCGTGCAGCAGGGTCATTCGGAATCGCCGCGCGAGATCGCGGCCGAGCCCGGGCCGGCCAAGGTCGCGCCGGGCAATGCGGGCGGCACGCACACGCCCTATACGGGCCTCAAGATCTATCAGCAGCCGGCGGCCTCGGAAGCCGAGGCAAATGCCGACACCGCGCCGCCGCCGTCGAACGACGCGCTGAAGCCCGCGCCGGTGGCGTCCATGCCGGCGCCCGCCGCCGCGACACCGGCACCGGCGCCCGCCGTCATCCCGAAGCCCGCACCGACGATGGCCGCGTCTTCGCCGCCCCCGACCGCCAAGCCGACCATGGTGGCGACGACACCGGTACCGGCGACGCCCAAGCCCGCGGCGACAACACCGAAGCCTGTGACGCAGACCACGGCGATCACGCCGCCGCCCAAGCCCGCGCCGACGGCGCTCAAGCCCGCGGTCGAGACACCGGCAGCAAGCGCGCCGCCGGCCGGCAGCGGCCTTCTCCAGATCGGTTCCTATAAGGCGGAAGCCGACGCCAACGCGGCCTGGAAGACGTACAAGTCCAAGCATGCCTCGCTGGTCGGGAGCCTGTCGTCGGATGTGATGCAGGTGGATCTCGGCGCCAAAGGCACCTGGTATCGCCTGCGCATCGTGGCGGGGAGCAAGGCCGACGCGAGCGCGCTTTGCACCAAGCTGAAGGCCGAGGGCGGCGACTGCTTGCTGGCCAAGTAAACCGGCGTCGACGGAAGAGTAGGGGATATGCGGACGCGCGCGATCTATGGCTGCGCCGGCACAACGCTGGACGCCGCGGAGCGGGATTTCTTCCGCGCCGCGCAGCCATGGGGATTCATCCTGTTCGCGCGCAACATCGTGGACCGCGAGCAGATCCGAAGCCTGGTCGCGGCGCTGCGCGAGACGGTCGGCGACGACCGGGCGCCGGTGCTGATCGATCAGGAAGGCGGGCGCGTGGCGCGGCTGAAGCCGCCGGGCTGGACCGAGCGGCCGGCGGCGGCGCGCTTCGGCGCGGTCTATGGCGCCAGCCATGAGGCGGCGGCCGAAGCGGTCTATCTCAACGCGCGGCTGATCGCGCACGATCTGGCCGAACTGGGCATCAACGTCGATTGCTTGCCGGTCCTGGACGTGCCGATCGAAGGCGCCGACGACGTGATCGGCGACCGCGCCTTCGCGCGCGATGCCGCGGCGATCATCGATCTGGGCCGCGCCCAGATCGAGGGGTTGATGGAGGGCGGCGTGCTGCCGGTGATGAAGCACATCCCCGGCCATGGCCGCGCCACCGCCGACTCGCACCTGGCGCTGCCGCGCGTGACGACTGAGGCCGAGGAGCTGAGCGCCACGGATTTCGTGACCTTCCGCAGCCTCAACACCTGTCCGCTCGCGATGACGGCGCATGTCGTGTACGAGGCGATCGATCCGCAGCGCCCGGCGACGACGAGCCCCAAGGTGATTCGCGACGTGATTCGCGGCGAGATCGGCTTTGACGGGCTGTTGATATCGGACGATCTTTCCATGAACGCGCTGGACGGGCCCTTGTCGGTGCGTACAAAGGCTGCATTGTTTGCGGGCTGCGATGTCGTGCTTCACTGCAACGGCAGGATGGACGAGATGAGCGAAGTGGCCTTAGAAGTGAAGGAACTGGACGGCCCGGCCTTGCGCCGCGCCCAGGCCGCGCTGTCGCATCTGAGCGTGCCCGACGCCTTCGATCCCGCCGCCGCCGAGGCGCGGCTGACCGAACTTCTGAGCATCGGCGGATGAGCGACGCGGCGGAAAATTTCGGCGAATTCGACTCCATCGTGGCGCCGGCCGACGAGGCGCTGATGGTGCATGTCGACGGCTTCGAGGGGCCGCTCGACCTGCTGCTCACGCTGGCGCGCAATCAGAAGGTCGATATCGCCAAGATCTCGATCCTGAAGCTCGCCGACCAGTATCTGGAGTTCATCGAGTCGGCCAAGCACATGAATCTCGAACTGGCGGCCGACTATCTGGTGATGGCGGCGTGGCTGGCCTATCTCAAATCGCGCCTGATCCTGCCGCAGCCGCCGGCCGCCGACGGCGAGCCGACCGCCGACGAACTGGCGACGCGGCTGCGCTGGCGCCTGCAGCGGCTCGAAGCGATGCGCCAGGCGGCGGCGCGGCTGATGGCCGGCGACCGGCTGGGGCGCGACGTGTTCTCGCGCGGCGATCCGGAACCGGTGAACGTCGTCAAGCTGAAGACCTACAAGGACACGCTGTACGACCTTCTGACCGCCTACGCGACGGAGCGCACGCGCAAGCTCGGCGGCAAGACGTACGTGAAAGAGCACGCGCCGGTGCTCCTGATCGAGGAGGCGCGGGCGCGGCTGGAACGGATGCTGGGCCGCATCCCCGACTGGAGCGGGCTGCAGCGCCTCTTGCCGTTCGAATGGTCGGGCGGGGCCAGGCGCCGGTCGGCGCTGGCCTCGACGCTGCTGGCCTGCCTGGAACTGGCGCGCGACGGCCGCGTGGAACTGCGCCAGATGGCGCCGTTCGAAGAAATCTATGTCCGCGATAAGATCGCGCCTGTCACCGAGGTCACGCCATGAGTGGAGTTGCCCGCCTGGTCGCCAAGATCGAAACCGAAATGGGAGTTGAAGTGATAGAGGGGGAGAATGAGGCGCCGGCCGAGGCCGTGGGCGTGAACCCCGAGCATTTGCGCATGACCGAGGCGCTGCTGTTCGCGGCGGGCGAGCCGCTGGACGCCAAGGCGCTGTCAACATCGCTGCCGGACGGCGCGGATGTGCCGGCGCTCCTGGCCGAGCTTCAGAGTCTTTATGAGAAGCGCGGCGTAACCCTTTTGAATGTCGCCGGAAAATGGCAGTTCCGCACCGCGCCGGATCTCGCCTTCCTGCTGCGCAAGGAACAGCCGGAGCAGCGGCGGGTGAGCCGCGCCGCGATCGAGACGCTGGCCATCATCGCCTATCATCAGCCGGTGACGCGGGCCGAGATCGAGGACATCCGGGGCGTCATGCTGTCCAAGGGGACGCTGGACGTGCTGATGGAGATCGGCTGGGTGAAGATCCGCGGCCGCAAGAAGACGCCGG
>CAZMHP010000198.1:0-5850 GCA_964566095.1 uncultured Rhizobium sp. | reverse complement strand
TGCGCCTTGCCGGTGGTCTCGGTGAAGGCCGACGGCGCGGTGAGCAGGAAGGCGCCGTTCTGCGCCAGCGTGCGATAGAGCTGCGGAAAGCGCATGTCGTAGCAGATGGTGAGGCCGATCTTGCCCCACGGCGTATCGGCAAGCACCGCCGAGTCGCCGCCTTCCACGGTATTGGATTCGCGGTATTTCTCGCCCGACGGCAGATCGACGTCGAACAGATGGATCTTGCTGTAGCGCGCGGTGACGCGGCCCTTGGGATCGATCAGGAATTGACGGTTCGCGGTCTTGGTCTCGCTGACCTTGATCGCGAGCGAGCCGATCAAGAGCCAGATCCCGAGTTCTTCGGCGAGCGCCCGGAAGGCGGGGAGCGCCGGATCGTGATCCTCGTCAAAGCTGCTCGCCAGCTTGGCGCCGCCGTCCGGTGCCATCAGCGTGGTGTTCTCGGGCGTCGCGATGAACTGCGCGCCCCTGGCGTACGCTTCGCGGACGAGTTCGGACGTCGTGCGGACGTTTTCCGCGATGTCGTCGGAGGAACGCAATTGGATGCAGGCGGCTTTGAACGTGGTCATACCTGACTATACCTGTCATCCCGGACGACGCGAAGCGTCGATCCGGGACCCATCGTTGAAGATGCGCTGGCTTGTGAAATCATGAGAGGCGGAGAAATGGGTCCCGGCTCGGCGCGCCGCTTCCGCGGCGCTTGGCCGGGATGACAGCGGTGTATTGGGTCACCGCGCCAGCAGCGGGTCGAGCTTGCCTTGGCTTTCGAGCGCGTAGAGCTCGTCGCTGCCGCCGACATGGGTGTCGCCGATGAAAATCTGCGGCACGGAGCGGCGGCCTCCGCTCTTGGATTCCATCTCCGCCCGGGCGTCGGCGTCCATGAAGACGTCGACCTCGTCGAACGGGGCGCCCTTCTTCTTCAGGAGCGCCTTGGCGCGCACGCAATAGGGGCAGATGGGCGTGGTGTAGATCTTGATCTTGGACATGGCGGCAGAATCGACAGCAGATTTCCGTGACACTTAGATCATATCGCCCGCGAGCGGTCGGACAACGCGGGCGAGCGCCAAAACATTCACTTTTACCGCCCCTGCGCGCTTTAGCGCCCGCGCGCAGGCATCGACCGTGGCCCCGGTGGTCAGCACATCGTCAACCAGCAGAACGTTGCGCCCGGCAATGGCGGATTTATGGCGGACCGAGACCTTGAACGCGCCCAGCATGTTGCGGCGCCTAGCCTTGGCGGAGGGCATCGCGCCCTGGCTGGGTGTGGCGCGATGGCGCAACAGGGCCGTCATCCAGGCGGGCTTGCCGGTGCGGCGCGACAGGCCGCGCGCCAGCTCGGCCGCCTGGTTGAAGCGGCGGCTCCAAAGCCGGGACCGGTGGAGCGGGACCGGGATGATGACATCGCACGCATCCAGGAGCTCCCGGCCGCCGCGCTCCAGCCAGCGGGTGAAGGCGGGCGTGAGATCGAGCCGGTCGCCATGCTTGAGGGCGAGGATCGGGCCGCGGCTGTGCTCGTCGTAGCGCATCACGGCGCGGGCGCGGTCGAAGGCCGGTGGGCGGGCCTGACAGGCGGCGCATTGCGTGCCGTGCCCGGGATCGAACTCGAACGGCAGCCCGCAGCAGGCGCACATCGGTCCGTCGAGGAACTGGACGTCCTGCCAGCAGGCGGCGCACAGCGCGCCGGGCTCGGCGACGGGCGCGCGGCAGCCGATACAGAGCGGCGGATAGACGAGATCGAGCACGGCGCGGCCGGCGCGGCGAAGCCCGTTCTGCATTTCGTCCAACATGCCGCTATTCTAGCGCAATGACCCAAGGACCGCCGAGGATTTTTGACTACAAGGCGCTGGAGCTGCACTGGGCGCGGTCCGAACGCCTGCCCGGTCAAGATTTTCTGCTGATGGAAGCCTTACAGGGGCTGGGCGAACGGCAAGCCGCCATGAGGCGCGATTTTCCCTATCAGCTCGAGCTGGACCTCGACGCGCGCGAGCACGTCGAGGTCCAGCCGCAGTCGGTCGACCTGATCACCAGCGGACTTGGTCTTCATGTGATCAACGATCTGCCCGGCGTGCTCGTCCAGGTGCGGCGCGCGCTGAAGCCGGACGGACTGTTCCTGGCCGCGCTATTCGGCGGCGAGACGCTGACCGAGTTGCGCCAATCCTTGGCGGCGGCGGAGATCGAAACGACGGGCGGCGTCAGTCCGCGCGTGGCGCCCTTCGCCGATGTGCGCGATCTGGGCGGACTGTTGCAGCGGGCCGGCTTCGCCCTGCCCGTCGCCGACGTCGAGCGAACCGTCGTGCGCTATCGCGATCTCTTCTCGCTGGCGCGCGACCTTAGAATGATGGGTGCGACGAACGCGCTGGTCGAGCGCAGCCGAAAACCGATGCGGCGCGACATGCTCGCCGCCGCGATGGCGCATTACGCGCGGCACTTCTCCGATCCGGACGGCAAGCTGCGCGCGACATTCGACATCGTCTATCTGACGGGCTGGGCACCGCATGAGAGCCAGCAGCAGCCGCTGAAGCCAGGAAGCGCGAAGAGCCGCTTGGCCGACGCGCTGGGTGCACGCGAGGAAAGCGCGGGCGAGAAGCCGGGCAGTTAGGGCGCAGCGCGATCAAAGGTTATTCGATCAAAATTGTCATCCCGGCCGAGCGGAGCGAGAGCCGGGACCCATCGAGGCGCTGCACAATGGGTCCCGGCTCTGCGCGATGCTGATGCATCGCTGGGCCGGGATGACAGCCTGATGATTCAATCCGAATGCAACCCGTTCAGACGAAGCCGGCGAGCGACTGGAAGAACGCGATGAGCTGTGAGCCGATCGACTTCACTGAAGCGAAGATCACGATGGAGACGATGCTGGCGATCATCGCGTATTCGATCGCCGTGGCGCCGCCCCTCGCGCGCGCGAAACGCGTCAGAGCAGATCGCGCAACATCGGGACGAGCGGCAGATCGGCCGGCGGCATCGGATATTGCGGGAGGTCCCAAGGGCGCACCCATTTGAGCGCGCGGTGCTCGCGGGCGACCGGCGTCCCCTCCCAGCGGCGACAGACATAAAGCGGCATGAGCAAATGGAAGTCGGGATAGCTGTGCGAGGCAAAGGTGAAGGGCGCCAGGCACGGCTCCTGGACCGCGATGCCGAGCTCCTCGGCCAGTTCGCGGATCAACGCCTCTTCCGGACGCTCGCCGGCTTCGATCTTGCCCCCTGGAAATTCCCATAGTCCAGCCATCGCTTTTCCCGGCGGGCGCTGGGCGATCAGCACACGCCCGTCCGGATCGATCAGCGCGCAGGCGGCCACGAGTACAAGCCTGAGCGTCGATTCCGTCACAATGGTCGAACCTCTGTTAAGGCGGGATTAAGCTATGTGCGAAAACTAGAGCAATTCGCGCCGCCACAATATCTCCTCGCCCTCGGCGGGATCGCCGTCAACGGCATGCCGTACGAAGCCGTTGCGCTCCAGCGCGCGCTGCGATGCAAGATTGGCAAGCTCCGTCCGCGCCAGGACGCGCTGGACGGCGGGATCGGCTTGGGCATGGACGAGCATCAGCGCCACGGCATTCGTCGCATGGCCGCGGCGCCGATAGGGGGCCGCGACGCCGTAGCCGATCTCAACCGCGCCATTTTCGGGCGGGTGCTTGTAGCTGCACAGACCGACGACTTCATGGCCGCTGACGATCATCCAGCCGCCGCGGCAACCGGCCACGTGCAGCCGCCGGGTCATGTCGCGCACGATGCGCAAGGTCTCCGGCGTGTCGACGCCGTCCTCGGGCAGCAAAAGCCCCTGCGACGGCGCAACGGTCCGCCCCAACATCCAGGCAAAATGGGCGTCGCTGATTTCGAGGAGGCGGGTCAGCTGCGGTAACTGCCGTTGATGTCGATGTAGCCGTGCGTCAGATCGCAGGTCCACACGCGGGCGGCGCCTTTTCCCAGGCCGATATCGACGGCGATCTCGACCTCGCGGCCCTTCACGGCCTTGGTCGCCGCGGCTTCGTTGTATTTGGGCGAGCGTTCGCCCGCTTCCGCCACGACCTGCGTGCCGAAGCTGATCTTGAGCCTGTCGCGGTCCGCCGGCTCGCCGGACTTGCCCACCGCCATGACGATGCGGCCCCAATTGGCGTCCTCGCCCGCGATGGCCGTCTTCACCAGCGGCGAATTGGCGATGGAGAGGCCGATGCGCCTGGCGGAGTCGTCGCTCTCCGCGCCGGTGACGTCGATGCGGATGAGTTTCTGCGCGCCCTCGCCGTCGCGCACCACTTGCAGCGCGAGATTGAGCAGCACCTTGCCCAGCGCCCCGCGGAATTCGTTCAGACGCTTGTCGCTCGCCTTGGAGATCGCGGGATGCGACGCGCCCTTGCCGGTCGCGAACAGCAGCAGCGTGTCGGAGGTGGACGTATCGCTGTCGACGGTGATCGCGTTGAACGACGGCTTCACGGCGGCGCTCAGCAACTCCTGCAGCACGGCGCCCGGCAGGTTCGCGTCGGTGAAGACGAAGGACAGCATCGTCGCCATGTCGGGGGCGATCATGCCCGAGCCCTTGGCGATGCCGTTGATGGTCACGCGCTTGCCGTCGATGGTCGCCTGTGCGGTGGCGAGCTTGGGGTAGGTATCGGTCGTCATGATCGCCTGGGCGGCGGCGCGCCAGCCGTCGGCGGCGCCCTCCTCCGCCAGCGTGGCAAGGACCTTGGTGATCTTGTTCGCCGGCAGCGGCTCGCCGATGACGCCGGTGGAAGCGAGGAAGACCTCCGACGGCTTGCAGCCGACGATCGCGGCGGCCGACTCGGCGACCTGGCGCGCGCCCGCATGGCCGGCCTTGCCGGTGAAGGCGTTGGCGTTGCCGCTGTTGACCACCAGGGCGCGGGCCTGGCCGGCGGCAAGGCTCGCCTTGCACCAATCGACCGGCGCCGAGGCGGTTTTGGACTTGGTGAAGACGCCGGCGACCTGGGTTCCCGGGGAGAAGACGGCCAGCAGGACGTCGGTCCTGTCCTTGTAGCGCACGCCCGCCGCGCCGCTGGACAGCCTGACGCCGGCCAGCGGCGGCAGGTGCGGATAGGATTTCGGCGCCAGCGGCGAAACCGCCGGACCGGCCGCCGCCTTGACCGGCTTCGCCGCCGCCTTTGCCTTGGCCATCGATGGGGCCCCATCCTGTGTCAAATCGGGCGCGCATGTGACCCGAAACGCCTGATTTGACAAGGGGGTGAGCCGTTCTTATGTCTCCGGCGCGGCTGGCCTGCCCCACAGGCACGCCACGGCCGCCCTTTCCGGGCCTTTTTACGAGGACTTCATGCTGGGTTTCAGCGGCATCGCACAGCGGCTTTTCGGGTCGTCGAACGAGCGCAAGCTCAAGCCCTTCCGTTCACGGGTCGATGCGATCAACGCCCTGGAGCCGAAATTCGCCGCCTTGAGCGACGACCAGCTGCGCGCCCAGACCCCCGCCTTCAAAGAGCGCATCGCCAAGGGCGAGACCCTGGAAGACCTGCTGCCCGAGGCCTTCGCCGTGGTCCGCGAGGCGGCCAAGCGCACGCTCGGCCAGCGCCATTTCGACGTCCAGCTCATCGGCGGGATGATCCTGCATGGCGGCAACATCGCCGAGATGAAGACCGGCGAGGGCAAGACCCTGGTCGCCACCCTGCCCGTCTATCTGAACGCGCTCGCCGGCGAAGGCGTGCATGTGGTGACGGTGAACGACTATCTCGCCAAGCGCGACGCCGACTGGATGGGCCAGGTCTACCGCTTCCTCGGCCTCAGCGTCGGCTGCATCGTGCACGGCCTGACGGACGAAGAGCGCAAGGCCGCCTACACCGCCGACATCACCTACGGCACCAACAACGAGTTCGGCTTCGACTATCTGCGCGA
>CAZMHP010000197.1:0-5860 GCA_964566095.1 uncultured Rhizobium sp. | reverse complement strand
ACGCCGACCGGCCTGTTCGAGCTCGACGTCCACCGCTTCTTCCCGATGGCGCGCTCCGCCAAGTGGAACGATGCCGAAATGCCCTGGGCGATGTTCCTGAACTACGCCTATCGCACCCAGATGTCCGGCGTGGCGCTGCATGCCGCTACCGGCCGGCATGAGATGGCCGATATCGGCCATCGCGCCTCGGGCGGCTGCGTCCGCCTGCCGATCGAAAAGGCCGATGCCCTCTTCCACCGCTTCCTCAAGGAGGAGCGCGGCCAGGTGCCGGTGCTTACCTTCGATTCCGGCCGCGGCACCACCAACACCGACGGCATCGTGGCGCATGACGGGCAGGGCGATGTCGTCCTGGCCGACGGCCTGCGGGTCCTGGTGATCATTGAGGATTATCAAGGCGAGGCGGCGCCCGGCACGCAATCTTAGGCTGTGACGCATCCAATCGTGTCGCGACGCGTTAACCGGCCTGAGTCCCGCCCTGGGACAAGCCGCAAAATTTGGTTATCATTGGGGGCGCGCCACCCGTGTTCCGGATTTGATGTCGACGCTGCGAGCCTTGAGCGTGATGTACCTGCTGTGCGCGATCGCGTTCGGCATCGGCATCGCATTCGACCGCGATCCCGCCCTGGAAAAAGCCAGCCAGCGCACCATCGCGGCGCTCCTCGAGGGCACCCGAACGCAAATCGTCCAGCCGGCGATGGTCCTCGCGCGGCGCACCGCCGATCGCGTCGTCGCGGCGATCTTCCCGACGACCAGGATCGCGCCCAAGGCGCGCGTCGCCCCGCCGATGGAGCGCGCCATGACCGTTCCGCGCCCGCGCGTCGTCCGCGCCGCACGACCGGCGCCGGCCTTGGCGCCGCCGCCCCAGCCGCAGCCCGTGAAGCCAGCGCCCGCCAAACCGGACGTCGATGTCGCGGAAGCGGCGCCGCCCAAGCCGCTCGATCTGACGCCCGTGCCGGAGCAGCCGGCGCCTACGCCGCCTTCGACGAGCGCTCCGGTCAGCCCGGCCGAACTGGTGCGCGTGTCGATGCGGCTGAAGGAAAACCTGACGCGCGAGATGCTGCAGAACTTTGCGCTGTTCCTCTATGTCAGCAAGGCGGAGAGCGGGCCCTGGGCGCAGCACATGTACGTCTTCCGCAAGGAAGCATCCGGCGATCTGTCACTGCTCTACAACTGGCCGGCCTCGACGGGCCGCGAGAAGGATGAGATCGCGGCCGACGGCACGCGCCAGCCGAGCGTCACGCCGCGCGGCTATTACCAGATCGACCCCGACCGTATGTACCGGGTGCACTACTCCGGTCAGTGGCATGAGCCGATGCCGCACGCGATGTTCTTCAACTGGGAGCATGACGGCTTGCAGACCGGCCTCGCCATCCACGGCGCCGTCGGGCTGGAGATCGCGCAACTGGGCACCCGCGCCAGCGCCGGCTGCATCCGCGTCGCGCCGGAAAACGCGGCGCTGCTCTTCAATCTGATCCGCGGCCAGTACAAGGGCCTGGCGCCGCGCTTCGCCTTCGACCGCCGCACCGCCACGATGAGCAATGACGGCGTCCTGATGCACGACGCCGACGGCAATCTGCAGATGGCGCCGGGCTACAAGGTGCTGGTGTTCGTCGAGAACTACGGCGGCGAGAACGTCGTCGCGGCGCTATTCTGACCTCTCCCGCTTGCGGGAGAGGACGCAAAAGCTTGCACTTAGCGGAGCATAGCGCAGCTAAGTGCTTAGCTTTTGCTGGTGAGGGGGTGAAGCTTGGCGAGGTCCTCGCTGGGTGCTGGCCCTCACCCGAAATCGCTGCGCGATTTCGACCTCTCCCGCTTCGCGGGAGAGGTTAAGACCGCGTCATCTCATACAGCGCCACGGCCGCGGCGTTCGACACGTTGAGGCTCTCCATCGCCGAAGCGATCGGCACATAGGCCGCGACGTCGCAGCTCTCGCGCACCAGCCGGCGCACGCCGGCGCCTTCCGAACCCAGCACCAGCGCGATATCGCCCTTGTGCCGCGCATCGGCCAGCGTCATGTCGCCGTCGCCGGCCAGCGCCACGCGCCAGAACTCGCGCTTGCCCAGCTCATCGAGCGTGCGCGCGATGTTGACCACGGTGATCACCGGCACGATGTCGAGCGCGCCCGACGCGGCCTTGGCGAGCACGCCGCTTTCCGGCGGCGAATGGCGGTCCTGCACCACCACCGCCGTCACGCCGAACGCCACGGCGGTTCTGAGGATCGCGCCCTCATTGTGCGGATCGGTGATCTGATCGAGCACCAGGACGATGCGCCGCTTGCCGGCGGCCTCGTCGAGGATCGCTTCCAACTCCCGGCGGGGCAGGGGCTCGACCAGCAGCGCCACGCCCTGGTGCACCGCGCCGTCCGGCAGCACCTTGGACACCGCCGCCATCTCGACGATCTCGTGCTTCACGCGGTTGAGCAGCTTGGCGCCCACATCCTCCGCCGCCCGCGCGGTCAGCACCGCGCGCTTCACGAAGCGCTTCGGATTGGCCAGCGCCGCCTTGACCGTATGGGTTCCATACAGCCAAAGCCCGCTTTCGGGCTTTTGCTGGGGCTTGAAGAATTTGCGCTCGCGCTCGGCGGGACGGCGCTCGCGGCCGCGTTCGGGACGTTTCATGCGCGGCGCTTATAGGCGAACGCCCGCCCGCGCAAGACACCGCGGGTTTACCGATCACGGCAAATTGGCTTTTCTGCTGCATTGCGGTAAGCTTTACTCCACAGATGCAGCGAATCCCGCACGCGAGAACCAAAGTCCGCGCCGCCGCGCGCGACGTTCTCTCGCGCGCGCTGGTGCTGTTCACCCTGGTCGCGTTCGCCCTTTCGGGCTTCGTCACCCAGACCCATATCCACGCTCGTCCCGTCGGTGCGCCCGCCGTCGTCGATCTGTTCGATGGGGTGAAGGCGCCCAACGGCAAGGACACGCCTTCGAAGAACGACGAGTCCAGCTGCCCGCTGTGCCAGGCTTTCGCCAGCGCCGGCCATTTCGTCACCCCGGCGGTCGCCGCCACCCTGCTGCCGACCTTCACGGTTTCCATCATCGCGCTCGTCGTCCGCGCGAGCCATGCCATCCCCGCCGTCACGCATATCTGGCGTGGGCGCGCACCACCCCTCGGCTGAATCCCTCTTTTTGACGTGAGCGCGAACGGCGCGGCGTGAACCGCCCGCTTCGCAGTTCCCATCGGTCCGCATCGCGCGAGCGCGGCGGCCAAGCCGAGGTTTCATCCATGTATCGCCTATCGCTTCTTGCTGGCGCAGCCGCGCTGGCTCTTGCATCCCCGTCCGCCGTTCGGGCCCAATCGGTCGAGACGGTGATCGTCACCGCCGCCAAGCTCGATGCGGCGCGCATCGGCATCCAGCCGCAGATCGGCGCGTCCTCCTACGCCATCACCTCCGACGCCATTCAAGCCCAGCCCGGCGGCGACAACAGCCTGCTCAACCAGGTCGTGCTTCAGGCGCCCGGCGTGGCGCAGGACTCGTTCGGCCAGCTCCACGTCCGCGGCGAGCACAACGGCCTGCAGTACCGCTTGAACGGCGTCATCATCCCCGAAGGCATCTCCGTCTTCGGCCAGACCTTCGATCCGCGCTTCATCGGTTCGCTCAAGCTGATCACCGGCGCCCTGCCGGCGGAGTACGGCCTGCGCACCGCCGGCATCATCGACATCCAGACCAAGACGGGGATGTTCCAGGACGGCGGCGACCTGTCGGTCTATGGCGGCAGCCACAACGAGGTGCAGACCAGCGCCGACTATGGCGGCTCCTCGGGCTCGCTGAACTACTACGTCTCGGGCGACTACATGACCAATTCGCTGGGCATCGAGTCGCCGGACGGCTCGTCTGATCCGCTGCACGACCGCACCGCGCAATGGCACGGCTTCGGCTATGTGCAGGACATTCTCGACGACAATTCCTCGCTGACCGCGATTCTGGGCACCTCGAACGACATCTTCCAGATTCCCAATCAGCGCGGGCTTCAGCCGACCGGTCTCGACGGCATCACGGGCCTGGGCCCCGGCGGCGTGCTGACGGTGGGCGGCCAGTCGGCCTTTCCGAGCGACGCGCTCGACGAAAACCAGCGCGAGATCACCCATTACGGAATCCTGAGCTATCTGCACACCTTCGGCGACGTGGATTTCCAGGTCTCGGCCTATGGCCGCTATTCCAGCCTGTTCTTCACCCCCGACACCACCGGCGATCTGCTCTACAATGGCATCGCGCAGACCGCCTATAAGCGCGACCTGGCCTACGGGCTGCAGAGCGAAGGCGCCTGGCATGTCAGCGACGATCACACGCTGCGCGCCGGCCTCATCCTGCAAGCCGACGATCTGACCAGCCGCACATCGTCGCTGGTGCTCGCCGTCGACGGCGCCGGCATGCAGACGCTGCCCGATGCGCCGCTCGCCATCGACGACAACGGCAGCAAGCACGCCTGGAGCGCCAGCGTGTACCTCCAGGACGAATGGAAGCTGATCCCCGACAGGCTGACGCTGAACTACGGCGTGCGCTACGACCAGTTCGGCGCGTTCGACCACGAGGACCAGCTCAGCCCGCGCGTGAACTTCGTGTGGACGCCGGACGATGCCACCGCCGTGCATGGCGGCTATTCGCGCTACTTCTCGCCGCCGCCGATCGAGCTCATCGCCGCGACCGACATCGCACTGTTCGACGGCACCACGGGCGCCGCCGGCAGCCATGTCGACGACACCCCCAAGGCCGAGCGGTCCGACTACTACGACCTCGGCGTCCAGCGCACGATCGACGGCGGCTTCACCGTCGGTCTCGACGGCTACTACAAGACGTCGCGCAATCTGGTGGACGAGGGCCAGTTCGGCGCGCCGATCATCCTGACGCCGTTCAACTATCTGAGCGGGCGGCAATACGGCATGGAGTTCACCGGCAATTACGACGACGGCGGCCCCTTCACCGCCTATGTCAACGCCTCCTATGAGCGGGCCGCCGGCCGCGACATCGTCTCCAGCCAGTTCCAGTTCGATCCCGCCGATCTCGCCTATATCGCCACGCACTACATCCCGCTCGACCACCAGCAGATCGCCACGGTCTCGGCCGGCGCCTCCTATCTGTGGCACGACGTCCGCTTCTCGACCGACCTGCTCTACGGCTCGGGGCTGCGGCGCGACGGGGCGACGCCCAACGGCGATCACGTGCCCGGCTACACCCAGGTCAACCTAGGCGTCAGCCACACCTTCAATCCCTGGGGCGTGAAGGGGCTTACCGCCCGGTTCGACGTGATCAACTTGTTCGACGACAAATACGAGATCCGCGACGGAACCGGCATCGGCGTGGGCGCGCCGCAGTTCGGACCCAGGCGGGGTTTCTTCGTCGGCCTGTCTCAGGCGCTCTAGCGCCTTCGACCTCTCCCTTTGTGGGGAGGTCGAAAAACGATGAGCGCAGCGAAGCGTTTTTCGGGTGGGGCCGCTCTCGACGCCCGGCACCGTCCCCCACCCGAAATTCCCTGCGCTTCGCTTCGTGAATTTCGACCTCCCCACAAAGGGGGAGGTGACGGGAGGGCATTTACCCCGAATCCCCTTTGTCCGGTGTCAAGCGATCAATTCGCTTGCGCCGGCCCAGGGGGAGGGCATAGCCTTTTTGAGCCAAGCTGTTGTTTCGCGGGGACGAATTCATGCGTCCCCCGCGCTAATAAACTGTTGACAGCTTGCTCCCAAAGGCCAATAACCCCCGGCTCGCGGCCATCCCTCCGAAAGGTACGTTTTCACGTTCGTTCCATCTGACGGACGCGCTGCCGTTCCACCCGGAATTGCCCGCCAAGGAACTGGAAAAATTGAGGAAATCGGAAGGGTGCCCGAGTGGCTAAAGGGGACGGACTGTAAATCCGTTGGCTAC
>CAZMHP010000196.1:0-5931 GCA_964566095.1 uncultured Rhizobium sp. | reverse complement strand
GAGCCGACGCTGATCGCCGGCATCCAGCCGGGCGGCCAGCTCACCATCACCACCGAGGTCGAGAACTATCCGGGCTTCGCCGAGGCGATCCAGGGGCCCTGGTTGATGGAGCAGATGCAGGCCCAGGCCGAGCATCTGGGCACCAAGATGGTGCAGGACACGATCGTGGACGTCGATCTGACGCGCCGGCCCTTCACGCTGAAGGCCGATAGCGGCACCGCCTATACCGCCGACACGCTGATCATCGCGACGGGGGCGAGCGCGAACTGGCTGGGCCTGCCGTCCGAGAGCAAATACCAGGGCTTCGGCGTGTCGGCCTGCGCGACCTGCGATGGCTTCTTTTTTCGCGGCAAGAACGTCGCCGTCGTCGGCGGCGGCAACACCGCAGCCGAAGAGGCGCTGTTCCTCACCAATTTCGCGCAGAAGGTCACGCTGATCCACCGCCGCGACACGCTGCGCGCCGACAAGACCAATCAGGCCCGCGTGATGGCGAACAGGAAGATCGACTGCCTGTTCGACACCGAGGTCGTCGAGGTGAAGGGCACGGAAAATCCGAAGGGCGTCAGCGCCGTCACGCTGCGCAACACCGTCACGGGCAGCCAGCACGATCTGGAAATCGACGGGCTGTTCATCGCCATCGGCCATTCGCCGGCGACCGAGCTGTTCAAGGGCAAGTTGGAGATGGACGAGACCGGCTACATCAAGACCGCGCCCGATTCGACTCATACCTCCGTCGCCGGCGTGTTCGCGGCGGGCGACGTGAAGGACAAGATCTACCGCCAGGCGGTGACCGCCGCCGGCATGGGCTGCATGGCGGCGCTGGAGGCGGAACGCTTTTTGGCGGGGGGACATTGAAGTGCTCTCTCACCACCCTCCTAAATCGTCATGGCCGGCTTTATGCCGGCCACCCATACTTCCGACTGATGCAGGCGCGATCATGGGTGGCCGGGCCTCTAGCGACAGCGTAAGAGGGCCCGGCCATGACGGGGTTTGTTTGTGTACGGAGATTCATCAATCAGGTTGAAACAACCGGTCACGAAGATTGCATTGCGGGACGGGGACAAGGGCCGCATGAGAGCGGCCCGAAAAGGTAACGAAGATGGACTGGGACAAGCTTCGCATCTTCCACGCGGTCGCTTCGGCGGGCAGCTTCACCCATGCCGGGCAGATGCTGACGCTGAGCCAATCGGCCGTCAGCCGCCAGATCAGCGCGCTGGAAGAGGAAATCACCACGCCCCTGTTCCAGCGCCACGCGCGCGGCCTCACCCTGACCGACGAGGGCGAGATGCTCTATTCGGCGGTGAGCGACGTGCTCAATCGCCTCGCCCAGGCGGAAGAAGCGCTCAAGAACGTGCGCGAAGCGCCGCGCGGCACGCTCAAGATCACGTCCAGCCACGGCATCGGCACCTATTGGCTGGTGCCGCGCATGGACGACTTCCTGAAGGAATATCCGGAAGTCGAGGTCCATCTGGTGATGGAGGACCGCGAACTGGACCTGGCGCAGCGCGAGGCCGACATCGCCATCCGCATGCGCGCGCCGGTGCAGGCCGACCTGATCCAGCGCAAGCTCTTCACCGTGCATTATCACATGTACGCGACGAAGGATTATCTGGCGGGGCGCGGCACGCCCAAGACTCTCGACGATCTCGCCGATCACACGATCATCGCCTATGGCGAGACGGCCGCGCCGGAAATCCGCGAGATCAACTGGCTCCTGGAACAGACGCGCCGGCGCATGAACGGCAAGGGGCGCACGGTACGCATCAACAACGTCACCGGCATCCTGTGCGCGACGGAAGCCGGCCTGGGCATTGCCGCGGTGCCCGACTATGTCGCCGCCGAGCGGCCCGAACTGGTGCGCGTGCTGCCCGACGTGCCGGGCCCCTCGTTCGACGTGCATCTGGTCTATGCCGATGCCCTGCGCCAGTCCAAGCGCGTCGCCGCCTTTCGCGACTTCCTGGTCAAGGCGTCCAAGGACTGGCGGTACTGACGCCAACGCAGGGCTGAAGGCGCTACGTTGCCCGCCGAAGTTTTTTCGCGGAGACGCGCATGGACGTCCGGGCCTTCGATCATGTCGGCATACGCGTCACCGATGCCAAGCGCGCGATGGTGTTCTATACCAAGCTCGGCTTCGTGCTCGATCCCGACTATTCCAGCGACGGCGTGGCGGAGATCGTGTCGCCCTCGGGCGTCCGCCTCAACCTGATCTTCAACGGCGTCGCCACGCCCAAGGGCAACAACCTGCTGCTCGACGAGCCGCAGAAATGGCCGGGCTACACCCACGCCGCGTTCATCGTGGACCGGCTGCAGACCATCCTGGACTGGGCGGCGCGCGAAGGCGTTGCCATTACGGAAGGGCCGGTCGATTGGGGCCGGCGGCTCACCTGCTTCCTGCGCGACCCCGACGGCAACGTCTTGGAATTCAACGAATTGAAGGACGACGCGGAAATTTCGCGCCGCGCCCGTTGAAACCGGCTCGGCGGTTCCTATGTCTGGGGTGCCGCCGGCTGTCCCCCCAAATTTGGCCCGCGGCGCGGCCAAGGGTCCCCAAGCCCCTTGACCGGCATGGGCTTTAAGTCCGTGCATCCCAAGCAGACTGACGCCGGGCGCGAGAGCAGCCCGGCGTTTTTTTCTGGAATTCTTGCGCAGAGACAATATCTGTCATGTGGGCCGGGTTACTCAGGTCCGTCGAATTGGGAGGAAAACCGATGTCCTTGTCCTTCAGCAGGATTGCGAGCCGCTTTGCGGCGCTGGCCGTGGTGGCGTTCGGCCTGTCGGCCTGCGGCATCAATGCGGTGCCGACGCAGGACGAACAGGTCAAGGCCGCCTGGAGCCAGGTGCAGAACGAATATCAGCGCCGCGCCGACCTGATCCCCAACCTGGTCAACACGGTGAAGGGCTATGCCAAGCAGGAGGAGACCGTGCTGCGCGAGGTCACCGAGGCGCGCGCGCATGCGACGCAGATGACGATCCCGTCCGACATCCTGACCAATCCGACCGCCTTCCACCAGTTCGAGCAGAACCAGGCCGCGGTCAGCGGCGCGCTCGGACGGCTCCTGGCGGTGAGCGAGAAATATCCCGACCTCAAGTCCAACCAGAACTTCCTGGCGCTGCAGTCGCAGCTCGAAGGCACCGAGAACCGCATCGCGGTGGCGCGCAAGGACTATATCGACGCGGTGCAGGTCTATAACACCACGCTGCGCACGATTCCGTCACGCTGGGTCGCGGCCATCTTCTATCCCGACGCCAAGCCGCGCGAGACTTTCACGACGACGGAGAAGAACCAGGCGCCGCCGTCGGTGCAGTTCTGATCATGCGCCGCGCCCTGCGCGTCCTCTTCGCCGCGTTCGCCGCCCTGCTCTTCGCAAGCGTGGCGGCGCGCGCCGCGCTCGACTTCCCCCCGCTCACCGGACGGGTGGTCGATGAGGCCGGCGTTCTGTCCGCCGACACGCAGGAGAAACTGACCGCCCTGCTCGCCGAGCATGAGCGGCAGACGGGCAATCAGGTCGTGGTCGTCACGCTCAAATCGCTGCGCGGCACGACGATCGAGGATTACGGATACCAACTCGGCCGCGCCTGGGGCATCGGTCAGCAGAAGAAGAACAACGGCGCGCTGATCATGGTGTCGCCGAGCACCCATGATGTGCGCATCGAAGTCGGCTACGGCCTGGAGGGCACGCTGACCGACGCCCAGAGCGCGCTGATCGTCCAGAACGTCATGCTGCCCGAATTCCGCAAGGGCGACTACGACACGGGCGTGCTCAACGGCACGCTCGTCACCCTGCAGGCGCTGGGCGGCAAGCCGTCGACGGCGCCGCCGGAAGATTTCCAGTCGTTGCAGCGCGATTCCGGCAACGGCGGCGGTTTCCACATTCCCGTTTTCCTGATCATCATCGTCCTGTGGCTGGTGTTCGGCCGTTTCTTCTGGCCGCTGTTCTTCCTGGGCGGCATGTTCGGCGGCGGCGGTCGCGGCTGGGGCGGTGGTGGCGGCTGGGGCGGCGGCAGTGGCGGCGGATTTTCCGGCGGCGGCGGCTCCTTCGGAGGCGGCGGCGCCTCGGGACATTGGTAATGGCAAAACTCTCCCCTGCCGAGCACAAACGATTGGCCCAGGCGGTCGATGCGCTGCGCGCCGGGACCGCGGCGCGGTTCGAGCTTGTCGTCGTGCCGCTCAGCGACCGCTATGTGCTTTATCCCGTCGCTTTCGGCGCCTTCGCGGCGCTGCTGGTGGGGGGACTGATCGCGGTGTTCGACGCGCGCCTGTCGGCGCAAATCGTGTTCGGCACCGAAGCCGTGCTGTTCGTCGCGCTTTCGGCCCTGCTCGAGTGGCCGCCGCTCAAGCTCTTGCTGGTGCCCAAGCATCTGAAGCATGAGCGCGCGCGCCAGTTCGCGCATCGCGCGTTCGCTGCGCGCGTGCTCGCGGCGCGCGAGCGCAAGACCGGCATGGTGTTCTTCGTCTCGCTCGGCGAGCGTTATGTCGAGCTGGTGACGGACGACGCGCTGGACCGCCACGTCGGGCAGCCGCGCTGGAACGAAATCGTCGCGGACTGCACGGAGGCGGCGCGCAAGGGCCGGCTGGCGGAGGGTCTGGTGCAGGCGATCGAGGCGTGCGGGCGCGAACTGGCGCGGCATTTTCCGCCGCCGGGTTGATCGGCGCGGGCGCTTGCCGCGCAAGATTTAGGCCGCGATCTCGACTTCCTTTCGCACCGCCTTGCCATGATCGCGTTCGGCAATGGCGAGATCGTAAGAGGCTTGCAGCCGAACCCACAGATCGGCGCCGGTGCCGAAATAACGGCCAAGACGCAGAGCCGTCTCCGCGGAAATCGCGCGCCGGCCGGCGACGATCTCCGAAATGCGATTGGCTGGCACGCGCAGCTTTAGCGCCAGCGCCTGGGCGGAAAGTCCGCGTGCCTCCATCTCCATCGCCAAGATACCACCCGGATGGGTAGGCCTGAGTGGCCCGCGCCTAATGATAATCGACGATTTCGACGTCATACGCATCTCCGTCGTGAAACCTGAAACAAATCCGCCATGGCCCGTTGACCTTGATCGCCCACTGTCCCTTGCGAGCACCCTTCAAAGGATGAAGCCCGATGCTGCTCAACTGGCCGATCGCATCGAGCGACCGTACCGAGTCGAGCAGGTTGAGCAATTTGTCCGCGCGCTCGGCATCCAGACCGGAAAACTTCGACTTGCCGGTTTCGACGAACCGTCGCGTCGCACTGTTCGCCCAGGAGCGGATCATGTACGCGTAGCGTAGTACGCGCAGCGTATGGCGTCAACAGATGAAGATAGCGGAGCGGCACTGCCCTCGCCGCTCCGCGTCCCCTTCCTACGCCGCCTTGGCCGTTGCCACGGCCTGATCGGCGAGCTTGCCAGTCAATTCGGCCAGATGGTCGAACGCCGCTTCGAAGGTGCCCACGCCCTGGGTGAGCGAGCGCAGATCGATGATGAGGTCGGACAATTCGGCGAGCGGCATCTGCGCCTCCACCGTGTCCCAACCCTTCCATCCCGATCGCGCGTCGAAGCCCATGAGCTGGCCGCGCCGGCCGCTCACCACCGCGTTGGCCTTGGCGGTCGCGTCGCTCGGCACGTGAATCCGCACATGCATGATGGATTCGAGCAGCACCGGCGAACAATTGGGCATGCCTTCGGTCATCGCGATGCGCGCCGCGGTCTGAAACGCGGCATCCGAGGAATCCACCGCGTGAAAGGAGCCGTCGATCAGCGCCACCGCGACATCGACCACGGGAAAGCCGAGCGGACCGTTCTTGAGGTAGTCCGCAACGCCCTTCTCCACCGAAGGAATCCATTGGCGCGGCACGACGCCGCCCTTGATCTTGTCCTCGAACACGAAGCCGCTGCCGCGCGGCAGCGGGCGGATGTCGAGATGCACGTCGCCGAACTGGCCGTGGCCGCCGCTCTGCCGCTTGT
>CAZMHP010000195.1:0-5948 GCA_964566095.1 uncultured Rhizobium sp. | reverse complement strand
ATGTTCCTCACCGACTATCTGAAGAAGGGCGTCATCGCGCGCGATCCCTTCGTCAGCATCGACGTCGAAGGCGTGGGCGAGTTGGTGCGCATCGCGGTCGAACGCGGACGCAAGACGCGCGCGAATCTGAAGCTCGGCATCTGCGGCGAGCACGGCGGCGATCCGGATTCGATCGCGTTCTGCCATGCGGCCGGACTTGACTATGTGTCATGTTCTCCGTTCCGCGTGCCCGTCGCGCGGCTCGCGGCGGCGCGCGCGGCGCTCGCCCACCTCGAAGAGCGCGATTAATCCGCGTACGGAGGATGCAGGAAAACCCTGGTTTTTTCGATGCCAAATGACACGGCGTCACGTTTTATGATTTTTGTATTTGACGATTCGCGTTTTTGTCGGCACAAGCCCGGTCCTTAATGAGGGCGCGGGGACCGTTCGGAATTGATTTATCGCAAGTGAACCGAAATCCGAAAAGAGTCGAAAGAGCCGAGATCATGAAAAACAAAGAAGCCTTGTCGCGATCCGATCGCGTGCTCGTTGGCGCGCTGGCGATCGTGCTCGCCACCGCCAGCGCCGCCGTCGGCGCGTCGCTGAGCAACCGTCCGCACACGGATGATTTTCGCGTGATCAAGGTCGACAAGCCGGTGGTCAAGGTCATCCAGGCACCGGCGATCCCGGAGCCGATCGCGGTGCGCAGCAGCTCGACCAATGTCGTGCTGGCGCGCCTGCTACAGGAGCACAACTGCCTGTCCGAAGCGATGTATTACGAGGCGCGCGGCGAGGGCGAGGACGGCCAGAAGGCCGTGGCGGAGGTGGTGTTCCACCGCATGAACACGGGCAATTACGGTCATTCGATCTGCGCCGTGGTCTATGAGGGTGTGGGCACCGGCACCTGCCAGTTCTCCTTCGCCTGCGACGGCTCGCGCGAGGCGCGCCATGAGCCGGGTCCGTGGCGCGAGTCGCAGGCGCTCGCCGCGCGCATCATGGCCGGCGAGGAGCCTCTGCCCAACATGACCGAGGGCGCGGTCAATTTCCACACGACGGCGGTGTCGCCCGAATGGTCGGATTCCGGCCATTACGAGCGCACGGTTCAGATCGGCAACCACGTCTTCTACCGCCGCGGACATTCGCATCTGCGCGGCGCGTAGGCGTCCGTCCGACGAATAGACAACGCCGGGGCGCGGTTTGCGCTCCGGCGTTTTTTCGTTGCGTGGTCCCGCGCTAGAAATTCACCCGCCGGCTGATCGCGCCGTCGACCAGCATGTTGATGCCGGTGGTGAAGGACGAGGCCGGGCTGGAGAGGAACACCGCCGCGTTCGCGATATCCTGCGGCGTTCCCATGCGGCCGGTCGGATTGCGTTCCATCGCGCCCTTGAACACCGCGGGCATGTTCTTCTCGATCATGTTCCACACGCCGCCTTCGAAATAGACCGTGCCGGGCGAGACGACGTTGGCACGGATGTGCTGCTTGGCGTAGTGGCGCGCCAGCCCCTTGGCGTAGTGGATGAGCGCCGCCTTGATCGGGCCGTAGGAGCCGGGGTTGTCGGTCTCCGCCGCCGAGACCGAGGAGATGATGACGACCGATGCGTCGCCGTTCGCGGCCGCCGCCTTCTCCAGGAACGGTTTGGCCGCGTCGAACGCGTTCACCAGGCCGAGGATGTCGAGCTTGAAGTTCTGTTCCCACGAGGCGGGATCGCCGCCCTGCGCCATCGCGCCGGCGTTGGAGATGAGGATGTCGATGCCGCCTAGCTCGTTGCCGGCCGCGGTCACCCAAGATTTCAGGGCGGCGCCGTCCATGATATCGACGGATGCGCCGGTCGCTTTGACGCCCTTGTCTTTCAGCGCCGCGACCGCCGCCTTCACCTGGTCGGCATTGCGCGCGCAGACCGCGACATTGGCGCCCTCGGCGGCGAGCGTATCGGCGATGGCGCGCCCGATGCCGCGCGTGCCGCCCAGGATGATGGCGTTCTTGCCTTTGAGATGAAGGTCCATGTGCGCTCTCCGGGATGATCCGGGCGCACCTTAACTAGAAGTCGAGCGCGACGTCGAGGTTGGGGGCGCTGTGGGTGATGGCGCCGGAGGAGATGTAGTCGACCCCGCTTTCGGCCACGGCGCGGACAGTGGCCAGCGTGATACTGCCGGATGCCTCCAGCACGGCGCGGCCCTTGGTCAGCGCGACGGCTTGCCTCAACGTCTCCGGCTTCATGTTGTCGAGCAGGATCGTGTCGATGCCGAGCGCCAGCGCTTCTTGGAGCTGTTCGAGGCTGTCGACCTCCAGCTCGATCTTGGCCATGTGGCCGAGGCCGGCGCGCACGCGCGCGATCGCGGGCTTGATGCCGCCCGCCGCCACCAGATGGTTGTCCTTGATCAGCACCGCATCGTCGAGGCCGAAGCGGTGATTGAAGCCGCCGCCGCAGCGCACGGCATATTTCTCCAGCACGCGCAGGCCCGGTGTCGTCTTGCGCGTGCAGACGATGCGCGCGCTCGTGCCGGCGACGGCATCGACCAGCGCACGGGTCGCGGTGGCGATGCCCGAGAGATGGCCGACGAAGTTCAGCGCCACGCGTTCGGCCGTGAGCACGCTGCGGGCCCCGCCTTGAACGGTCGCAAGCACGGTGCCGGCCACCACGGTCGAGCCGTCGGCCGTCTCCACATGGAATTTCAGAGCGGGATCGATGAGGCGGAACGCGGCTTCGGCGGCGATCAGCCCGGCGATGGTGCCCGGCTTGCGCGCGACCAGTTTGGCGCTGGCCTGCGCGTCCGATGCGACCGTCAGCTCACTCGTGATGTCGCCGGCGCGGCCGAGATCCTCTTTCAGCGCATGGCGCACGATGGACTCGATCAGAAGCGCGTGCGGCGGCCGGGGCAGGGCGAGCATCAATGCGCGGCGCGCTTGGGCTGCGCCTTCGGCAGCACCTGCGCGATCGCTTCGGCGTCGGCCAGGGTCATGAAGGTGCGCCGGCCGGCGGGGTCGGTGAGCGGATAGTCGCTGCGGTAGTGACCGCCGCGGCTCTCATGCCGCGCCAGCGCGCCGGCGGTCACCAGCTTGGCCGCCGCCGTCATGTTGAGCAGCGCGGGTTCCTGCCCGCCGACCTGCTCCAGCCGGGCGATGACGCGCAGCGCCTCGCTGAGGCCGTCTTCGTCGCGCTCCAGCCCCACCAGCCGGGTCATCGCGGTGCGCAGGACGTGCGGGGGCGAATGGGTGGCGAAACGCTCCGGCGCCGGCGGAATGCCGCGACCGGGGCGCGCCAGAACGGTGGCGGCGATATCGTCGGCGGCGCGGGCGCCGAACACGATGGCCTCGAGCAGCGAATTGGACGCCAGGCGATTGGCGCCGTGCAGTCCGGTCGCGGCGCATTCGCCCACCACCCACAGTCCCTTGAGCGAGGCGCGCGCCTGCTCGTCGCTGGCGATGCCGCCCATGTGATAGTGCGCCGCCGGCGCCACCGGGATCGGCTGCGTCGCCGGATCGACTCCGGCACCGACGCAGGCGGCATAGACCGTCGGAAAGCGCTGCGCGAAGGACGCGCCGACGGCCTTGGTGCAGTCGAGGAAGGTCTTGTGGCCCGCGGCGCGTTCGCGGTGAAGGGCACGCGCCACGACATCGCGCGGTGCCAGTTCCGCGCCGGGATGGATCGCCGGCATGAAGCGCCGGCCGGTCTCGTCGACCAGGGTCGCGCCCTCGCCGCGCAGCGCCTCGGTGGCCAGCGGCGCGGGATCGCGGCCGATGTCGATGGCGGTGGGATGGAATTGGACGAATTCGGGATCGGCGATGATCGCGCCGGCGCGCGCCGCCATGCCGAGGCCTTCGCCGCGCGCTTCCAGCGGATTGGTGGTGACGGCGTAGAGCGCGCCGAGGCCGCCGGTGGCGAACACGATCGCCGGCGCGCGGAACAGGACGAGACGGCGGTCGGCGCCGCTGCCCGTGCGCGCGAAGATGCCGGTGACGCGACCGTCTTCCATGGCGAGTTCGACGGCATGAAAGCCTTCGAGCAGCGAGATCGACGGCGTCGCCATCGCGCGCGCCGCGAGCGTGCGCGAGATCTCCGCCCCGGCGCGGTCACCCTTGATGTGGACGATGCGATTGTGGGAATGCGCCGCCTCGCGGCCGAGTGCGAGCGCACCGTTGGCCCGGCGGTCGAACGGCGCGCCATAGACGACGAGGTCTTCGATGCGGGCGGGCGCTTCGCGCGTCACCAGCGCCGCGATGGCGGGATCGCAGAGGCCGGCGCCGGCGCACAGCGTGTCGGCGGCGTGCTCCTGCCAGCTGTCGTCGGCGTCCATCGCGGCGGCGATGCCGCCCTGCGCCCAGGCGCTGGAGCCGCTGTCGCCCGGCCGCGAGCCGGCCAGCACGGTGACGGGGAAGGGCGCCAGCTTGAGCGCGGTGAAGAGCCCGGCGATGCCGGCGCCCAGGACCAGCGCGCCCTTGCACTCGATGATGCTGTCGACGGAACGGCTCATCTACGCGGCCTTCTTCACCGCCAGCTTGACGCTGAGCATGCGGTCGATGGCGCGCTTGGCGCGGACGGAAATCGCCGGGTCGACCGTGACCTCGACCGTCATGGTCTGGAGCGAATGGAGAATCTTCTCCAGCGTGATGCGCTTCATGTGCGGGCAGAGATTGCACGGCCGCACGAACTCGATATCGGGATACTCTGCGGCGACATTGTCGCTCATCGAGCATTCGGTGACCATCACGACGCGCCTGGGATGGCGGCTGCCGACATAGTCGATCAGCGCCGCCGTGGAGCCGGCGAAATCGGCCTCGGCGACGACCTCGGGCGGGCATTCGGGATGCGCCAGCACGACGATGCCGGGATGCGCCGTGCGGTAGTCGCGGATCTCGGCGGCGGTGAAGCGCTCATGCACCTCGCAGGCGCCCTCCCAGGTGATGACCTTCACGCCGGTCAGGTTGGCGACGTTCTGGGCGAGGTACTTGTCGGGGATCATGATCACGGTATCGGTGCCGAACTCGCGCGCGATCTCCTCGACCACCGCCACCGCATTGGAGGAGGTGCAGCACACGTCGCTCTCGGCCTTCACCTCGGCGGAGGTGTTCACATAGGTCACGATCGGAAGGCCGGGATATTTCTGGCGCAGCAGGCGCACGTCGGCCCCGGTGATCGAGGCGGCGAGCGAGCAGCCGGCCTTGGGGTCGGGGATGAGCACCGTCTTGTCCGGCGACAAGATCTTGGACGTCTCGGCCATGAAGTGTACGCCGGCCTGAACGATGACCTTCGCCTCGGTGCGCGCCGCTTCGCGCGCCAGCGCCAGGCTGTCGCCGACGAAGTCGGAGACGCAGTGGAAGATCTCCGGCGTCATGTAGTTGTGCCCGAGGATCACGGCATTCTTTTCGCGCTTGAGGCGATTGATCTCGGCGATCAGCGGCGCGTGCACCGGCCATTCGATGGCCGGAATGACGTGGCTGACTTTGCGATACAGACCGTCCGTCGCTTTCGCGACGGCGGGTGTGTAGGCCAGTTCGACGCCCATCTGCCTGCTCCCGTGCCCGTCCCTATTAATGCTCATCTTGAGCATATATATAGTGCAAAAAGACCGGCCTTAAAGGGCCGGTGTCACATGGCAGTTATGCTACATCTGAGCATAAGTCTGTCAAGCGTATCGGGATTTGGGCAGAATCCCGCGAAATCGCAGGGCCGCTAGGACGCCTTGCGCGCGCCGAGCCGCACGCCCGGTGCAGGGCGCTCGCGCAGGACCTCGCGGCGGAAGCGGAACAGTTCGGCGGGCCGGCCGCGCGCCCGGGCGGCGAATTTGCCGGTGCCTTCCACCAGGCCCTGGTCTTCCATCAGGCGGCGGAAATTCTGCTTGTGCAGCCTTATGCCGGAGATGGCCTCCACCGTGCGCTGCAGTTCGAGCAGGGTGAAGCTCGGCGGCATCAGCTCGAACACGACGGGGCGGTACTTCATCTTGCCGCGCAGCCGCGCGATGGCGGTGGC
>CAZMHP010000194.1:0-5951 GCA_964566095.1 uncultured Rhizobium sp. | reverse complement strand
CATCTATCTCGACGAGCAGCCGATCACCACGATCGGCGGCGCGCTGGACGTGCATGTCTACGACATCGCGCGCGTCGAATCGCTGTCCGGCCCGCAAGGCACGCTCTATGGCGCCAGTTCCGAAGCCGGCACCATCCGCATCATCACCAACAAGCCCGATCCGTCGGGCTTCTCCGCCGCCTATGACGTCAGCGCCAATACGGTCGACCATGGCAGCTATGGCGGATCTGGCGAAGGATTCGTCAACATCCCCTTGTCCGACGACGTCGCGATTCGCCTCGTCGGGTTCACCGAGCACGACGCCGGCTACATCGACAACGTGCACGGCACGCGCTTCTTCCCGACCTCCGTTACCACGTCCGACAATGCCGCCCTGGTCAAGAAGGACTTCAACAGCGTCGACAGCTTCGGCGGCCGCGCCGCCCTGCAATGGGTGATCGACGACAATTGGACCGTCACGCCGACGATTATCGCGCAGCACACCCAGACCAGCGGCGTGTTCGCCTACGACCCGTCCGTGGGCGACCTCGAGGTTCAGCACTTCTTCCCGGAGTTCACGCACGATAGCTGGGTTCAGGCCGCGCTGACCGTCGAAGGCAAGATCGGCAATCTCGATGTCGTTTATTCCGGCGGCTACATGGATCGCCAGATCACCGCCGCGTCGGATTACACCGACTATTCCTTCTTCTACGATACGCTCTACGGCTACGGCGCGTACATCTACGACAACAACGGAAATTTCATCAATCCCTCTCAGTACATCCATGAGAAGGATCACTTCACCAAGATGAGCCACGAACTGCGGGTATCGACGCCGCAGGACGCGCGCCTGCGCTTCGTCGGCGGCCTGTTCTACGAGCATCAGGGCCATTACATCCTGCAGAACTACACGATCGCCAATCTGTCGGACACCAATGCCGCGCCGCTCGTGGGCCAATTGTCGGTGCCGGGCTGGCCGGGCACGCTTTGGCTCACCGATCAGTCGCGCTACGACCGTGACGTCGCCGCCTTCGGCGAGGCGAGCTACGACATCACCAAGGATCTCACGCTCACGCTCGGCGGCCGGGTGTTCTATGCCCAGAACTCGCTGGTCGGCTTCTTCGGATTTTCGGCCGACGAGAGCTCGCACACCGGCGTCTCGCAGTGCATGGGCAATCCGCCGATCGTCGTCGGAACGCCGTGCACCGATCTGAACAAGGTCGTTTACGAAAGCGGCTTCACGCACAAGGTCAATCTGACCTGGCACGTCGATGACGAGCACATGCTCTACGCCACATGGTCGACGGGCTTTCGCCCCGGCGGCATCAATCGTCGCACCGCCGTGGCGCCCAATCCGCCCATCGGGCCTTACCAACCCGACCGCTTGACCAATTACGAGATCGGTTGGAAGACCTCCTGGTTCGACAACACCCTGATCGTCAACGGCGCCGCTTACCGGGAGGACTGGAACCACTTCCAATTCTCCTTCCTGGGCGCCAATTCCTTTACCGAGATCCACAATGCCGGCGGCGCGCGCATCTATGGCGCGGAAGGCCAAATCACCTGGCAGCCTGTCGAAGGTCTGACGTTTAACGGCTCGGCCTCGTACAACGACTCGCATTTGACGCAGGATTTCTGCGGCCGCGCCGGCGTCACCGTCTGCCCCAGCCTCGCGCAGCCCTACGGGCCGGAAGCGCCGAAGGGAACGCCGTTGCCGGCGCCCAAGTTCAAGACCAACTGGACCACGCGCTACGAATTCCCGTTCGAGGAATACCTCGCTCACATTCAGGGCGGCATGGTCTTCCAGAGCAACAGCTGGTCGGATCTACGCATCTTCGCGGAAAATCCGGTGCCCGTGCCGCCGGCGCCCTCGATGCTGGAGCCGGTCCGCGGCGCCTTGGGCCTGCAACGGGCTTTCGCGACGTTCGACTTCTCCATCGGCATCGAAAACGACAAATGGTCGCTCGAGCTGTCGGTGCTGAACGCGTTCGACACCCGCGCCGATCTCTATCGCTACGCCGAGTGCACGCCGCAAACCTGCGCGCGCGAGCCCTATATCGCGACCGACACGCCCAGGACCATCGGCCTGAAATTCGGCCAGAAGTTCTAAAGGCTTACGTTTCGTCAAGGGGCCGGAGTTTTCTCTGGCCTCGCCGCCACGCATTGTCGAAACTGCGCCCCGGTCGGACCATCCGGGAGAACGCCATGAAGGATTTCGCGGGCAAGATCGCCGTCATCACCGGCGGCGGCACCGGCATGGGCCGCGAGCTGGCGCTGCAGCTCGCCGCCGAAGGCTGCAGCGTTGCGATGTGCGACGTCTCGGAAGAGAACATGGCCGAGACCCAGAAGCGCGCGCTGGCGCAGGCGCCGCAAGGCACGCGCGTCGTGTCTTATGTCGCCGACGTTTCGATCGAGGATCAGGTCAATGCCTGGGCCGCCGCGGTGCGGCGCGAGCTCGACACCGATCACATCCATCTGCTCATCAACAATGCCGGCATCGGCGGCGGCGGCGGTTTCGTCAACGGCGACCGCGCCGCATGGGAGAAGACGTTCAACGTCTGCTGGGGCGGCGTCTATTACGGCGTGCGCGCCTTCCTGCCGCTCTTGATGAAGGCGAGCGAAGGCCACATCGTCAACACCTCCAGCGTCAACGGCTTCTGGGCCTCGATCGGTCCGGGCCGCCCGCACACCGCCTATTCGGCGGCGAAATTCGCGGTGAAGGGTTTCACGGAGGCGTTGATCACCGACCTCGCGGTCAATGCGCCGCACATCAAATGCTCGGTCGTGATGCCCGGCCATATCGGCACCGAGATCGTCAACAATTCGCGCAAGATCCTGGGCGGCGATCTGGTCGACACCGCTGGGGTGCGCAAATTGATGGCGGCGCAGGGCATCAACACCGCTCAGATGAGCGACGACCAGATCAAGCTGCTGGTGCAAGGCATGGGCGATTCCTTCCGCGACAACGCGCCGACCAGCGCGGCGCAGGCCGCGGCCATCATTCTCGATGGAGTCAAGGCGGAACGCTGGCGCATTCTCGTCGGCAAGGATGCCGAATTGCTCGACGCCAACGTCCGCCGCGATCCGGAAAGCGCTTACACCCAGGAATTCTATCAGTCCTTTATCGCGGGTTCGGGCTGGCGGATTTAGTCCAGCGTCTCGTCCAGATACCGCCGCCGGACATGCCGCTTGAGCGCGGCGCCGGACAGTTTGGCGCCGGTCGCCGCGATCACGATCTCGTCGAAGGTCTTCAGACTCGCCTGCTCGTGGATGCGCGGGCGCACCCAGGCGAAATAGGGCTTGAAGTCGCCTTGTCCGAGCGCGGGCAGGATTTGCGGATCGTCGGCGCAGGCCCGCTCGAAGAGCTGCGCCGCCAGCGCTTCGCCGAGCGCATAGTTGGGGAAATAGCCGAAATAGCCGGCCGCCCAATGGATGTCCTGCAGGCAGCCCTTGGCATGATTGGGCGGGGTGCGGCCGAACAGCTTGGCGAACATCTCGTTCCAGGCGCCCGGCACGTCGTCGACGGCGAGATCGCCGCTCAGCAGCGCTTTTTCCAGCCGGTAGCGCAGGATCACGTGCAGCGGATAGGCGATCTCGTCGGCGTTGACGCGGATGAAATCGTCATCGACGCGGCGGAAGAAATTGAGCACGTTCGTTGGCGCCCACGCCGCCGCATCGCCGCCGAGATATTCGTGCAGCAGGGGCGACAGGAAGCGCAGGAACTCCTTCGACCGCCCGGCCATCATTTCCAGCATCAGCGACTGGCTCTCATGCGCCGATGCGCCGCGCGCGAAACCGACCGGCGAGAAAGCCAGCCGCCGCGGCAGGTTCAACTCGTACATCGAATGTCCCGCCTCGTGCAGCGTGGCGCAGATCGCATAGCGGAACTTGTCTTCGCTGAAGCGCGTGGTGAAGCGCACATCGCCCGGCGAGTGCGGCATGGAGAAGGGATGCGGCGCCTCGTCGATGCGGGTGTGCTCCGGCGAATGGCCGACCACCGCCGCCAGCTTCAGCGACAAGGCTTTTTGCCGGGCGACCGAAAAATCGCCGTCGAAGTCGCGGATGACGGGCCAGGTCTTCTGCCGTTCGCGCACCTGCGCCAATACACCCGGCAATTCCGCCGCCAGGTCGTCGAAGATCGGGTCGATGGTCGCCGAGGTCAGGCCCGGATCCATCTCGTCCATCATCGCGTCATAGGGGACGAGCCCCAGCGCCGCGCCCTTCGCGGCGGCGACCTCCCTGTGGATCGCCATCATCTTCTTGAACCCCGGCGCGAACAGCGCGAAATCGCTGCTCGCCTTGGCCTCCAGCCAGGCGGCTTGCAGCGCCTGGGCGACGCGCGCCCGTTCGACGACGAGGTCCTTGGGAACCGCGGCGCGATGGACATAGAGCCGGCGCATCTCGGCCAGATTGGCGCGGTCGCAGTCGTCCAGCGCGTCGGCGTAGCCCTGCGCCTCGTCGAGCCATGCGCCGATTTCCGCCGACCCGGTCAGCTCCGTGCCGACTTCCGCCAGCGCGCCGCGCTGTTCGCCGCGCGCCCAGCTTCCGCCCTTGGGCATGTTGGTTTGCGCGTCCCAGTCGAGCAGGGCCTCGACGCTGGCCAGCTTGCAGGCGAGCGCGAATTTCGCCGCCGCGCGCGCGTAAGGATCGGCTTGGGAGGATGACATGGGAGCGCCTCGGAATTTCGCGAGGCGCAGAGTAGGGCGGCATGTCTCGAATGCCTACCCTCCCTCACAAGGAGTTCAGATCACCATTTGCGTCTGGATCACCAGCGCCACGAGCTTGCCGTCGGCCCGCGTCACATGGGTCTGCCAGACCGAGCTGCGCCGGCCGACATGCAGCGGCGTGGCTTCGGCGAATACCGGTTCGCCTGCCTTGGCGGCACCGATGAAATTGGTCTTGCTCTCGATCGTCGTGGTGGCGGCGCCCTCGGGCAGGTTGAGATAGGCGCCGCAGGACGCGACGATGTCGGCCAGCGCCATGATCGCGCCGCCATGCAGCGTCCCGCCGGAGCGGCACAGCTCGTTGCGCGCCGCCAACGTGGCGCGGACGCGGCCGGGCGTGGCCTCGGTGATCTCCAGGCCGATCAATTGGGGAAAGGGCTGTTGCGCCGGCTTGGGCAGCGCGGCGACGGGCGGCGCGATGTCGTTGGCCGGCATCGGGACAAGCTTGGCTGTATCGACGTGGAGCATGGCAATCTCCCTGTGATCCGAAACGGGACGTCCGGCGTCCGGCAAGTCCCGGAATGGTTCCTGCACCCCATGTCGTGCATAGGCCGTGCCTGTCCCGTTTCGGCACCGCGGCCGTTGAGGATTTGTTGTCGACGCCGCGTCTAGGGTGTCGGCACTTCCAAGCGTTGGCGAAGACCGTGCTGCATCGATTCACCGCGCCCTGGCTCGACGGGTCCAACTATCCGCTCGATTGGAACGGCCCCGTCGCGCGACCCTTCTCGCCCATCGCCGACGCCGATCTCGGCACGCCGATCTTCGACCTCTTCGCCGCTGTCGCTCGGCGCCACGCCGCGCGCACCGCCATGGACGACGGCGCGATGCGCCTTACCTATGGCGAGACCTTGGCGGCTTCCATCGCGCTCGCGCACCGGATCGCGAACGAGACCGCGGATGGCGCGCTCGTCGGCATCCTTCTTCCGACCTCGACGGACATGATGGTCGCGATGCTGGCGTGCCTGGCGGCCGGTCGGCTGTTCGTGCCGCTTGATGCGCACTATCCCGGCGCCTGGCTTGCCGACGTCATGTCCGATTGCGGCATGGCGGCGGTTGTCGGCCGCTTTCGCGATTCAGGGCCGTCCGGGCGCGTGCCGCAAGGCGTCGCGCGTATCGATCTGGATCGCGACATGGGCGCGGCGCCGCAGATTGGGTTCGCGCCGCGCGGGCCGGATGCGCCGGCATTGGTCCTGTTCACCTCCGGCAGCACCGGCAAGCCCAAAGGCATCGTCAACAGCCAGCGCGCGC
>CAZMHP010000193.1:0-5976 GCA_964566095.1 uncultured Rhizobium sp. | reverse complement strand
CAAGGACAAGCTGCTCGCGAATGGCGACCGCTGGGAGCGCGAGATCGCCCGCAACCTCGAACTCGACGCGCCGTACAGATGAGGACAGAGCTTCACATCACGCGAGGAGGCCGCTGATGGCCCTGGCGGACATCCAGGCGCGCGCCGCGGCGAAGGCGGGCTATTCCGCGTCCAAGGCGCGGGCGAGCTATTTCGTCGCCGCCGATCGGGCGCGCAAGCACGCCAACCTGGTCGCGGAAGGCTATGTCCTGCCGCTCTCCGAATGGCTCGGCCACAACAACGGCCCGGCCTGGGACGCGCTGGAGCTGT
Source organism: uncultured Rhizobium sp. (assembly GCA_964566095.1). Taxonomy (GTDB): domain Bacteria; phylum Pseudomonadota; class Alphaproteobacteria; order Micropepsales; family Micropepsaceae; genus Rhizomicrobium. The sequence continues at coordinate 5,667 of CAZMHP010000193.1, read as the reverse complement.
TCGTCGCCTATTGCTGGAAAGAGGCCCACAAGAAGGCGTGGACGCCGCCCAATTGGGAGATCGGCGTGCGCCGCGCCCGCAAGGCGGAAGCGCTGGGCCTCACCTACCGGCAATATGCGCTGGAGATCATGGAACGCGGCCGCTATCTCGACGAAGACGGCGCCGCAAAGCTGAAGGCGCACTAGGGGACGGGATGCTGCTGCAGGCCATCGCATTCTACGTGTTCTCGACCATCATGCTCGCTTCGGCGTTCATGGTCGTGGTCGCGCGCAATCCCGTGCACTCGGTGTTCTTCCTGATCCTCGCCTTCTTCAACGCCGCCGGCCTGTTCGTGCTGCTCGGGGCGGAGTTCCTGGCGATGATCCTGGTCATCGTCTATGTCGGCGCCGTCGCCGTGCTCTTCCTCTTCGTGGTGATGATGCTCGACGTCGACTTCGCGGAGCTGAAGCGCGGCGCCCAGGACTACATCCTGGTCGGTGCCGGCGTCGGCATCGTGCTGCTGCTCGAACTGGTCGGCAGCACGGCGATGTGGAAATTCGCGCCCGCGGCGTCCACCTCGCTGGCCCATCCGACGCCCGGCGCGCTCAGCAACACCGAAGCGATCGGCCGCATCCTCTATACGGACTACGTCTACTATTTCCAGATCGCAGGCCTCGTCCTGCTGGTCGCCATGATCGGCGCCATCGTGCTGACGCTGCGCCACCGGCCCGGCGTGCGCCGCCAGAACATCGGCAAGCAGAACGCGCGCACGATGGACGAGGCGATGACGATCGTGGACATCAAGCCGGGGCAGGGGGCGTGAACATGACGATCGGACTGGGAAATTATCTGGCGGTCGCGGCGATCCTGTTCACTATCGGGGTGTTCGGCATCTTCCTGAACCGCAAGAACATCATCGTCATCCTGATGTCGATCGAATTGATCCTGCTCGCCGTGAACATCAACTTCGTGGCGTTCTCGTCCTTCCTGCACGACCTGGTGGGGCAGGTGTTCGCACTCTTCGTCCTGACGGTCGCGGCCGCGGAAGCCGCCATCGGGCTGGCCATTCTCGTGGTCTATTTCCGCAACCGCGGCACCATCGCCGTGGAAGACGTCAACCTGATGAAGGGCTGAGATGTACGCCGCGATCGTCTTCCTGCCCATCATCGCATCCGCCATCGCGGGGCTGTTCGGCCGCTTCATCGGCGCGCGCGCGTCCGAGCTCGTCACCACCGGCGCGCTGTTCGTCTCCGCCGCGCTGTCGATCGCGGCCTTCTACGACACCACGATGCTGGGCCACAGCCATATCATTCAGATCCTGCCCTGGATCTATTCCGGCGACCTTAGGGTCGATTGGGCGATCCGCGTCGATGCGCTGACCGGCGTCATGCTGGTCGTGGTGACAGGCGTCTCCTCGCTCGTCCACCTCTATTCCATCGGTTACATGGCGGAGGACGAGGGCCGCCCGCGCTTCTTCTCGTATCTGTCGTTCTTCACCTTCGCCATGCTGATGCTGGTGACGGCGAACAACTTCTTGCAGATGTTCTTCGGCTGGGAAGGCGTCGGCGTCGCCTCCTATCTGCTGATCGGTTTCTGGTACAAGAAGCCGGAAGCCAATGCCGCTGCCATCAAGGCCTTCATCGTCAACCGCGTCGGCGATTTCGGCTTCGCTCTCGGCATCTTCGGCATCTTCTACGTCTTCAAGACGCTGGATTTCGATGCCGTGTTCAAGGCGGCGCCCGCGATGGTCGGCCACACGATGCATTTCGGAAGCTGGGACGTCGATATCTTGACGCTGCTCTGCCTGCTGTTGTTCGTCGGCGCGATGGGCAAGTCGGCGCAGCTCGGTCTGCACACCTGGTTGCCGGACGCGATGGAGGGCCCGACCCCCGTCTCCGCCCTCATCCACGCCGCCACGATGGTGACGGCCGGCGTGTTCCTGGTCTGCCGCTGCTCGCCGATGTTCGAGCTGGCGCCGCGCGCGCTGGAATTCGTCACCTTCATCGGCGCCACGACGGCGTTCTTCGCCGCCTCGGTCGGCCTGTTCCAGAACGACATCAAGCGGGTGATCGCCTATTCGACCTGCTCGCAGCTCGGCTACATGTTCGTCGCCGCCGGGGTCAGCGCCTATGGCGCGGCGATGTTCCACCTCTTCACCCACGCCTTCTTCAAGGCGCTGCTGTTCCTCTCGGCGGGCGCGGTGATCCACGCGATGCATCACGAGCAGGACATGCGCAAGATGGGCGGCCTGGCCAAGGCCATTCCGTTCACCTGGACGATGATGCTGATCGGCAATCTGGCGCTGACCGGCGTCGGCATCCCGAACCTGCATGTCGGCCTGGCCGGCTTCTATTCCAAGGACTCGATCATCGACGCGGCCTACAGCTCGCACAGCCCCATGGCGACCTATGCCTTCACGCTGACACTGCTCGCCGCCGCGATGACCTCGTTCTATTCCTGGCGTCAGTTCCTGATGACCTTCCACGGCCGCTATCGCGGACAGGACAAGACGCATCTGGATCATTCCGACGACCACACCCATGACGAGCCGCTGGATCACGGCGCCCATCACGCGCCCGCGCTGTCCGAGGTTCACGAGGCACCGCTGGTGATGCTCATCCCGCTCGGCGTGCTGGCGCTCGGCGCGGTGTTCGCCGGCATCGCCTTCGACCACTTCTTCATCGGCGCGCAATCGGCCGGGTTCTGGCACGGCGCTCTCGGCGCCATTGCCGGCAATGGCCTGAAACCGCAGGTCGAGAATTTCCCCGAATGGGTCGAACTGGCGCCCTTCGTGCTGACGGTGCTCGGCTTCGCCGTTGCCTATTACTACTACATCCTCAATCCCGACCTGCCGCGCCGGATGGCGGCCAAGCGCGGGCTGCTCTACCTCTTCCTCTACAACAAGTGGTATTTCGACGAGCTCTACGATTTCCTCTTCGTCCAGCCGGCGCAGAAGTTCGGCCGCTTCCTGTGGAAGCGCGGCGACGGCACGGTGATCGACGGTTTCGGTCCCGACGGCATCGCCGCCCGCGTGCTGGACGCGACGCGCGGCGCGGTGCGCCTGCAGTCCGGCTACGTCTATCACTACGCCTTCGCGATGCTGATCGGCGTCGTCGCGCTCGCCACCTGGTTCATGCTCTCGGGAGTGCACCCATGAGCGGCTGGCCGATCCTTTCCATCATCACCTTCCTGCCGCTCGTCGGCTGCGCCGCGATCCTGCTGACGCGCGGCCAGGCCGCGGCGGTCGCCGGCAACGCGCGCTGGATCGCGCTCATCACCACGATCGTCGAGTTCGTGCTGTCGCTGTGGCTGTGGTTCCATTTCGACGGCCGCACATCCGCCTTCCAGTTCGTCGAGAGCGCCGATTGGCTAGCGCCCGGCATCGGCTACCGCATGGGCGTCGACGGCATCTCGATGCTGTTCGTCGTGCTCACCGCCGGCCTGATGCCTTTTTGCATCTTGGCAAGCTGGGAATCGATCGAAAGTCGCGTCGGCGAATACATGGTCGCGTTCCTCGCGCTCGAAACCATGATGATCGGCGTCTTCACCTCGCTCGACCTGGTACTGTTCTACATCTTCTTCGAGGCCGGCCTGATCCCGATGTTCCTCATCATCGGCATCTGGGGCGGCAAGCGCCGCGTTTATGCCAGCTTCAAGTTCTTTCTCTATACGCTGCTCGGCTCGCTGCTGATGCTGCTGGCGATCCTGGCGATGTACTACACCGCCGGCACGACAGACATCACAGCGCTGTTGCATTACCATTTCGATCCCAAGCTCCAGATATTCCTCTGGATCGCCTTCTTCGCCAGCTTCGCGGTCAAGATGCCGATGTGGCCCGTTCACACCTGGCTGCCCGACGCGCATGTCGAGGCGCCGACCGCGGGCTCCGTCATCCTCGCCGGCATCCTGCTGAAGATGGGCGGCTACGGCTTCCTGCGCTTCTCGCTGCCGATGTTCGCCAGCGCCTCGGTGACGTTCACGCCGCTGATCTTCGTGCTCTCCATCATCGCCATCATCTACACCTCGCTGGTGGCGCTGGCGCAGGAGGACATCAAGAAGCTGATCGCCTATTCCTCCGTCGCCCATATGGGCTTCGTGACCATGGGCCTGTTCACGCTGACGCAGCAGGGGCTCGACGGCGGCATCTTCCAGATGCTCAGCCACGGTGTGGTCTCCGGCGCGCTGTTCCTTTGCGTCGGTGTCGTCTACGACCGCATGCACACGCGCGAGATCGCGGCCTATGGCGGCTTGGTCAATCGCATGCCGATCTACGCCGCCTGTTTCATGATCTTCACCCTCGCCAATGTCGGCCTGCCGGGCACCGGCGGCTTCGTAGGCGAGTTCCTGACCATGCTGGGGGCGTTCCTCGCCAACACCTGGGTCGCGATCTTCGCCGCCACGGGCGTGATCCTGTCGGCGGCCTATGCGCTTTATCTCTACCGCCGCGTCGTGTTCGGCGAGCTGGTGAAGCCGGCGCTGATGACGATCAAGGACCTCAGCCCACGCGAATTCGCCATCCTGGCGCCGCTGGTCGCGATCACCATCCTGATGGGCGTCTATCCCAAGCCGGTGTTCGACGTGACATCGGCCTCCGTCGCCAACCTGATCAGCGAGCACAAGACCGCGCTCGCATTCGACCATGCGCCCAAGCTCGCGGCGCGGGAACTCAACCCATGACCCTGCAAGCCGATGTCCTGGTCCTGCTGCCCGAGTTGGTGCTCGCGGTCGGCGCACTCGCCCTGCTCATCGCTGGCGTCACCGCGGGCGACCGTTCCACCGCCGCCGTGTCTTGGGCCGCCGCCGCCTTGATGGTCGTCGCCGGCTGGCTGACGTTCACGGCCGCGCCCGCCACCGCCTTCAACGGCACCTTCGTGGTCGACGGGTTCTCGCGCTTCGCCAAGCTCCTGATCCTCGGCGGCGCGGCGCTCTGCATCCTGATGGCGAAGGAATTCTTCCTGTTGGAGGGGCGCCAGCGCTTCGAGCTTCCCATCCTGATGCTGCTCGCCACGCTCGGCATGCTGCTGATGGTCTCGGCCTCCAGCTTCATCGCGCTCTATCTCGGCCTTGAGCTGCAGAGCCTGGCGCTCTACGTGCTGGCCGCGTTCAACCGCGACTCCCTGCGCTCGACGGAGGCCGGTCTGAAATATTTCGTCCTCGGCGCGCTCAGCTCGGGCATGCTGCTCTACGGCATCTCGCTCGTCTACGGCTTCACCGGCTCGACCGAGTTCGCCGCCATCGCCAAGGTGACCGCCGCGTCCGGCGCCAATATCGGGCTGATCTTCGGCCTCGTCTTCATCGTCGCCGGCCTCGCCTTCAAGGTCGGCGCGGTGCCCTTCCACATGTGGACGCCCGACGTTTACGAGGGCTCGCCCACGCCGGTCACCGCCTTCTTCGTCACCGCCGCCAAGGTCGCCGCCTTCGCGCTCTTCATCCGCGCCGTGATCGCGCCCTTCCCGCATTCGATGGGACAATGGCAGCAGATCATTGTGGTGATCTCGGTGCTCTCGGTTGTGCTGGGCGCCGTCGCGGCGATCGGCCAGACCAACATCAAGCGCCTGCTCGCCTACAGCTCGATCGGCCATGTCGGCTATGCACTTCTGGGCCTCGCCGCCGGCACGCCGCTCGGCGTGCAAGGCATGCTGGTCTATCTCGCCTATTATCTGCTGACCAATCTGGGCATGTTCGCCT
>CAZMHP010000192.1:0-5995 GCA_964566095.1 uncultured Rhizobium sp. | reverse complement strand
CCTTCGGCTGGGGCTTCAACAACGCGACCCATTTCGCGCGCGTCTTCCGCAACCACTACGGCACCAGCCCGCGCGACTACCGCAACATCCACGCCAAGCCCGGCAGCGGCGAGCTGTGGATATCGCAGCGGCGGGTGGAAGCTTAGAAATATCGAATTCATACCCTCATGCTTCGACAGGCTCAGCATGAGGATTTTTGGCTGACGTCCTCATCCTGAGCCTGTCGAAGGATGAGGACGTGCCCCCCGCTTCGCTCGCGCTATAGAACTTGTTCGCGCACCGCTCTGCCATGACCTCGGCGGCCGTATATAGTCGGTCGCAGAGCAATCCAGGTGGAGCAATGGCGCATGAAGGCTTATGAAGTCGTCCGGGGGACGAAGGACATTTCGGGGCTAAGGCTCGTCGATCGTCCCGATCCCGATCCCAAGCCCGGCCCGCACCAGGTGCTGGTGCGCATCCGTGCCGCCTCGCTGAATTTCCGCGACCTGGCGGTGGTGCAGGGCGTCTATCCCGGCCCGCCGGCCGCCGGCCCGGTGATCCCGCTCTCCGACGGCGCGGGCGAGGTGATGGCGGTGGGCGAGGGCGTCACCCGCTTCAAGCCCGGCGACCGCGTGGCGCCGACCTTTTTCCAGGTCTGGATCGAGGGCAAGCCGCGGCCCAGCTATGCCCTCGGCGCGGCCCCTGTCGACGGCGTTTTGGCCCAGCAGGTGGTGATGCACGAGGACGGTCTCGTCGCGCTGCCGTCCTGGATGAGTTTCGAGGAGGGCGCCTCGCTCGCTTGCGCCGCGGTCACCGCGTGGCACGGCCTGTTCGTCGCCGGCAATCCGGTCAAGGCGGGCGACAGTGTGCTGGTGCTGGGCACCGGCGGCGTCTCGATGTTCGCGCTGCAATTCGCGCGCGCGGCGGGCGCGCGCGTGATCGCGACCTCGTCACATGACGAAAAGCTGGAGCGCGCGAAGAAGCACGGCGCGACGGACGTCATCAACTACAAGAAGACGCCGGAGTGGGACAAGGAAGTGATGCGCCTCACCGGCGGCGCCGGCGTCGACTGCGTCATCGAGGTCGGCGGCTCGGGCACGCTGGCCCGCTCGATGGCGAGCGTCGGCTATGGCGGCAAGGTCTCGCTGATCGGCGTGCTGACCAACGCGCAGGGCGGCGACACCAGTCCGCACAGCCTGATGTTTCGCGGCGGCAGCCTGCACGGCATCTTCGTCGGCAACCGCGTGATGTTCGAGGACATGCTGAAAGCGATGACGGTGAACAAGATCCATCCCATCATCGACAAGACCTACGAATTCGCCGACGCGGCCTCCGCCTACAAATACCAGATGGAAGGCAAGCATTTCGGCAAAGTGGTCATCCGGGTGTGACTCACCTCTCCTGCTGCGCGGGAGAGGTTAGTCGAACCAATAGGCCACGGCGCGCATCTCGATGCTGGCGCGCGGGCTCACGCCGGGCGGGCACGACGGATCGTCGAACGCGCAATGCGGCACGTGATGGGGCTCGCGCGGGTCGCCGTCATTGGTCTTGAACACGATCGCCTCGTCGCGCGTCATGTTCGAGAAATAGCACCAGCGGTGGCGCGGGCTGTGGCGGACCAAGAGCCCCTCGAACGACCATTCCGGCGCCCCGTTCGGCGCATCGAACACCGCGTCGGCGGTCGCCAAATCCTCCGGCGCCAGCGAACGCGCGTCGCATAAGGTCAGCGGCACGTCCTGCGGCGGCTCCGAGAGGACGCGCCACACATTATAATGCGCGAAGCGGCGCACCGTTTTCCCCGCTGGCGCCGAACGCGCGGCGAATTCTCGCGCCGTCGGATCGCTGATGTCGATATGGATGAAGCGCGCCGGCTGCGAGTTGAACAGGGTGCCCGACAGCGGCGAGCGCTCGCCGAAGCGCAGGATGCCCTTGCCGGTCACCACGACATGGTCGGCACCGGTGGTCGCGAGCAGGAGATCCTCGATTTCCCGGCCATGGATCTGCCCAACCTCGGTCTCGTCGCGGAAGTCGGCGACCGCGCTTCTGTGCGGCACGAGCGTGAAGCCTTCGACGGATAGCGATGCGCCCGGCCCGCGCACGTCCTCGATCTCCACCGTATGCGGATCGAGGATGAGATTGTCCCGCGCATGATCCTGCGCGTGATAGCGTGGTCGCGCCGCCATCGCGCCCAGATAGTTGACGGCGCCCTGGACGGTTCGCGGCATCAGCCGGCCTTCGCCAGCTCGCGCGCCAGGAAGCTGTCGATCCGCGCATTCGCCTCGGCCGCGATGGCATAGGGGAACATGTTGAAGCCGTGGATGCCGCCCGGATAGACCGCGAGCTCCGCCGCGTTGCCCGCCGCGATCCAGCGCGCATAGACGAACAGCGAGTCGTCGAGAAACGCATCCAGCGTGCCGACCGTGAACAGCGCCGCCGGCATGTCCTTCAAATTCGCATACAGCGCCGACATGTCCGGATCGCGCCGCGTCTTGGGATCTGGCGCATATTTCTCGGTGCAGAACTGGATGTCCTTGGCTCCCAGGAAGAAGCTCTCGCCGCCGATCCAGTGCTGGCTGGGCGTCATGGTCGTATCGTAATTGCCGTAGGAGAGGTTCGCCGCTTTGAAGCCGGTGAAACCGTGCTTGTCGCGCATCCGCACCAGCGTCGGCACCGCCAGCGTCGCGCCGGCGGACTCGCCGCCGATCGACAACCAGTCCGAGCCGAACGCGGCCTTCGCGTTCTTCGCCAGCCACAGCGCTGCCGTCTCGCAATCGTCCCAGCCCTGCGGATAGGGATGCGCCGGCGCCAGCCGGTACTCGACGCTGGCGCAGGCCAGGCCCGTCGCGTTCATGATGCGCTCGAGCATCGGGTCCTGATCGGCCGCCGATCCCATGATCAATCCGCCGCCATGCAGGTGCAGGTACACGCCCTTCGGATTGTCCGGCGCCACGACGTGCAGCTCCACCGCCGGCCGGCCCTTCACCTCCGCCACCATCTTCTTCGCGCGCGGCGAGACGGGCGCGGCGAACATGCGTTCGGCCGGCTTGCCGTCCGGCGACGGCGGGCGTTCCCACGGCTTGGGCTGGCCCTTCATCTGCGCTTCCATCGCGGCGTTGAACGCGCGCGTCTCGGCGGAGACGGCGTCGGGCCGAAAAAGGGCGGGATCGAAGGGATTGGTGGTCATCGCTTGCTCCACACTGATCCTCCCCCACGCAGTGGGGGAGGGGGACCGCGAAGCGGTGGAGGGGGCGGCACCGATGCCGGCCCCCTCCGTCTCGCTTCGCTCGACACCTCCCCCACTGCGTGGGGGAGGATCATTCACGCCGCCTTCGCCAGCGGCTCGCCGATGGTGAGCGGCTCGGCCGTCCAGCTCTTCAGTTCGGGCAGGCAATGCTTGGCGAAATAGGTGAGATTGCGGTTCACCTCCGCATGCGACATGCCGCCGGTCCACAGATGCGGGAAGAAGCCCTGCGGCTTGCGCTGCGCCTTCACTTCCTCGAACCGGGCCAGCACGTCCTTGGGCGTGCCGTAGACCGATTGCTGCACCACGCCGGCGACCGCGCCCTCGACATCCTCGGGCTTCATGCGCAGCGATTTGTAGGCCTCGTAGCCCTTCGCCGAGCCGTGATGCTCGGAGGTCATCTCGTAATGGATGATGGCCGAGCGGAAGGTGTTGGCCGCATAGGTGCTCGCCAGTTCGTAGGCGCGGTCCTTGCTCTCGTCGACGAAAACGAGGTTCGACACGAACGGCCCCGGCGGTGGCACATTGGGATGGTATTCCAGCCACGCCTTCAGCCACGGATCCTCCGCCGTATCCGCCGTCGTGGGCACATGGCCGGCATTGATCTGCGCCTGGCCGCCGCCGAAGGGCGGGCGCTGCGTGTTCGTCGTCATCGGCTGGTTCAGGAACAGCCGCGGCAGGCCGAGCCGGGCGGTCGACCGCAAGGAATCCGGCGTGCCGCCGGCGACGAAGGCGCGGCCCTTCAGCGAGCGCAAGGGTCGTGGGCGGATTTCGCGCCGCGGCTGCTTGAAGATCTCGCCGCCTTCGATAGTGCCCGTCTCCATCGCATTCATCACCAGGGACACGACTTCGTCGAACAACTCGCGCGCTTTCGATTGGTCGATGCGCAATCCCTCGAATTCCAGCCGCGCCAGGCCGCGGCCGAAGCCGATGACGACGCGCCCGCCCGAGAGATGGTCGAGCCAGCTGATTTGCTCCGCCAGCCGCACCGGATCGTGCCACGGCGCCACGATCACGGCCGTGCCCAGCCGCATGCGCTTGGTGTTGGCCGCGAGCCAGGCCAGCGTCATCAGCGGCGCGGGACTGACCGAATAGTCGTCGAAGTGGTGCTCGGTCATCCAGATCGAGTCGTAGCCGAGTTCTTCGCCCAGAAGGATCTGCTTGAGCTCCTCCTGCAGGAACTGGGCGTCCGGCAGCTTCGAATAGTTGGAAAAGCCGGTGCAAAGGCCGACGTGCATGAAAGTCCTCCCGATATTTAATCCGCCACGCCCAGGCCCCAGCCGCCGTCGATGACGATCTGCTGCCCGGTGATGTATTCGCAAGCCTTGGACGACAGGAACAGCGCCAGCCCCGCCATGTCCGCCGGCCAGCCGACGCGATGCATCGGAATGCGTGCCGAGACGGTCTTCTGGGTCTCGGGCTTGTGCGCATGGCCGCCGCCGATATTCGTCACGAAGAAGCCCGGCGCGATGGCGTTGACGCAGATGCCGTAGCCCGCCAGTTCCAGCGCCAGATTGCGCATGAAATGCGCCGCGCCGGCCTTCGCCGCCATATAGGCGCTGCCGATCACCGCTTCCTGGGTGAGGCCCGCGAGCGAGGTCGTGACGATGATGCGGCCCGAGCGGCGCGGGCGCATGTGGCGCGCCGCGGCGCGGCAGGTCGCGAACACGCCGTTGAGATTGATGTTGATCGTTTGCTCCCAGCGCTCGTCGGTGTAGTTCTCGATCGCCCCCGCCTCGACGCGCTCGCGCTTGTCGCCGACCCAGGCATTGAGATAGCCGATGCCGGAATCGATGCCGGCATTCGCGAACACCACGTCGATCTTGCCATATTCCTTGGCGGCATTGTCGAACGCCGCGTCGAGCCGCTTGTGGTCGGTGACATCGACCACTTCGCCGCGCACGTCGTAGCCCTTCTCCTTCAGCCGCCGCACCTCGGTCGCGATGCGTGCCGGATCGATGTCGAGCAGCGTCACGCGCGCGCCATTCTCCGCCAACGCCTCGCCGAAGCCCAGGCCCAATCCGCTCGCGCCGCCGGTGATGACGACGCCATAGCCTTCCACCTTGAAGAGATCGGCAATCTTCACCCGTCGCCTCCCGCCGTTTTCACGAGCCTGACTCAGGACGGACATTCGAACGCGATTGCCAGCGCACTGCAATAAGCCCATCCGCGAACAGGGAAATTCGCCGCCTTGCCAGCGAAACATCGACGCTCCAACATCGTCAAAACATTCTTGGGAGACGCTCGTGAAAAGGACCCGTTTCGGCATCTTCATGCCGCCGTTCAACGCGCCGGCGACGCAGAACGCGACCTCGTCGCTGCAACGCAATGTCGATACGATCCGTCTGCTCGACGATCTCGGCTATGACGAGGCGTGGATCGGCGAGCATCACTCCGGCGGCACCGAGATCATCGCCGAGCCGATCCAGTTCATGTCCTATGTCGGCGCGCTCACCAAGCACATCAAGCTGGGGCCGGGCGTCGTCTCGCTGCCATATCACAACCCGCTTTGGGTCGCCGATCGCATCATTCTCGCCGATCATCTGCTGCGCGGCCGCGTGATGCTCGGTTTCGGCCCCGGCTCGCTGCCGACCGACGCCACGATGATCGGGCTGCAGCCCAAGGAACTTCGTCCCGCGTTGGATCACGATGTCGGCGTTGTGCTCGACCTGATCCGCGGCAAGATGGTGACCGTCAAGACCGACCGGTACAATCTGGTGGAGGCGCAGTGCCAGCTCGCGCCCTATTCGGATTTCGACATCTGCGTCGCGGCAT
>CAZMHP010000191.1:0-6012 GCA_964566095.1 uncultured Rhizobium sp. | reverse complement strand
CGAACACGACGGGGCGGTACTTCATCTTGCCGCGCAGCCGCGCGATGGCGGTGGCGAGGATCCGGCGGTGATCGAACATCATGCTGGCGCCGAGCGCGGGCGCGACGCCGGCGATCGGCTTGCGGCCGTCGCGCATGGCCTCGCGCACCAGTCCGGCCTCATAGAGCAGTTCGTAGCGCTCGAGCACCTTTTCTTCGTCCCAAGCAAGGCCGTCGAAACCGAAACAGAGCCGGACGCGCTCGCGCCGGCGTTCGGCCGCGTCGGAGCCGGGCGCGGTCTTGGCGAATTGGCGAAGCGCGGGCTCGATCACGGCGTCGATGATCGCGGGCCTGGCCTCGCGCCAATCCTCCCAGGGGAAATAGCGATACCAGTCGCTCCATTCGGTATCGGGACTCTTGCGCTCGCCCGATTGGCGCGTCAGCGCGAGATAGCCGACGGACACCACGCGCGCGCCCTCGTCGGGCGTGGGCAGGTGCCGGCCGCGGTCTCCGAAAGTGTAAAGCTGCTCGGCATAGCCGAGATCGAGCTGGGTCTGCTCGCCCACCCATTTGCGCAAGCCGCTGTCGAGCGTGCGGTGGTTGAGCGGATCGAAGGGGCCGAAGGGCAGGGCGTCCTCGGCGCCGGGATGGCGGACCACCAGCACGCTGGGGCGTTCCTCGGCGACGGACACGATCGCGGCCGACAGGCCGATGCTGACGACATGGGCGGGCGTCCCGCTCACAGTCCCACCAAGGGAAATTCGACGACCTCGCCTTCGGCCACCATCCGGCCGGCGCCGATCGCCTTGATGGCGTCGACCATGCGGCCCTGGCGGCCGAGGAGATCGTCGGCATGTCGCACGAGCAGGGCGTTGGGGTAGGCATGCGCCGCCCGCGCGCGGATCGCTTTGGCGGCAAGCACCTCGCTGCCGTCTCCGAGCCGATCGCACAATATAATGTATGTGGCGGCCATCGACCGGCTGATGCCGGCCCAGCAATGGACGAGCATCGGATCCTCGGCCGGCCAGCGACGGCTGAACGCGAGAAGCTGCTCGATGTGGCGGCGCTCCGGCGGCGTATCGCCGGCGGTGGGATCGACGACGTCGTTGACTCCCAGCCGCAGATGCCGCTCCGGCGCGAAGCCGGCCGGCGTGTCGATCATGTGCTCGGGCGACAGCAGCGTCACGATGTGCGACGGGCGATGGACGCGGAGGACGTCCTCGACGGCAGAGAGCGGCGTGACCAGGATTCTGGACATACCCTTAGCTAACGGAGGAAGGCGGCCGGTTAAAGGCTAGCCTGCCAGTCTTCGGAACCTTTCGAGGAACTGTGATTGGGCCTCGGCGGTCGAGAGCGGCACCAGCTTGGGCGTGCGGACAGCCGGCGGCGGCACGACGAAGAGCTTGCGTGCGACCTCCAGCTCGAACCCGGCCAACTGGGTGGCCTCGAAATAAGCGGCGATCAGATCGGCCTTCTTGAACAGTTTGGCCAGGGTCTCGGGCAGGGTTGCGGGGAGACCGAAGCGCAGGTGAATTGCGCTCTGAAGTCTGTTCTCCAAGGCTTTGTAATTAATGCCGATTACGATCTTGAAGGGTGAGATGAGGTCACCGATCACATACTCTGGCGCATCGTGCAGCAGCGCCATCAGGCGGGCTTCCCGCGTCAGGCCGGGTTTGAGCTCCGCCGTGATGCGCTCGACCAGGACGCAGTGCTGCGCGACGCTGAAGGCGTGCTCGCCCTTGGTCTGCCCGTTCCAGCGCGCCACCCGGGCGAGGCCGTGAGCGATGTCCTCGATCTCCACGTCCAACGGCGAGGGATCGAGCAGATCGAGGCGGCGGCCGCTCAGCATGCGCTGCCAGGCGCGCGGTTTGTCCTTGGCCATCCCAAATCCCGATCCGAAGGTTGCCGGTTTACCCTAATTGCGCATGGCGCGGCGAGGGGCGGCGCGGCGCTTGCTAGATAGCTCTCGGCGCGTCCCGTAACGGCGCGCCGTAGCCGAAGATTTGCATGAACTGGGGATGGGCGTGAGGCCTCTGGAGGCGGAAAGGCTGCGGCTGGTCACCGACGGGGCGCGGCTGCCGTTCGAGACGACGCAGAGCCTGAGCGAGCCATTGTCCCCCGTGGGCCAGGCGCGGGCGATGCGCGCGCTGCATTTCGGCGCCGGCATGGCGCAGCCCGGCTACAACATCTTCGTCACCGGCCCGCAAGGCTGCGGCAAACGCAGCGCGGTGCGGCGCGCGCTGGAACGGCTGGCGGCCGCGATGCCCGCGCCGCCCGACGTCGCCTATGTCTTCAATTTCGACGAGCCGCACCGGCCGCGCGCGCTGCACTTCGCGGCCGGCGAGGGGTCGCGGTTCCACAGCGACATGGCGGCGCTCGTCGCCGCGCTCAAGGGTGCGATGGCGCGGCTGTTCGAGAGCGAGGACTATCGCCGCCGCCGTGCCGCGCTGGAGCAGGGCTTTCACACCGCGGCCAACGCGGCCGTCGACAAGCTGCGCCGCGGCGCCGAGGTGCATGGCTTGGCCCTGGTCGAGCAGGCGCCGGGCAAATTCGATTTTCGGCCCACGCGCGACGGCTTGCCGATGTCGGACCAGGACTATCGCGCGCTCGCCAAATCGGAACGCGACCGGTTGACGATGCAGGCGCAAGCTTTGCGGGCGGCGTTGGACGACACCACGGAACGCATGGAGTCCTTACGGCGCGAGACCGTCGAGAACGTCCGCGCTCTGGATCGCGAGCTCGGCGAGCAAGCGCTGAGCGCACTGCTATCCCCGCTGGCCCAACGCTATATCCGGCACCGCGAAGCCCATGCCTATCTGGCGGCCGTTTCGAAGGACGTCCTTGGCCAGCGCGAGGCGCTGCAGGCGATGGCGCGCGCGCAGGCCGACGAGCGGCTCAAGCGCGATGGCGTTCCGTTCCACCGCTACGAGGTCAACCTCGTCGTCGATCACGGCGCAGCCAAGGGCGCGCCGGTGGCGGCGCTGGGCCTGCCGTCGCTGTCCAAATTGGTCGGCAAGGTCGAGCACGTCACGGTTCTGATGACGCAGGTCACCGACTTCCGCCACATCAAGGCCGGCGCGCTACACACCGCCAATGGCGGCTTTCTGTTGATCGACGCGCTCGATCTGGTGCGGCAGGACCTGTCCTGGGAAGCGCTCAAGCGGGCGCTGAAGGCGCGCCGCGTGCGAATCGAGAGCCCGGCCGACATCCACGATCGCGGTCAGGGCGTGAGCCTCCAGCCGCAGGACGTGCCGCTCGACATCAAGGTCGTGCTGTTCGGCGAAGCCTGGGTCTATCAGCGCCTGGCGCAGATCGACGCCGAATTCGCGGATCTGTTCAAAGTGCAGGCCGATTTCTCGATCAGCGCGGTGCGCGACGACGAACATTGCACCGACCTGCTGGCCACCATGGCGGCGATTGCGCGGCGCGAAGGCCTGAAGCAGCTCGCCCGTTCCGGCGCGGCGCGGCTGATCGACGAGGCGTCGCGGCTGACCGGCGATGCCGAGAAGATCAGCGTGCGCACCGGGCGTCTCGCCGATCTGCTGCGCGAGGGCGATCACTACGCGGCGCTGCAGGGCCGCACGCTGATTGCGGCGGACGACATCGCGCGCGCCGTCGCGGCGAAGGACGACCGCTCCGGCCGGCTCAAGGCGCTGGAGCACGAATTGGTGCAACGGCGCATCGTCTTCATCGACACCGACGGGGCCAAGGCGGGGCAGGTGAACGGCCTGACCGTGCTGAGCGCGGCCGGATACGCCTTCGGCATGCCGGCGCGCATCACCGCGCAGGTCGCGCCGGGCGAGGGACGCATCGTCGATATCGAGCGGGTGGCGAAGTTCAGCGGTCCCAGCCACGTCAAGGGCGTGCAGATCCTGTCGGGTTATCTGAACGGCATGTACGCCACGGGCCGGCCGCTTTCCATCGCGGCCTCGATCGCGTTCGAGCAGTCCTATGGGCCGATCGACGGCGACAGCGCTTCGGCGGCGGAGCTGATCGCGATCCTCTCCGCCATCGCCGGGGTGCCGGTGCGCCAGGGACTGGCGATCACGGGCTCGATCGATCAGCACGGACGGATGCAGCCGATCGGCGGCGCCAACGAGAAGATCGAGGGCTTCTTCGACGTCTGCGCGGCGCGCGGACTGGGCGGCCATCACGGCGTCATCATTCCGAAGGCCAATATCGTCACGCTGATGCTGCGCGACGATGTGGTGGAAGCGGCGCGCGCGGGCCGCTTCGCCGTCTATGCGGTGGAGACGGTCGACGAGGCGATCGCGGCGCTCACCGGAATGCGCGCCGGCAGCCGCAAACGACACGGCGGATTTTCCCGCGGCACGTTCAACCGGCGCGTCCAGGATCGCTTGATCGATTTCGCGCGGCCGCGCGTGCTGAAACCCGTGCGCATGGACGCCTGGTGGCGGATGTGAAATCCGGTTCGACCTGAGACCGCGATGCGCTAGGCTGGGCCGGCGTTGTTCCGGAGTGCCCGATGAATTTCGTCAAGATCCTGGCGCCGCTGACCGGCGGGCCCCGCGACGCCGCGGTCCTGGCGAGCGCCTTCGCCGCGGCCAAGCCGTTCCACGCCCATGTCGTTGCGCTGTTCGTGCATCCCGACGTCGCCGAGGCCATGCCGTTCTACGGCGAAAGCGTTTCGCCTGTGGTGATGCAGGAGATCGCGGAGGTCTCGCGTAAGGCCACGGACGAGGCGGCCAAGCAGGCGCGCGCCACGCTGGAGGCGGGGGCGAAGGAGGCCGGCGCGGATCTCACGGCAGGCCCGGAACTGCACGCGATGCCGAGTGCCTCCTTCCGGGAAGTGAACGGAAATTTCGCCGATCAGGTGACGCTGGCGGCGCGGCTTAGCGATCTGGTCGTGTTCGGACCGCTGCGGGAGGACGACAGGCCGGGGCTCACCGAGGCGTTCGAGGCGACCTTGCTGGAGACGGGACGGCCGGTGCTGCTCAGCCCCTATGCCGCGCCGGTGACGTTCTGCAAGAAGATCGCGCTCGCCTGGAACGAGAGCGTGGCGTCGGCGCACGCCGTCACCGCGGCCCTGCCGCTGCTCGCCTGCGCCGAGAGCGTCGAAGTGCTGGCGGTGTCGCGGCAGAAGGACGACGTGATCGAGACGGGCGAGCTTCTGACGTTCTTGAAGCTGCACGGCATCGCGGCCACGGCGCGCGCGGTGGACGCGCGCAACCGGGTGGTCGGCGAGGTTCTTCTGGAAGAGGCGGCGAAGTGCGGCGCGGGCCTGCTCGCCGCCGGCGGCTACGGGCACAGCCGGCTGCGCGAGATGTTCTTCTCCGGCGTCACGCGCCATGTGGTGAGCCACGCCACGCTGCCGCTGTTCCTGGTGCACTGAGAGGAGCCGCCAAGCCCTCAGAGTTTGCGCAGGATCACGCTGCCAGCCGAGTAGCCGGCGCCGAAGGAGCACAGAAGGCCGACGTCCCCCTTGGCGAGATCGGCGCTGTATTTGTGGAAGGCGATCACGGAGCCGGCCGAACTGGTGTTGGCGTACTCGTCCAGGATGATGGGCGCCTCGCCGGGCAGCGGATCGCGGCCCAGCACGCGCCGGGCGATCAGCTCGTTCATGTTGAGATTGGCCTGGTGCAGCCACATCCGCTTCAGCGCGGCCGGCGCGACGCCGTTGTCGGCGAGATGACCGACGATGAGTTCGGCGACCATCGGCACGACCTCCTTGAACACCTTGCGGCCCTCCTGGACGAAGAGCTTGTCGGGCTTGCCGACGCCTTCGGGCGAGGCGCGGTTGAGGAAACCGAAATTGTTGCGGATGTTGTTGGAGAATTTGGTCTTCAGCCGCGTCGCCACGATCTCCCAGGCATTGCTGCCCTGCGCGGTCTCGGCGCGCTCGACCACGAAGGCGGTCGCGACGTCGCCGAAGATGAAGTGGCTGTCGCGGTCGCGGAAGTTGAGGTGGCCGGAGCAGATCTCCGGATTGCACACCAGGATGGCGCGCGCGTGGCCCGCGGCGACCATGTCGGCGGCGGCCTGCAGCGCGAAGGTTGCCGACGAGCAGGCGACG
>CAZMHP010000190.1:0-6038 GCA_964566095.1 uncultured Rhizobium sp. | reverse complement strand
GCGAGGCTGAAATAGGCATAGGTCTTGCCGCCCACCGTCATCGTCCGGCGGGATTTGAAGGAGTTCAGACTGGTCACGGGGGCGCCCTTCGCGAGGATGGTCGGATGGCGGCGGTCTTAGTCCCGTTTTTCCCGAAATCCAAGGTCCCGCAACGTCACGGTGGCCGGCCCGCACGGCGCGTGACAGACTGGCGAAAGACATGGGGGAGGCGAGCCATGGGCGCAGAACACGTCCGGGTCGAACGCAAGGGCGGCATCACCACCGTGATTCTCGACCGGCCGCAGGCGCGCAACGCCGTCGACCGGCCGACCGCCGACGCGCTGGTGAAGGCGTTTCTCGCCTTCGAACACGACAACGATCAGAAGGTCGCGGTCTTGTGGGGTGCGGGCGGTACGTTCTGCGCCGGGGCGGACCTGAAGGGCATGAGCGAGGGGCGCGGCAATCGCGTGATCGCGCCGGGACAGCACTACGATCCCCATGCCGGCGACGCGCCGATGGGACCCACGCGGATGCGGCTGCTCAAGCCCGTGATCGCTGCGATCTCCGGCCATGCCGTGGCGGGCGGGCTGGAGCTGGCTTGCTGGTGCGATCTGCGCGTGGTGGAGGAGGACGTCGTGTTCGGCGTGTTCTGCCGCCGCTGGGGCGTGCCGTTGATCGACGGCGGCACGGTGCGCCTGCCGCGCCTCATCGGCCAGTCGCGCGCGCTCGACATGATTCTCACCGGCCGTCCGGTCGGCGCCGTGGAGGCCTTTTCCTGGGGCCTGGCCAACCGCATCGTGCATACGGGCGAAAGCCGGCAGGTGGCGGAGGAGCTGGCGCTGGAGATCTCGCGCTTCCCGGAAATCTGCATGAAGGGCGACCGCGCCTCGGTCTACGATCAATGGGACTTCGATCACCACCACGCGATGATGAACGAGTTCAAATACGGGACAGCGACGCTGCAGACCGGCGAATCGCGCGCCGGCGCGGCGCGCTTCGCCGGCGGCAAGGGCCGCGGCGGGCGCTTCGACGACCTGTGACGTGCCGTGACGCCGCGCCGCATCGTTCTCATCCGCCACGACAAGCCGCAGATCGTGGAAGGCGTTCCGTCGGCCGACTGGCGGCTGTCGGACGCCGGCCGCGCGGCGGCGGCGGATCTGGCGCAGGACTTCCGCCATTTTGAATTCGCGCGGATCGCCGGCAGTCCCGAACCCAAGGCTGTCGGAACGGCGGAGGCTTTCGCGAAAACGCTCGGACTGACCGTGGAGATCGATCCGGGCCTCGCCGAACATGCGCGGCGCTCTATGGGATTTCTGTCGCGCGAAGAATTGGAAACCGGCGTCGCGCGATTTTTCGCGGAACCCGACAGGCTCGTGTTCGGCAACGAAAGCGCCGACGCGGCCTATGAGCGGTTCGCCGGCGCGATCGCGCGTCAACCGGGTCGCGACGTGATCGCCGTCACGCACGGCACGATCTTGTCGATCTATGTGAGTCGCGCCGCGGCGATCGACCCGTTCGCCTTCTGGCGCGCACTGACGACACCGGCCGCCGTCGTTCTGGAGGCGGGCAAGGCGCCGGTGGTTCACGCCCGCTGACGCCCGCCGTCCCAAATTCGCCCTATTCCCCGGCTAGCAGCTTCATGGGGGCATGCCGGCAGACGGCATGCTGGGCGGCGGCAACACAAGAAGGCGTGGAATGCCCAAGCATGGGATTCTGTTCGCGGCGATCGCGATGCTGGCCTTTGCCGGCGTCGGCCACGGCCAGGTGAACCTCAGTTCGCGCCTGTCGGACGACAGGCTGGGCGACGTCCAGACCGGCACTTATGCGGTCAGCAACGGTCTCACCTTCACGCTCGACCGCTATGACGACAAATATCTGATGCGCTTCGCCGGCGATTCGGAGATTTATGTTCTCTATGCCGATCACGGATCGCTGGGCGGCCGCATCCTCCGATTCGATTCCGGCGCCACCGCGCTCGCCGTGTCGGGTTGGGGCGCGCTGACGGTCTATACCGACGCCCAACCTGGCGGACTTCCCGCCGACCGATCCGGTGACAGCGACCCGCCGACCCTGCGCTTCGTGACGCTCAGCCAGATGCAGGAGGCGGCAGCCGACGAGGCCACGCATCTTGCCTATGCGCGCGGATTGAATATCGCTTTCGACGCCGATTGGAGCGCGCTTGCGAACGACGTCACGCTGCGCAAGCTGACCTTCGACACGCTGCAGAACGCGGCGCGCGGCATCGATCGCTTCGCCGCCTCGCCCGCCGGGCGTTCCGCGTTGGGCGCGAAGATCGACACGGTGCACATCGTCATCGGCGGCAAGCCGGAGATCGTGCTGCGCGGCCGCACGCTTCTGGTGACCTATTCGCCGTCGCGCGGCTTCGCCGGCCGCGCCTCCTCCCACGGCATCGCGCGCGCGCTGGGACAGATGTTCTCGGTGCCGACCGCCGGTTAGCGCGGCTCGAAGCCGTCCGGCGCCAGTTCCAAGGTCGCAAAATCGAATCCGGGCGCCACAGTGCAGCCGACCAGCGTGTAGGCGCCTTGCGATCGCGCGCTCTGCCAGGCGCGCGCCGGCACCACGAGCTGCGGCTGCTCGCCCTTGGCGATACGGTTGCCCAGGAGGTGATCGACCGCCGCGCCGCGCAAGGGCGCGATCGACAGCTGGAGCGGGCTGCCGCGATAGAAATGCCAAACCTCCGCCACGTCGATGCGATGCCAGCGCGAGACATCTCCCTTTTTCAGGAGAAAATAGATCGCGGTGGAATGCGCGCGGCCGCGCCCGCCGGGACGGTTGTCGCGAAAGACCTCGCGATAATATCCGCCCTCGGGGTGCCGGCGCATCTTGAGCAGGCGGATGATGTCGTCGGCCTCGCCCGTCTTGCTCACGCCGCGCCCTCGATCGTCACGTGCTGCGGATAGAAGGCGAGATGATCCTGGATCGCGGCGACCGCGGGAAAGGGCTGCTCATAGCTCCACACGGCATTGCCGGTCTCGCCGCCGGCTCCGACGAGGTCGAAATAGCTGGCGTCGCCCTTGTAGGGACAATGCGTCGAATGCGTACTGCGCCGGTAATGCGCCATCCGCGCGTCGCCGCGCGGGACATAGACGACGGGCGGATAGCTGGCCTCGCGCAGCAGAAGCGCGTGCGTCGTATCGGCGACGACCGCGCCATGGAAGCGCACCACGATGCGGTGGGGGGCGGGTTCGATGGTGATCGGATGGTCGGGACCGGGCAGCTTCATGCCGCGGTTTTAGCAGCCATCGCCTGGTCGGCAAACAGACTCGGCGCGCCGCGCGCCACCAAAACGCGCATACCCGCCGCGACCGAGAGACAATCCGCCAACGCATTGTGCGGCTGGCCGTCGAACGGCACGCCGAGCCTGGGGCCGATATCGCAGGAGTGCAGGCCGCGCGTATCCATGCCTTGGGCGCGGAACCAGGGACGCAGGTCGCGGAACTCCGGCACGCGCTGCCGCGGCACATGGCCGTAGAGACGGCAATTCTCGTCGAACACCAGCTCGTCGCGGCCGAACGCGGCGCAGACGCCGCCGCCGGCGAAGGCGAGGAATTCGTCGAACGCCTGCGCGAAATCGCGCCCCTCGTCCTTGAGCCGCTCGGTCGTGATGCCGGTGAGCTTTTCGAGATAGGGCGACAGGCAGGGATTGATCCGTGGGCGGACGAAAACGTCGAACCGCTCGCGCACCTCGAGCGTCAGCGCGTCGACCTTCACCGCGCCGATCTGGACGATCTCCTTGAACTCGCCGGGCCTCAGCCAGCGATGGCGCATCGAGCCTTCCCAGGCGGTGAATTCCAGATCGTAGACGACGGCGCTGGCCAAGAACTCCTCGAATCTGTGGAGAATCCCTATCAGGGGAAGACCGAATCAAACGTGAGCCATAATTAATACATTCTTAAGACCCTCGGCAGACCGTAGGGGCCCCGCCGATATCGGGTTTCGAGAGGCATCGCCATGGCCGCGCGCGCAAATCCTTTCTTCGAGGTCGTTCCGACAGCCGCGCCCGCGGCGGAAGCACCGGGCGAGTCCGCGCTGACGCGGCTGACCCGGCTGCACGTCGAAGCGGTGGAAACCGCGCGCCTCGCCAATCTGCTCGGCCGTTCGCTCTCCGCCGCCATCGCGCTGGCGGGGCTGGGCGCCGTCGCTGTCGCTTTGGGCGGCGCGGCATGGCCGCCTGCCATTGCCTGGAGCGTGCTCATGGCCCTGGCATGCCTGGCGCTCGTAAAAGGCTATGCCAATGCGATCGGCCGGCCGTTCGAGCGCGCCGCCCTGCAATGTTTCGCCGAGGATCTGCGCGCCGGACTTCTCTATGCCGGCTTTGCCTGGGGTGCCGGCGCTTTTCTGGCGCTGTCGGATGCGAATTCGGCCATGACGGTTGTGCTGTTTGCGCTCGCACCTTGCGTCGCGATCGCCGCCTTGTTGCGCGAACGCCAGGCGGCCATGCTCTTTCTTGCGCCGGTGGCTGGGCTTTTCTCATTGGCTTGCGTGCTGCGCGCCTTCGCGGGCGGCGCGACGAGTGCCGCGCTTATCCTTGGCGCCAGCGCGGCCATCGCCATCGCGACCCGCTGGCGCGCGGTTGCCGCGACGCAGCGCGGCGAGACCGCATTGCCGCATGGGCTTGTCGCCGCACAAAAATCATAATCGAACGGTTTTCCGGCGGCGCATCGGCGGATAATCTCCGCCCCGCCCGTTGCGCTCACGCCCATGCGTCCTGCATGCCGCGAAGAGCGCTGCCGCTCCGCCGAGGCCCTTGATGTCGCTTGCCCCACTGGACGACGCCGCCCATGTCACACGCCGCAGCGAAGCCGACGCCACCGAGCGGCTGAAGGCCGGCGGCGCCCTGTTGCGCGATCCCGCCGAGCGCGCCTTCTACGATGCGCTGTTCGCCCACGCCGCGCCGGACGACGTCAACCGCTACACGCCCGAGGGACTGGTCGCGCTCGCGCGCCTCGTGCGGGCGCGCGCCGTGCGCCACCGCCCGGGCGGCAGCGACGTCCATCTCTTCTGTGCCCGCGACGAGGACAAGGCCTATGGCGAGAACGACTATCTCCTCGTCGCGGTCAACGACGACAAGCCGTTCCTGTTCGACTCGCTGATCGCCGAGGTGACGGCGGGGGGCGGACGGCTGCGCGCGGTGTTCCATCCCATCGTGACGCAGAACGGCCAGCCCGTCAGCGTCATCACGCTCGCCCTCGAACCGGTGCTGAGCGAAGCGCGCCGCGCCGCGATGGTGCACGGCGCCAAGGCGACCTTCGCGCAAGTCGGGGTCGTCGTGCGCGACTGGCGGCCGATGATGGCGCGCCTCGCCGAGGCCATTGCCGATCTGAAGGCGCATCCGCCCAAGATCGCCGCCGACGAGCTCGCCGAATGCGTCGCGCTCCTGGAATGGCTCGAAGACGATCACTTCACCTTCTTGGGCGCGCGTGACTACGACTTCGATCCGACCGGAGAGGGCGCGCTCGTTCCGGCCCCGCACACGGGGCTCGGCGTGCTGAACGACCCCGATGCGCGCGTCATTCGCCGCGGACCCGATCGTTCGACGCTGACGCCGCAGGTTCGCGCCTTCTTGACCGAACCCTCGCCGCTCATCATCACCAAATCCAACGAGCGCAGCCTGGTCCATCGCCGCGTCCACATGGACTATGTCGGCGTCAAGCGCTTCGACAAGGCCGGCAGGCTTGTGGGCGAACGCCGCTTCGTGGGCCTCTTCACCTCCGGCGCCTATAGCCGCCGGCCGAGCGACATTCCGCTTCTGCGGCGCAAGGTTGCCCATGTGCTCGCGCGCGCCGGCCTGCCCGCGGCCAGCCATGACGGAAAGGTGCTGGCGCACATCCTCGACAATTATCCGCGCGACGAGCTGTTCCAGATTTCCGACGACGATCTGTTCGCCACCGCGCAAGGCATTCTGCGGCTGGGCGAGCGGCCGACGGTGCGCGTCTTCCTGCGCTTCGACCGTTTCGACCGCTTCGTGTCGGCCCTGGTCTATGTGCCGCGCGACCGCTACGACACCCATGCGCGCGAGCGCATCCACGAGATCCTCG
>CAZMHP010000189.1:0-6060 GCA_964566095.1 uncultured Rhizobium sp. | reverse complement strand
GGTACTTCGCCGGATCGGACATCGAGTGGCCGCGATAGCGGTAGGTCTTCATCTCCAGGATGATCGGCCCGTTGCCGGCGCGGCACCAGGCGAGCGCGTCCTTGGCCGCGTCGTGCACGGCTTCGACGTCCATGCCGTCGACCTGCTTGCCCGGAATGTTGAACGAGGCGCCGCGCTTGTAGAAATGCACTTCGGCGCTGGAGCGCTCGACACTCGTGCCCATGGCGTATTGGTTGTTCTCGATCACATAGACGATGGGAAGCTTCCAGAGCTCCGCCATGTTGAAGGCTTCGTAGACCTGGCCCTGGTTCGAAGCACCGTCGCCGAAATAGGTGACGCTGACATTGTCGTTGCCGCGATATTTGTTGGCGAAGGCCAGACCCGTGCCCAGCGGCACCTGGGCGCCGACGATGCCGTGGCCGCCGAAGAAGTTCTTCTCGGCCGAAAACATGTGCATCGAGCCGCTCTTGCCCTTGGAATAGCCGGTGGCGCGGCCGGTCAGTTCCGCCATCACGCCCTTCGGGTCCATGCCGCAGGCCAACATATGGCCGTGATCGCGATAGGCTGTGATGACCTGGTCGCCCTCGCGCTGCGCCGCCTGGACGCCGACGACGACCGCCTCCTGGCCGATATAGAGGTGGCAGAAGCCGCCGATCAGGCCCATGCCGTAAAGCTGGCCGGCCTTCTCCTCGAACCGCCGGATGAGGAGCATGTCCGTGTAAAATTGCTTCAGGGAGACGGAGTTAGAGCCCGGCGCGGCGGTCTTCGCGCCGGCATCGTCGGCTTTTGTCGCCTCATCCATGGGGTACGATCTTCTGCTTCGCCGGGGGGTGGAAGAGCATCCCGGGTTTTGGCAAGCGGCGCCCGAATTGGCAAGCGGTGACGGTTTGTCAGAACTTAGGGACTGCCACGTGAAACCGACACCTGCCCGGGTCCGCCGATCATCAGCTGCGAGCGGGCGAGCTCCTCGATCAGGTCGGGATCGGCGCTCGGTGCGCTCATGAGCGAAATGCGATGCTCCAGACGGTGCCGGTCGGCCTGGGCTTGGGCCAAACGCTCCTTCTGGACGCCCAGCCGTGCCTCGGTGTCGGACAGCGCCAGCATGCCGCGCTCGCCCCAGACCGCGTAGTAGCCGAAATAGGCGATGACCGCGGCGCTCACCGCCGGCAGGACGGCCAGGGTGAAGGCGCGAGTGACACTGCGCTTGATTCGCATGGGGCGAACGAATCACGTTCCGATTCGAACGGTCAAGGCGTTTTTCGTTAAAGGTGCAATCGCGGGCGTTAAGATATGGCGGCGGCGCGGAATTCCACCGCCTCGTCGGCAAGTCCGGCTCGTCGTTGCGCACCGTGACGGACGCGGATAATCCGCACCTGGTCTCGACGAGAGACGTATCGATAAAACACGATATAGGGATATGGCTTGACGACATAATACATGCGGACGCCGCGCTCAAGCGTCCTGCGGCCGATTCTTGGCCGCTCGGTCACCAGATCAATGACCTTGTAAATCCGATCAACGACACGTTGCGCGGCTTCCGAATCGTGGAGCGCGATATATTCGAATATGCCGTCGATCTGCCCACGAACGCCGCGGACAATGTGTTGCCCAGTCACAGCCTGCGCCGAAACAGATGTCTGACCTCTTCCTCGGTCAAAAACTCTCCGCGTTCCGCTTCCGCCAAACCCTCGCGGATGTCGGCAAGCTCTTCGGGGCTGAGTTCGTATGCCTCACTCGTATCCTGTTCGAGCGCCAACAGGAGATCGATAGCCTCGTCCTGCAGGTCGGGCGTCCAGGTCCGCACCTTGGCGAATATCGCTTCCAAATCGTCCTTGCTCATGAGGCGATCTTACTCCAACCCGCAACCCGGCGTTAGCTTCTGAGGACGGACTTTCCCGCGTAGGTTGCCTGGTCGCCGAGCTGCTCCTCGATGCGCAGGAGCTGATTGTACTTGGCGAGGCGGTCCGAGCGCGCCAGCGAACCGGTCTTGATCTGTCCGCAATTCGTCGCGACGGCGAGATCGGCGATGGTGCAATCCTCCGTCTCGCCGGAGCGGTGGGACATCACGGCGCGATAGGCGGCGCGATGCGCGGTCTCCACCGCGTCGAGCGTTTCGGTGAGCGTCCCGATCTGGTTGACCTTGATCAGGATCGCGTTGGCGACGCCCTTCTGGATGCCTTCGACGAGGCGCTTGGTATTGGTGACGAAGAGATCGTCGCCGACGAGCTGCACCGTCTTGCCGACGGCCTGGGTGAGGCCGGCCCAGCCGTCCCAATCGTCTTCCGCCATGCCGTCCTCGATCGAAACGATCGGATAGCGCGTGCAGAGGTCGGCATAGACCTTGACCATCTGGTCGGGCGTGAGCGTCTTGCCCTCGCCTTCCAGCACATATTTGCCGTTCTTGAAGAACTCCGTCGAAGCGGGATCGAGCGCGAGATAGACGTCTTCGCCGGGCCGGTAGCCGGCCTTCTCGATCGACTTCATGATGAAGCTGAGCGCTTCGTCGGCGCTCTTGAGGTTGGGCGCGAAGCCGCCCTCGTCGCCGACATTGGTGTTGTGGCCGGCGTCGTGCAGCGCCTTCTTCAGCGTGTGGAAGACTTCCGCGCCCATGCGCAGCGCCTCGCGGAATGTCGGCGCGCCGACCGGCATGATCATGAATTCCTGGAAGTCGATCGGATTGTCGGCATGGACGCCGCCATTGACGATGTTCATCAGCGGCACCGGCAGGGTCTGCGCCTTGGCGCCGCCGACATAGCGATAGAGCGGCAAGTTGGCGGCGGTCGCGGCCGCCTTGGCGATCGCGAGCGAGACGCCGAGGATCGCGTTGGCGCCGAGCCGCGCCTTGTTGGGGGTTCCATCGAGCGCGATCATCAGCCGGTCGAGGCGGACCTGGTCCTCCGCCTCCATACCGCACAAGGTGTCGAAAATTTCACCGTTGATCGCGGCGACCGCTTTTTCGACCCCTTTTCCGCCGTAGCGCTTGCCGCCGTCGCGCAGTTCCACCGCCTCATGCGCCCCGGTGGAGGCGCCGGACGGCACGGCCGCGCGGCCGAAAGACCCGTCTTCCAGCCGCACATCGACCTCCACGGTCGGGTTGCCGCGGCTGTCGAGAATCTCGCGGCCGGTAATGTCGATGATCGCGGTCATGTTTGCCCCGTCACGGTTTTGCCCAATTGCGTGTGCTTTAAGGGATCGACCGCGCGCTTAGCAAGCGAGCGACGGAGAGGGGCACTCTCGCCGTTCAACGCCAATCCCAATGGAGTTTCCATATGTCCCTTTCCCGCATTGCAACCTTTGCCTTGGCCGCAACGATCCTCGGTTCCGCGGCCGCCTACGCAGATCCGCCCGCCCCGCCGCCCCAGGGCGGCATGATGATGAGCGGCCATGGCGGCATGATGCGCGGCATGTTCACGCCCGAAGAACGCATGATGATGTTCGCCGACGGCGTCAGGGCGACCGCCGGCATGACCGACGACCAGAAACACGCCTATCGCCAACAGCGGCGCGAGCAGTTCATGGCGATGTCGGAGGCCGACCGCGCCAAGTTCAAGGCCGACCTCGACAAGCGCTGGGCGGCGCTGACGCCGCAGCAGCAGGCCGACATCAAAGCCAAGGCCGATGCCTTCCGCGCCGAGCACATGGGCGGCGGCGAAGGCGGCGATCACGGCGGGCAATAGGCCGGCTTCAAGCCGAACCGATCGCTCCGTGCGCGGCGCGCGCCTGCGCCGCGCCGGAGAGATAGGCCCCGCCGCAGGTCGCGAACAATCCGTCTTCCGCGACCGCCTCGCCGGCAAAGAAGAGCCGGCCGTTCACCGGCCGGCGCAGGATGTCGCGCGCCGCGGCGTGGCCGGGCTCCGCCGCCGCGTAGGCACCCCATGACAGCGGCTCGGTTCCCCATTTGGTGACCAGCCGCTTGGTCACTTTCTTGCCGATGTCGGAACCGTAGATCTTGGCGAGGCTCTCGATCGCGTAGTCCACGACTTCCTCTTGCGGCCGACTGGCGAGTGCCCAGGCATAGCTGCCGCCGATGAAACCGACCATCAGATCGGAATCCCACGGCCAGGCGAGGAAATAGAAGTTGCCGTTCGCCTCGCTGCAGGGCGGCTGGCCGGGCGTGGGCGCGACCTCGTTCAGGACGTTCTGATACGGCGCGATGTCGTGCCCATAGTGGTCCACGCCCGGAATGAGGAGCGGGATCTTGGTGAGAAGCCCCATCGGCAGATTGTGAATCGCCGCCTGCGTATCGACGGGCAGACCCGGATCGAACCGGATCGCGTCCCTCTGCAGCACGCCGGTCGACACCGTGACGATCACGGCCTTGGCGCGGATCGTGCCCCGGCTGGTCTCGACCCGGACACCGGACCGGTCGTGGTGCACGGCCTGCGCCGTCGTGGACAGCGATACGGGAATGGCGCGGCCGACATCGGCGACAAGCGTGCCGAAGCCTTCCTTGACGAGATAGTTGGGATCGTATTCGGCGCCTTCCTCTTCGGTCAGATCGATGGTGGACTCGTTCCTGAAATCGACCGAGGCATCCATCGGCCCCATGAAGGTGGCGGCAGCGGCGGCGGGCTCGGTGCACGCCGGCATGATGCCCGCCAGCGCGACATCCTTGCCGCCGCGGGCATCGTCCTCGGCCTGCTTCACGATATCCTTGGACGCGCCGTCGACCTGCTTGACGCCGTCCTCGCCCTGCCACCGGCCGTCGAAGAACAGCTGGTTGAGCGTATCGACATCGTGCTTGCGCAGCCGATAGCCGCGCTCCAACGCCATCTCGTAAAACGGATTCGTCATCCCGGCATGGATCCAGGCGCAGCCGATGTCGAACGGGATCGGAAACGTCCTGGTATCGGTGAGCGCGCGCCCACCGATGCGGTTGGCGGCCTCGATCACCATGCAGTTGCGGCCGAGCGCCTGCAGCGTTCGGGCCGCGCCGATGCCCGCGGCGCCGGCGCCGATCACCACGACATCGTGGTCCGATCCGCCACCCGGGGTGCAGCCGGCGGCCGTCAGCGCGGCCATGCCCGCCATAAGGTCGCGCCGCGTCAGCGGCAGAACAGCCTTGGTCGTTGCCATGAAATCCCCCCTTGTCCCCCCGGCAGATCATGTATCCGCGCAGATTCGCAAAGACTAGAAAAGGCCACCGAAAATACAACCGGGAAGAACGAACCGCGGGATAGGCGCAAGAGGACCATCGCGCCGCGAATCCCTGTAGGCTGTGGGCAAAGCTCCCGCGCCTTGCCGCGAGAGCGAAGCCAAAAGGGGAAACGCCATGGAAATTTCGCAAGCCGAACTGCTCAGCGCGGCCGTCACCATTCTGTCGATTCTATTCGTGTTCTACACGGGCATGGTCGTCGCGCAGATGCGCGGCAAGCATAAGATCGACGCGCCGGCCGTGGCCGGCAATCCGGAGTTCGAGCGCGCCTATCGCGTGCAGGTCAACACACTGGAACAGTTCGTCATGTTCTTGCCGCTGCTGTGGCTCGCGACCCGGTATTTCCACCTTCTGCCGTGGCTGCCGGCGGTGCTCGGCCTGGTCTGGATCGTCGGCCGTTTCTTGTACATGCAGGGTTATCTGGCGGCGGCCGAGAAGCGCAGCACAGGCTTCCTCATCACGTCGGTCGCGACCGCAGGTCTGCTCGTCCTGTCGGTCTGGGGAATCGTCAACGCGTGGATGGCGCTGAGCGCGACCTAGTTCAGGTACGGCCGCTTCACGATCCGGTCGATCTCGACGAGTTCGGCGAGAAGGTCGGGTACGTCCTTCAGCCACAGCATGTTGGCGGCATCGGAGATGCCGCGGCGCGCGGCGTCGTCGGGATCGTTGTGGGTTTCGATGAAGACGGCGGCGACCCCGCAGGCGACGGCGGCGCGCGCGATGTAAGGCGCCATCTCGCGCTCGCCGCCGGACTTGTCGTCCTGCCCGCCCGGCTGCTGCACGGCGTGCGTCGCATCGATCACGACGGGCGCGCCGAGCTTCGCCATCTTGGGCAGCGAGGTCATGTCGACGACGAGCGTGTTGTAGCCGAAGCTGACGCCGCGCTCGGTCACCATCACGTTGCG
>CAZMHP010000188.1:0-6082 GCA_964566095.1 uncultured Rhizobium sp. | reverse complement strand
GCGAAGCGGAACGGCTTGGTGACGTAGTCGTTGGCGCCCGATTTGAGCCCCTCGATCGTGTCGGCGTCGCTGTCGGCGGCGGTGAGCAGGATGATGGGCGCGGTGACGCCGCTGTCGCGGAAGGCGCGGCACAGATGGCGTCCGTCGCCGTCCGGCAGCCCGACATCGAGAATCATGAATTCGTAGAGCCCGTCCTGGCCGCGCTGCCGCGCCTCGGCGCAGTTGGCCGCCTCGATGATATTGTAGGGCCCTTCCGTCGCCAGCTGCTCGGCCAGCGAGCCGCGCAGCATCAGATCGTCGTCGACAAGAAGAACGCGCTTGGCGCTGGGCATGGGTGCGATGGGTCCGGATTGGCGCGCGGACTCTACCCGGTTTTGGGGCGCGGGTGTATGTGGAAAGGACATGGCCCCGTCGCAGCGTTCCCGCCGTCCGCCCCGCGCTTCCGCCGTCGATCGCGTCATCCGCGCCGTCGATGCGCTGCGCCGCGGCCGTCCCGTGGCAATCGCCGGCAAGGGCGGGCCGGTGCTCGCCTGGTCGCTGGAAACCTTGAGCGCGGGCGACCTTAAGACCCTCAAACGCGCGCCCCGCGCCCGC
Organism: uncultured Rhizobium sp.; assembly: GCA_964566095.1. Taxonomy (GTDB): domain Bacteria; phylum Pseudomonadota; class Alphaproteobacteria; order Micropepsales; family Micropepsaceae; genus Rhizomicrobium. Next base: position 5,488 of record CAZMHP010000188.1, on the reverse strand, counting down.
CTGGTGCTGAGCCACGCCCGCGCCCGCACCCTGAAGATCCGGCTCTACACACCCGACGTCGCGGCGCTGGCACTGCCCGCCCAGATGGATTTGGACACGCTGCGCGCCGTCGCCGATCCGACGCAGGACCTGGCCTTTCCGCTGAAGGGCCCGTTCGCGGCGGTGCGCGATGGCCTGCCGCCCGGCTATGCCGCCTCGGTCAAGCTCGCCAAGCTCGCCGGGCTGCTGCCCGCGACGGTGGTGCGGCCGGCGCGCGGCGCGCCCAAGCCGGAGGAGACGCTGTCGGCCGACGACATTCTCGGCTACGACGCCGAGATCGTCCGTACCCTGAAGATCGTGGCGCGCGCCCGCGTGCCGCTGGAAGGCGCCGAACAGACCGAGCTCGTCTCGTTCCGCCCCGAGGATGGCGGGCCCGAGCACATCGCCATCGTGATCGGCGCCCCGCCGACCGGCAAGCCGGTGCTGACGCGGATGCATTCGGAATGCTTCACCGGCGATTTCCTGGGCTCGCTCAAATGCGATTGCGGCACGCAATTGCGCGGCGCGATCGACGCGATTTCGAAAGCCGGGGGCGGCGTGCTTCTTTATCTCGCGCAGGAAGGCCGCGGCATCGGGTTGATCAACAAGCTGCGCGCCTATCGGCTTCAGGATCAGGGCTTCGATACCATCGACGCCAATGCGCGGGTGGGCTTCGAGGCGGATGAGCGGCAATACGGCATCGCCGCGCGCATGCTCTCGCTGCTCGGCTACAAATCGGTGCGGCTGATGACCAACAATCCTTCGAAGGTCGCGGGGCTGAAGGAGGCCGGCGTCAAGGTCGCGGCGCGCGTGCGCCACGCCTTCCCGGACAACGCGCACAACCGCGCCTATCTGCGCACCAAGGCCGAGCGGGCAGGGCATTTGCTGTAATGCCCGCGATTGGCGCCGCGCATCCTTCGACAGTCGATAGCGACAGCGCGTCGACCAGGATGAGGACCCTAAAGTGAGATCCTCATGCTGAGCTTGTCGAAGCATGAGGAGCGCCGCTGTCCATCCGAACCGGCAAGATTTGCCGCATCGTCACGACGAACCCGCGCTTTCCGCGCATATATTCCTGGCCCGGCTCTTGCGACGTAGGCCGCGATGAGCTTCGTCGACTTCTCCGCCCATGCGGTCAATCCGCTCGCGTCCGGCGCCGCCGCGGCGGCGGCCAGCGCGGCTGCCGCGCCGTCCGAAGGCGGCTTCACGTTCGACGACGCGCTCGACATCGTCAATCCGCTGCAGCATCTGCCGGTCGTCTCGACCCTCTACCGCGCCATCACCGGCGACCAGATCAAGACCTTTCCCAAGATCGCGGGCGACGCGCTCTATGGCGGCGTTCTCGGTTTCGCCGGCTCCCTCGCCGATTCGATCTTCGAGAAGGTCACGGGAAAAAGCGTCGGCGACACCGCCCTCGCCATGGTCGAGAATGCGATCACGCCGTCGGATACCGCCGTCGCCGATGCCGCGCCGCAGCCCGTCGCCGTCACGCCGTCGGTGATCGACACCACCGCGACCGCCGTCGCCTCCAATGCACCGGCCTTGGCCGCGCCGGCTTCGGTCACGCCCGCCGCGCTCGACACCATCGTCGTGCCGGGGCAGGAGGCGCTGCTCTCGGCGCTGTCGCGCAACGGCGTGGCGCCCGACGTCGCACTGCGCGCCGCCGATGCCTATCGCCGCACCATCGCCGTCGCCGGCGCCGCGGCGAACGATGCGCTGAGCGCGCCGCCGCTGCGCGCCTCGCTCGTTGAATAACAGCCGGAGCCGCTTGCGCTCGCAGAGAACGGACGCTCCTCATCCTTCGACAAGCTCAGGATGAGGACGCCAATACAACTCTTCATGCTGAGCTTGTCGAAGCATGAGGGGGCAAGCGAAGCTCAAACCCTTTCCCGCGCGCCGAAGATGGCGCTGCCGACGCGCACATGCGTCGCGCCGAAGCGGATCGCGATCTCGAAATCCTCCGACATGCCCATGCTGAGCAGCGGCAGATCGTGCACGCCCGCGATCTTGGCCAGCAGCGCGAAATGCGGCGCCGGCGCTTCGCCCACCGGCGGGATGCACATCAGGCCCTTCAGCGGCAGGCCGATCGCCTTGGCGTGATCGATCAGCTTGGCCGCGTCGCGCGGCGCCACGCCGGCCTTCTGCGGCTCCTCGCCGGTATTGACCTGCACGAACAGGAACGGCGTGCGCCCCGTCCTGTCCATCTCGGCGCGCAGCACATCGGCCAGCTTCTCGCGGTCCAGCGTGTGGATGGCGTCGAACAGAAGCACCGCCTCGCGCGCCTTGTTGGTCTGCAGGGGTCCGATCAGATGCAGTTCCAGGTCGGCGTATGCGGCGCGGAGCGGCGCCCATTTGGCTTGCGCTTCCTGCACCCGGTTCTCGCCGAACACGCGCTGGCCGGCGATCAGCGCCGGCTCGATCGCCGCGCGGCCATGGTTCTTGCTGACGGCGATCAGCGTGGTGGACGGCGCCGGCTTGACCGCGCCCTTCCGCGCCGCCTCGATGCGCGCGATGATGGCTTCGAGGTTCTCGTTGATCTGTTCGGGGGTCATGTGAGCGATGCTCTTTCGCGGCGGAAGCTAGCAAGTGCCGCGGCGCGGCTCAATTGCTTGTCCTCGGGTCGCGCCTTTGGCGCGAGCCCGGGGGCAGCGCATGTCATGGCCGGCCTGTTGCCGCCGCTGGTTCTGATGACCGACGACGATCGGTTGGCCGATCCGCTCGCCGCCGCACAGGCGCTGCCGCGCGGCGCGCTGGTGATCGTGCGGGCCCGCGATGGGGCGCGCCGTGCGGATTTGGCCCAAGCGATGCTGGCGCTGGCGCGTCGGCGCGGGCTCGTCGTGCTGGTCGCCGCCGATCCGGCGCTCGCCGCAAGGCTGGGCGCCGACGGTCTGCATCTACCGCAAGCGCGCGCGCGCGAAGCGGCGCATTGGCGGGCAACGCATCCGAACTGGCTCATCAGCGCCGCGCGACATGGCGCCGGTCCATCCGCGTCCCATCTCGATTTCGTCGTGCTGTCGGCGGTGTTTCCCACCGCCTCGCATCAAGGTCGCGCCGCGCTCGGCGCCGCCCGCGCCAACGCGCTGGCGCGGGCCGCGCGCCTGCCGGTCTATGCGCTTGGCGGCATCGACGCACGCAATGCGAGGCTGCTGCACGGCTTCATCGGAATCGCGGCGGTGGGCGCGCTGGCACTCTAACCTATCCCGCTAGCGGGATAGGTCGAACGACGCGAAGCGGCGTTCGGGTGAGGGATTGTGCGAGCCCGTACCCCTCACCTGGCGAAATCCAAGCACTTGGCTCCGCTACGCGCTGCGCCAAGTGCGGGATTTTGCGTCCTCTCCCGCAAGCGGGAGAGGTCAAATATTGATCACGCTGTGCAGGAACACCGCGTCCATCTGGATGTGCGGCGCGCCGTTGAAGAACGTGCCGATGTCGCGGCCGTAGTGGAACCGCTGCCAGCCGGCGCTGAGTTGCAGATTCGAGTTCACCGCATAGCCGACATCGGCGACGTAGTCGTGCACGTTCAGGCCGGGCAGGCCGAGCGAGCCGTCCGCCGTGCCGTGGCCGAACTCCGCTCCCACCGACCAGGAGCCGTAACTCAGCACGCTGCTCGCATGCAGGCTCTGGCTCGCGCCATGCAGCAGCGCCTGATTGATGTCGAACGTATAGGTGTTGGCCTGGCGATAGGCGCCGCCGACCGACAGCTTGGTGTCGTCGTCGATGTTCCAGTCGATCTGGGTGCCGACGGCCCAGTCGGTGAGCCCGGCATGGCCCGGCGTCTTGCGGTCGCCATGCCCCACGGTGAAGCCGGCATAGGCGCTGGCCGTGATCGGCCCGAAACTGTCGGAATAGTTGATCGCGCCTTCCCACAGGCTCTTTTGCCGGTTGGCGACGTTGGGGCCGTTGTTGAGGAACGGCACCACGTCCTTGCCTTCCGACGGCGTGTAGGAGAAGCCGAGCTGCACGCCGAACAGCTTGGGCGTGAAGTAGGAGATCTTGGCGTAGTTCAGCGAGGATTCGACCGCGCTATTCAATTCGAAGGTGTCGACGAAGGCCGCGCCCGTGGCGGCGTCGACGAAGAAGGTCGCGTCGGGATTGTCGGTCGTCACTTCCCCGTTGACCATCGGCCCGATGACGGCGAGCGTATAGGCGGCGCCGTCCGCCATGCCGAACTCGACACGGCCCAAGCCCGTCTGCACCTGGCCGTAGACCTTTTCGACGAAGTCGCCGCCGTAATTGTCGAGCGAGAGCTTGTCGCGATAGAGCTCGAAATTGCCCTTGAGCGCGATCGACATGCCGCTGTCGTAGTCGCGCTGAAGGCTGGCGTTGAGCGAGGCGGCGCCGGTCACCCCCTGCTTGGCGACATGGCCGGGCTGGTCGGCGCTGAACGCGCTGCCGAAAGCCTGGCCGCCCAGCGAATAGCTGATGTCGGCATCGTCGATCGACCCGGTCAGCGGCGACACGCTCCAATCGTCCCAGGCGGCTGAGGCCGGCCCGGCCAGGGCAAGCGACGCCAACGCCGTCCCGGCGAGCAGGAAAATCCTCATGCGCAATCGACCCCACGGCTGCTTTTTCATCGCTCATAGCATGTTTGCGCGCCGGCGTGGGGCCCGGCCGCGTCGTGCGGTTAAATGCCTGTCGGCGCGTTAACAATTTGGCCGGGGCGGTCCGGTTGCGCCGTCTCTTGGGGGCATTTATAAGCGCGGGCTCTGAGGGGCCCCGATGTGCCCCCGTAAGGACGCGCACGAGTGGCGTCCCAGCGACCAGACAACGAAAGCGGCTCCATGCGTATTCTCTCCGTTCTTGCCGTCGCCTTGGTCCTGGCCGGTTGCGGCAGCACGGACAACACGATGCCCGACACGTCTGGTGCGACGTCGATCTCGGCCGCCAACGGCGCCCGCACCCTGGGTGTAAATTCCTATCTGTGGCATGCCACGCTGGACACGCTGTCCTTCATCCCCCTCGCCTCGGCCGATCCCTTCGGCGGGGTGGTGATCACCGAGTGGTACACCGCGCCCCAGGCGCCCAATGAGCGCATGAAGGTCACGGTCTACATCCTGGACCGCAAGCTGCGGGCCGACGGCTTGAAAGTCGCGGTGTTCCGCCAGACCAAGGCGGCGGACGGCTGGGCCGACGCCGCGGTGTCGGGCGACACCGCGACCAAGCTCGAAGACGCCATCCTGACGCGCGCCCGCGAGCTTCGACTTGCGAGCGAAGGCAACTAATTTTCCGCAAATCGCTGTAGCCTGATCCGTGCCGGAGGCCTCAGCGCCATCCAAATTCCGGCAGCGATGAAGGTCACGAGCATGGCGCGGTACAACGCCAAAGAGTCGGAGCAGAAATGGCAGGCGGCGTGGAACGCGCGCCAGGCCTTCCTCACGCCCACCGATTCCGCCAAGCCCAAATACTACGTGCTGGAGATGTTCCCCTATCCGTCGGGGCGCATCCATATGGGCCATGTGCGCAACTACAC
>CAZMHP010000187.1:0-6094 GCA_964566095.1 uncultured Rhizobium sp. | reverse complement strand
CCTCCTGGTTGAACACCAGCGTCATGCCGATCAGGATCGCGGCGGAGGCCGGCGCGGCGGCGGCGAGGGCGACGGGCAGGATGCCGGATTGGCCGAGCGCGCGGGCGAATTCGCTGAAGAAATAGATGCCGAAGCCGGCCAGCGCGCTGATCAGCGCGACGCGGATCAGGCCGCCGCCGCGGCCGACGCGGACGGAAAAGCTCGCGGCCATGAACACCATCGCGGCGAACAGCGCGGGCAGGGCGAGCAGGCTGTAGAGATAGAGCTGATAGCGCACGGCGGAGAAGCCGGCGTTCTGCGCCGCGCGGATGAAGCCGGGAAGCTCCCAGAAGGACAGCGTGTAGGGCGGCGCGAAGCTCTCCTGGATCTGCACCGGCGTCAGCGTCGTGGGCAGATCGTAGCTGGCGTGATGCGCCGGCGTGCCGTCGGCGCCGCTGACCCAGGCATCGGTGAGCTTCCACACCCCGGCGACGAGCTGCGCCGATTTGGCATCGACCCGGCCGACGAAGCGGTCGCGCGCCGCGTAGAGGAACACGACGACGGATTCCAGGTGGACGCCCTGGTTGGTCACGCGCAGGGCATGGATCACCGATTGCTGGGTCTCGTCGCCCTGGCGCAGCCACAGCCCGTTGGGCGAAATCGAAAGCTGCGACGCCTCGCCCTTGATGTATTTGGCCTCCAGCGCGGAGAACTGCGCCAGCATGCGCGAGGAGATCGGCGTCACCACCAGCACGACGACGATGCCCAGACCCGCGGCCACCGCCAGCGGCGGCGCCAGGAAGTCCCAGGCCGACATGCCGGCCGCGCGCACCGCGACCAGCTCCTGATTGCGCGACAGCCGCACGAAGGCGAGCACGCCGCCCAGCAGCACCGCGAACGGCATCAGCTTCTGACCCAGGTCCGGCAGCTGCAGCAGCGCCATGGCGATCACCACCAGGGTGGAGACGCCGCGTCCGGCGGTGCGGTTGGTCAAATCCACGACGTCGATCGAAAACGCCAGCGCCAGGAAGGTGCCGTAGGCGATGGCGATGCCCGTCAGGAACTGCAGTCCCAGATAGCGATAGAGCGTCCAGGACCAGCTCATGGCGTCGCCTCGGCTGGTGCCGCGCGCCGCAGCCAGGCGGCGGGATCGACGCCCATGAGATTGGCCAGCGCCAGCGCCGCACCCAAGAGCGGGATGAGATAGAACAGGATGTTCATCGAGGGATCGCGCACCGCCAAGCCCTGCACGCCGTAACCCGCGATGCGCACCGCGATGCCGCCCATGACCGCGAACGTGATGCGCAGCGCATTGGCGCCGCGGGCGCGCCGTCCGCGCAGGATCGCCGCCAGCGCGACCAGCGCGAAGACGATGCAATAGAGCGGCTGCGACAGCCGGTTATGGCCTTCGGCGATATAGGCGTCGCGCAGCTTGCCCGGCATGTGCGGGTCGGGCCAGAACAGTTCCGACAGATAGCGCTCGGAGGTGGCGCGGTCGGTGGCGCGCGTCGGCCCCGCGAACTGGTCGAGATCGAACACATAGCGCTGGAATTTGAGGACGGAGAGCCTGGCGCCGCCATTGCCGCTGACCTCGATCGTGCCGTCCCGCATGATGAGGCGCGCGCCCCCGCTCGTCTGCGCAAGCTGGCCGCTCTCGGCGAGATAGGACACCGGCTCGTTCTTGTTGCGGTTGTCGTGCACGAAGACGCCGTGGATCGTGCCGTCGGAGTTGAGCTCGCGGATGAACACGGTGAGCCCCGCCGCGGGCGTGTTGAACTCGCCCTCGTTGAGCAGCGCGGTGCCGATGTCGGCGCGGATGTCGACCACTTTGTCCTTCATGGCGCGCTGGCCTGCCGGCATCAGATAGAGGCCGCACAGATAGGTGAGCGCCATGACGATGGCGGCCAGGATGAACACCGGGACGGCGACCTGGAAGCGGCTGAAGCCGGCGGCCGACATCACGACAAGCTCGCTGTCGGTGTTCAGCTTCGACAGGGCGAACAGCGTGCCGAGAAAGAAGGCGATGGGCAGGATGATGACCAGGAGGCCGGGCAGGACCAGGATGGTCAGGTAGATGAACGTCGGCGCCGACTGGCCCCGGTTGATCACCAGGTCGAGAAGGCGCAGCGACTGCGACAGCCAGATCACCGCCGTTAACAGGAATGTGAACAGCGCGGTCGGCCCCAGGAGCTGGACCAGCAGATAATGCGAAAGTCGCGGCAGTTTAACGCTTCGCAAGCCGTCACGGCGCGGGCCTAAAGCCCTTCCGCCCCTTCTGTGATTCGACCTAAACTACCATTGGCGGGCGGCAGACCAACACGCGGGCCGTCCGCACCCTCCGTCTCGCCTACCGGCTCAATACCCCTTAAAGACCGGCCAGCACCAGAACCTATCGGGAGAAACTTAATGCAATTGTCCTTTGCCGCACCCAGGGAAGTTCGTTCGGGCGCCTGGGTCGTCGGCGCGTTGGATGGTTCCGTTCTCACGCCCTCGGCGCAGAAAGCCGATCGGGCGGCCGGCGGCGCGATCAGCCGGGGTCTCAAGGTCAGCAAGTTCAACGGCAAGAGCGGTCAGACTCTCGAAGTCCTGGCACCGGCCGGCCTGACCGTGTCGCGCATCGTGCTGGTGGGGCTGGGCAAGCCGAGCGCGTTCGACGGCCCGGCGGCGGAGAATCTCAGCGCCGCGGTCAACGGCCGGTTGAACGGCGCCGGGGAGACCGCGGTGACCTATGAGATCGACCTGCCCAAGGGCAGCAAGCTCAAATCCGGCGCCCTGGCGGCGCATCTGGCGCTCGGCGCCAAGCTCAAGAGCTACAGCTTCAACCATTACCGCACCAAGAACCTCGACGAATACGAGCAGCGCCTCGCCAGCGTGACGATCGCGACCGACGCGCTCGCCGACGCCAAGAAGAGCTGGGCGGCGCTCGAAGCGATCGGCAACGGCATGTTCCTCGCCCGCGACCTGGTCAACGAGCCGCCGAACGTGCTCTCGCCCGTCGAGTTCGCCCGAAGGGTCAAGGCCAATCTTTCCAAGCTCGGCGTCACCGTCCAGATCCTGGGCGAGGCGGAGATGAAGAAGCACGGCATGGGATCGCTCTTGGGCGTCGGCCAGGGCAGCGAACGCGAAAGCCAGCTCGTCGTCATGCAATGGCAAGGCGGCCGCAAGAAGAAGGAGGCGCCGATCGCCTTCGTCGGCAAGGGCGTGTGCTTCGATTCCGGCGGCCTGTCGCTCAAGAGCGGCGCCGGCATGATGGGCATGAAGGGCGACATGGGCGGCGCCGCGGCGGTGACGGGCGCGATGCTGGCGCTCGCCACCCGCAAGGCGCGCGTCAACGCGGTGGGCGTGATCGGCCTTGTCGAAAACATGCCGGACGGCAAGGCACAGCGCCCCGACGACGTGGTCAAGTCGATGTCGGGCCAGACCATCGAAGTCCTGAACACCGACGCCGAAGGCCGGCTCGTGCTCGCCGACGCGCTGACCTATACCCAGCGCACCTTCCAGCCGAAATTCGTCATCGATCTGGCGACGCTGACCGGCGCGATCATCATGGCGCTGGGGCCGGAGCATGCCGGGCTGTTCTCCAACGACGACAGGCTGGCGCACCGCATCGCCGAGGCCGGCAAGGCGGTGGGCGAGCCGGTGTGGCGCATGCCGATGGGCGCGAACTACGACAAGCTCATCCGCTCCAAGATCGCCGACATGAAGAACATCGGCGGGCCCAATGCCGGCTCGATCACCGCGGCGCAGTTCCTCGCGCGCTTCGTGGAGGACAAGCGGCCTTGGGCGCATCTCGACATCGCCGGTGTCGCCTATCAGGACGGCGAGCAGAAGGCGTTGGCGCCGACCTGGGGCACCGGCTGGGGCGTGCGCATCCTCGATGAGCTCGTCGCGGCGCATTATGAGGATTGAGGTTGGTGCATAGCGCGGCGCGACATCGCCTCCCCCTTTGTGGGGAGGCCGAAAAATCGCGGAGCGATTTTTCGGGTGGGGGGCCGCTCCATCCGTCGGCACTGTCCCCCACCCGAAAAAGCTCCGCGCTGACGCGCGAATCTTTTTCGACCTCCCCACAAAGGGGGAGGTAATTCATGACCGAGACCCTCTTCTATCATCTCGAACGCCGCAGCCTCGATGACGTCCTGCCCGGGCTGATCGAGAAGACGCTGGAGCGAGGTTGGCGCGCGGTGATCCGCGCGGAATCGTCGGAGCGCGCCGACGCCATCGACACCTTGCTGTGGACCTACAACGACCAGACCTTCTTGGCCCACGCGCAATCCGGCGACGGCAAGCCTGAGCGCCAGCCAGTGCTCATCACGGTCGAGGACGAGAACCCGAACGGCGCCAACGTCCTGTTCTGTGTCGGCGGCGCGATGCCGGCGTCGTGGGACGGCGTGAACGCTCTGACGCGCGTGGTGCTGATGTTCGACGGCCGCGACGAGGCCGCGCTCGCCAAGGCCCGCGCCGCCTGGAAGGACGCCAAGGCCGCGGGTCACGACGTGACCTATTGGAAAGAGTCGGCGAGCGGAAAATTCGAGAAGCAGGGCGGCTAACCTCTCCCGCAACAGGTCCGCGAGCGGGAGAGGTTAGCCGACCTCGAATTTCTGCAAAGCATAGGGTCTTGTTGTCTTGCCGGGCAATCGAGGGCAGGCTGGCGAGCGATGGGACGCGCATGCCGGATCGCCTGAAATTCCAATCGCTCGAAGGGCTGCGCGGGATTCTCGCGCTCCTGGTCTGCCTCGGCCATTTCGGTCTCAACACGGCAACGGCCCACGTGGGGATCAGCGTCCGGTTCGGTCTTGCGGTGGACGTCTTCTTCGCGCTCTCCGGTTTTGTGTTGTCCTATTCGAACTACTTCGGGCGAAAGCCGGTCGAGCGCTTCGCCATCGGCCGCTTCGCCAGGCTGTATCCCCTCTATATCGCCTCGCTCCTCTTCATGGCGGCCTTGCTCTATCTCACGGCGCGTCAGTTCCACGGCCCTTTCTTCTTCGAAAGCATCTTCTTCCTCAGCGATATGGGATTCCCGCCCTATGACGACGGGATCAACATGCCGAGTTGGTCGATCCCGACCGAAGTGTGGATTTCGGTGCTTTTCTTTTTCGTCTGCCGCAAATCGAGCATGGCGCTGGCTATCGGATGCCTGGTTCTCTGCCTCGGGATCGTCGTCGCCGTGCCCGATCTTCCGAACATGGGACGGACCAACCTGCTCTGGGTCTTCAATGTCGCGCCCCTGCGCGGGGTCGTCGGCTTCACGATCGGCGTCGCGGCTTTCGCGATATTCGAGCGCACGAAAGGGCGATGGTCGCGCATCTGGACCGTGGGCGCCTATATCGGTCCTTTGCTGCTGGCGGTGATCTTCTGTCTCCCGACCTGGACGGAGGCGACCTATCTCGCCTTCTGCGCGACGACGTTCGTTACGTTGCTGTGCCTGGCGCACTACGACCGCAACGTGTTTCTCGCGAACCGGGTTTCGGTCGGCGCCGGTGCCATTTCCTACTCGGTCTATCTTCTGCATGTGCCGATATTCGCGCTCATGGCGGTTGTCTTCGGCAACGGAACGATGCACGGCATCAGCAAGCTGCTTTACTTTCCGACGGTCATCCTGGTCTCGATCGCCTGCCACCGGTATTTCGAGATGCCGGCCCAGGCCTGGGTGCTTCGGCGGGTCGGATATCGCGGGTCGCAGGATCGCGGCGAATTGTCGGTGCCGGCTCCTTCGCCGCTTCCTGAACCTTAGCGCGCGCCGCAAGGCGACGGCCGCTCTGTGAACGGCGATAAGGTCTTAAGGCTTCTTGCTGTTGGCCAGCTTTTTCAGCGCCACGGTCTGGCGGTGCCACTCGCGCACCGGCAGGGCGGGGTAGCCGCCGACCGTCTCGCCCGCCGCCACGTCGCGCGTCACGCCCGCCTTGGCCGCGAGCCTGGCGCCGGCGCCGACGGTCAGATGATCGCTGACGCCGACCTGTCCGCCCATCATCACATACGGTCCGATCACCGTGGAACCGGCGATGCCGACTTGACCCGCGATCAGGCAGTGATGGCCGATCTTCACGTTGTGGGCGATGTGCACGAGGTTGTCGAACATCGTGCCCTTGCCGATCACCGTGTCGCCGATGGCGCCGCG
>CAZMHP010000186.1:0-6105 GCA_964566095.1 uncultured Rhizobium sp. | reverse complement strand
CGACGTCCGACATGTCGAGCAGCGGCGAATCCGCGTCGCCGGGGGTCTCTTCGCCGGGCTTGCCGGCCTTGGCGCCGGCCTTGACCGGGGCCTTGGCATTGGCCTTGGCGGTGGGCTGCGGCGCGGGGGCGGCCGGCTTGGCGCCGGCCTTCAGCGCCGGCGCGCCCTTGCCGTTCAGCTTGACGTCCGGCTTCTTGGCGGCGGTGGCCGTGGTCTTGGCGGCGGGCTTGGCCGCGGCGGCGGACTTGGCAGAGGGCTTCGCGGCCGGCTTGGCGGCCGGGACTGGCTTCTTGTGCGCGGCGGCCTTCGCCGGGACAGGCTTCTTGGCGGGTTTCGCCGGTTTCTTATGCGCCGTCTTGGTTGCCACGCTCAGTACCTACCGCAAAGGGCCCCTATATAGAGGCAGGTGAATCCGCTTTTGCGATTCCGCGCATTGCTGCGCCTCAATCGCCGTGCCGGGTCATAAGGCGCTCGACCTCGATCCAGCTTTCCTCCGTGCCCTCGGCCTTGAAACGCTCCATGGCACGGGCCCGTTCAGGTGCCCGCTCGGCCATTTCGCGAAGATCGCTGGCAGCCTTGAGAAAACGGGCGTCGGTGCCCTCGATTTCGGCAGGATCGCCGGCTGTGCCGGGCGTCCGCGCGCTCAATCGGGCGACGAGATCGTCCATTCCCAGACGGCTCAAATGGTTGTGAAACCCCTGTTTTTCAAGGCTGGAGCCGGAGGCGGCGAGGTTTAAGAGCACGGCGCGGAGCCTGTCAAGCGAAGGGTCCGAGAAGGGCAGCTCGGCCAGCAGCTCGGCATGGCGCAACCCCAGATCGGGCTCGTCGAGCAGAAGCGCGGCCAGTTCGGCTTCTTTCAGGCGGCGCGCCCCGCCGCGGCCGGAGCGGGCGAGCAGGCTCGCCTTGACGGCGGGCGACACGGCCTCGCCGGTGCCGATGGGCAGGCGCGGCCGGTCGGGCCCCCTGCCCTGGCCGCGGCGCGGGCCCGGCTGCCAGTCGCGCCTGGGCGAGGCGGGGCGGCGCTTGAAAGCATCGAACACCTTCTGATCGAAATCGCGGCGGTAATAGTCGGCGATCTTGGGATCGCCGACGGCCGACACGATCTCCGCCAGCGCGCGCTCCAACCCGGCGCGGCGCTCGGGCGTGGAGAAATCCTTGCCCTCGGTCTCCATGCGCCACAGCACGACCGAGAGCGACAGCGCCTCGCCCAGCAGCGTCTTCATCGGGCCGGAGCCGTTGGCGCGCAGGAAGGAGTCCGGATCCTCGCCGGCCGGGAGGAAAGCGAAGCGCAGCGAGAAGCCGGCTTTCAAATGCGGCAGCGCCAGCCGCGCGGCGCGATGGGCGGCGCGCTGGCCCGCCTCGTCGCCGTCGAAGGCGAGGATCGGTTCGGGCGCGGTGCGCCAGAGCAAGTGCAACTGGTCCTCGGTGAGCGCGGTGCCGAGCGGGGCTACGGCATGCTCGAAACCGGCGCGCACCAGCGCGATCACGTCCATATAGCCTTCGGCGACGACGATGCTCTGCGCCTTGATCGCGGCGCCGCGCGCGGCGGCGAAATTGTAGAGCAGGTGGCCCTTGGAAAAGAGCGTCGTCTCGCCGGTGTTGATGTATTTGGGCTTGGCATCGGGGCTTAAGCCGCGGCCGCCGAAGGCGACGATGCGGCCGCGCGCGTCGGAGATGGGAAACATCAGCCGGTCGAAGAAAAAGTCGCGCACGCCGCGCTCGTCGGAGGCCGGCCGCACCAGCCCGGCCGCGACCGCGTCATCGACCGTGATGTTCCGGGTTTTCAGATATTCGAGCAGCGGCGCCTGACCGGAGGGCGCATAGCCCAGGCGGAATTGCTTGGCGACGTCTCCGTTCAGCCCCCGCATGCGCAGATAGTCTCGTGCCGCGGCACCGGCGGGGCCGCGCAACTGCTCCTCGAAGAACACGCAGGCCGCGTCCACCACGTCGTAGAGCGATTTGCGCTTTTCCTCGCGCGCCTCTTCCTCGGGCGTCCATTTGGGCAGCGCCACGCCGGCCTCGCCCGCGAGGCGCTCGACGGCTTCGGGGAAGCTGAGCCCCTCGGTCTCGATCAGCCATTTGAAGGCGTCGCCATGGGCGCCGCAGCCGAAGCATTTGTAGGCGCGCCGCTCGTTCTCGACCTTGAAACTGGCGGATTTTTCGTTGTGGAAGGGGCAGCAGCCCCACATCACGCGGCCCTTGCGGACGAGTTTCACGCGGCGGCCGACGAGCTGGACGATGTCCGTCCGCCGCAAAATCTCATCGAGCAGATGGGGGCCAAAACGCATAGGAGGGAGTGTAGTGCCCCTGTGCATGACATGCACAGGCAAAGCGGTGCGCCGCCGGACAATTACTCACAGTGTCATTCCCGGCCGAGCCATGCACAGCAAGGCGAGGGGACCCTGTAGCGACAGCGTACGGGGAACCCAGGTGGACAGGCCAGTCCTGGTCCAACCCGCTGGGTCCCCTTACCCTCGCGACGCCTCGCATCGCTCGGCCGGGGATGACAAGGGGTGCCTACTTCGCCGTCAGCGCGTCCTTCACCTGGCCGCTCGCCTTGCCGAAATCCATCTGGCCGGCATAGCGCTCTTTCAGCGCCGACATCACCTTGCCCATGTCCTTGATCGACGCGGCGCCGGTTTCGGCGATCACGGCGGCAATCGCGGCCTTGGCTTCGTCCGCGCCCATCTGCTTGGGCATGAATTCGCGGATGATGGCGATCTCGTCGCGCTCGGCTTGGGCGAGTTCCGGGCGGTTGCCGGCCTCGTAGGCCGCAATCGAATCCTCGCGCTGCTTGATCATCTTGGCGAGCAGCGAGAGGATCTCGTCGTCGCCCAGAAGTTCGCGGCTGGTCTCGGTGCGCGCGGCGATGTCCTTGTCCTTGAGCGCGGCGTTGATGAGCCGCAGCGTGCCGACCCGCTTCTGGTCCTTCGCCTTCATCGCCTCTTTCAGCGAATCGTTGATCGTCTCGCGCAAGCTCATGGGTGATTCCTGTTCTTTTCGAAGATGCAATCTAACGCCGCATTTCCCCACCGTGCGCGCTCAAATTTGTCATCCCGGCCGAGCGCAGCGAGAGCCGGGACCTATCGGGACGCGTGCGCGATGGGTCCCGGCTCTGCGCGATGCTAACGCATCGCTTGGCCGGGCTGACATTTCGGGATAGGAGCCAAACCCGAGGGCAAACCGCGGCACTTTTCCAACCGATTGAAATCCAAAGGAAAATTCCCGGCTGTTGCGCTTGACCCCCTCCGTCGCGCTCCCTATTTTCCGCCCAGCCCGAGGAACCGCTTCATGTCCGCTGCACCGCCCGCCTCCGCCGCACGTCCCGCGGCGGCGTTTTCGCGCGCGGCGCTGGTGCTGGCCGACGGCACGGTGTTCGACGGCGTCGGCTTCGGCGCGGCCGGCGAGGGCGTCGGTGAGGTCTGCTTCAACACCGCGATGACGGGCTATCAGGAGATCCTGACCGATCCGTCCTATGCCGGGCAGATCGTGTGCTTCACCTTTCCGCATATCGGCATCGTGGGCGCCAACGCCGAGGACATCGAAGCGCTGACGCCGGTGGTGCGCGGCGTGGTGGTGCGCGCCGACGCCGAGCAGCCGTCGAACTACCGCGCGCTCGCGACGCTGGACGCGTGGCTGAAGACGCACAACATTCCGGGCCTCGCCGGAATCGACACCCGCGCGCTGACCAACCGCATCCGCGAGAAGGGCATGCCGCACGGCGCGATCACGCGCGGCGGCGTCGCGGCGGGCCTCAAAGCGGCGCAGGCGTTTCCCGGACTGGTCGGCCTCGACCTCGCGCAGGAGGTCACGTCGCGCCAAACCTATAAATGGCGCGAGACGCCATGGGCATGGGCCCAAGGCTATGGCGAAGTGCCGAGCCCGAACTGGCGGGTGACGGTCGTCGACTTCGGGGTGAAGCGCAACATGCTGCGCATCCTGGCGGGGCTCGGCGCCGACATCACCGTGGTGCCGGCGCAGTCGAGCTTCGAAGAGGTGATGCGGCACAAGCCGGACGGCGTGCTGCTCTCCAACGGCCCCGGCGATCCGGCGGCGACCGGCCGCTATGCGATTCCCACGATCAAGGGATTGGTGGACGCCGGCATGCCGGTGTTCGGCATTTGCCTGGGCCATCAGATGCTCGGCCTGGCGCTCGGCGGCACGACCCGGAAGATGAGTCACGGCCATCACGGCGCGAACCATCCGGTGAAGGATCTGCAGACCGGCAAGGTCGAGATCGTGTCGATGAACCACGGCTTCGCGGTCGATCGCGACAGCCTGCCGTCCGGCGTAAAGCAGACGCATGTCTCGCTGTTCGACGGCAGCAATTGCGGCATCGCGCTCGACGGCAAACCGGTATTCGGCGTGCAATACCATCCCGAGGCCTCGCCGGGCCCGATGGACAGCCATTATCTGTTCGACCGTTTCGCGCGCGCGGCCAAGAGAGAGTCCTAGGTCATGGCCAATTCGCCGCTCAAGATCGATCTCATCGCCTCGGCGACCAAGCTTGCCGCGTCGGGGCAATCCTCGGTGACGCTGTTCCAGCACGGCGACGCCAATGTGCTCTTGTTCGTGCCGCAGGATCAGGACACCCAGCAGGCGCACGACCGCGACGAGCTTTACGTCATCCAGGCCGGGCAGGGCATCTTCAAGCGCGGCGGAGAAACCGTGCGCTTCGATGCCGGCGACGTGCTGTTCGTGCCGGCCGGCGTGCCGCATCGCTTCGCCAACTTCTCCGCGGAGTTCAAGGCCTGGGTGATCTTCTTCGGCCCCCAGGGCGGCGCGAAGGCGCGCTAGTCACCGCATCATCGGTTGTCGAGTTGCGCGCGCACGCAGGCGAGCCCCAGTCGCGAGATGCGGTAGGGCGCGCCGCTTCTGCTTTCGATCAGGCCGCGCTTCTTCAGGCGCCGGAACAGCGCCAGCGTGCAATCGCTCAGGCGGTAGCCGTCGCGACTGTAGCAATCGACCTCAACGACGCGGTTGTCGTTCCAGATGTGTTGAATGCGTCCGCCCTGCGCCAGGCAGTGCAGCACGCGCTGCTCCAGTTTCGAGATGTTCAAGGATGTCGTCTCTCATCGCACCGAACTCCGCGCTCGCCGCGACGCAGGCGAACGCCGGCGCGCGTGGAAACGCGTAACGATGTCCATCGGTGGCCGGGTCAAGCCCGGCGATGGACGATCAGGCGAGGACGACAATCTCTGACATAATTGACTCTGAATAGAGCACGATTCCGCCGATTATCGCGACGGCTCGACATAAGTCAAAGACGGCGCAGGGCGCCCGCCGCCGGACGGAGACGACGCGTGCGTTCATTGACTTCGAACGCAACATCACAGAATTGTGAGGTGGCTTTGCAAGCATGGCCTATTGGCTGGAGAATAAACGTCTGGTCGGAATTCAATCGCAACAAGCGGGGCTGCTTGTTGCCTGGAAGCATTTGGGGGATTTGATGCGCGGATTGGCGATCGCGGCGGCGACGTTTGCTTTGGGCCTTGGCATGGCGACAGCGGACCCCGCGCCGGCGATGAACGATCAGACGGCGACCGCGAGCGCCGCTCCGGCGGCGGGCGCCGCGCCCGCAGTGGTGGGCGGACAACCCGCGCCGGCTGCCGCGCCGACGCCCTCACCCGACGACATGGTCATCTGCGTCAAGATCCCGCCGCCGGTGGGCAGCCGCCTCGGTGGTGGCAAGGACTGCCGCACTAAGGCGGAATGGGCCCGTTTCGAAAACCGCGCCGGCGATCAATCCAAGCGTCTGCTGAACGATCAGAAAATGGACCAGTTGCGGGAACCTCCCCGAGGCAACTGACCGACCCTCGCCTTCAAAGCGAGAGCGGCGGCACGATTGCTCTGGGGGACCGCGCCGCGATCAGCGCTTCAGCTCGATCACGTCGAGCGTGGATTCCTGCAGCGGGAAGGGCATCTCCAGCCGCAGATGGCGCGCGTCGATCGCGGTGAGGATGCCGATCTGGTCGTCGGGCGTCGCGGCCGCACCCGCCGACGCACCGCTGCCGGAATAGGCGTGCGGCGGCTCGCCGGTCACCGAGGAAGCGCCGAGATAGATCAGGCCGCCCTCGCCGGGATAGAGGAAGCCGTTGGTGTGCT
>CAZMHP010000185.1:0-6109 GCA_964566095.1 uncultured Rhizobium sp. | reverse complement strand
TGGGCCACGACCCGCGACGGGCTCTATGGCTGGACGGCCGAGCGACTGGCGCGCAAGCAGACCGCCCTCGGTCAGCCGGCCTATCTCTATCTCTTCGATCACGGCTATCCCGCCGAGGACACCACCGGCTACCACGCCTTCCACGCGAGCGAATTGCCTTTCGTGTTCGGTACCTATGACCGCACCCCGTCCTACTGGCCCAAGGTGCCGGCGACGGACGCGCAGGTGAAGTTTTCCGACGCGATGATCGACTACTGGACCAGTTTCGCGCGTACCGGCAAACCAGTGGCGAAGGATGAGCCGGCTTGGCAACCTTACGATTCGACCGGCGCCTATATGACGCTCGGCGATACCCCGATCCCGTCGCAGAATCTGATGCCTGGCATGTACGAGCTGAACGAGAAAATCGTCTGCCGGCGCCACGCCACCGGAGCCCTGGGGTGGAACTGGAATGTCGGTTTGGTCTCTCCGCCGCTTCCGCCACCGGCACCCGGCTGCCCCTGACGCCCGGAGTATCGTCGGATGAAGATCGCCGACTTAAGGCTATCCACGGCGGATTTCCGAATCTTCGGCCGGGAGTTGCAGCGTCCCGAATGCGTCTGGATCGATGGCGATGGCGTTTGGGCCTCCGACGCGCGCGGCGGCGTCGCGCGCGTGCGGGAGAATGACGATCCCGTGCTGCTCGGCACCGGCATCGCGGAAGCCAACGGCTTCAGCCGCCGGCCGGACGGCAGCTTTGTCGTCGCAGGCATCGGGGATGGCGGATTGCACACGATCGCGCGCGACGGCACGACGCGCCGACTGCTGGACAGCTTCGACGGCAAGCCGCTCGGCACCGTCAATTGCGCCTGGGCGGACGGACAAGACCGGATTTGGCTTTCGATGATGACACGCGCGCCGCATTGGTATTCGGGGCTCACCGATCCCAATCCCGACGGCTACATCCTGCGCATCGACGGCGAAGGCGCGCACTGCGAAATCGTCGCCGACGGTCTGGATCTCACCAATGAGGTCAAGGTCTCGCCGGACGGGCGATACCTCTATGCCGCCGAAACGCTCGGCTGCCGCATCGTACGCTTTGCGATTCGCCCGGACGGCTCGCTGGGCAGGAAGGAAACCGTGGGACCCAAGAGCCTGGGGCGCGGCGCCTTCCCAGACGGGTTCGCCTTCGATCCGCTCGGCAATGTCTGGGTCACGATCATCAGCACGAATGGCTTGTCCGTGATCGATACGCGAGGCGATGTGCATGTCATCTATCACGACAGCAACGAAAAGGCGGTCGAGGCGATGACCCTCGGCGTCGAACGGCGCAGCGGAACCGTAGATCATCTGGCGACTTGCGCGTCGGAGTGCGGGCCGTTGCGGTTGCCGACCAGCCTCGCTTTCGGCGGACCGGATGGGCGCACGGCCTATGTCGGCTCGCTGCTCATGCCGCATCTTGCGACGTTCCGATTGCCGCCGGACCTTGCCTGATCGGCCCACGGCCGCGTCACGGCGCGCCTCGTCCCTTCAAGGCGAGAAAGCCAGCGGCCATGAAATCCGCCATGCGCGCCTTCACGGCCATGAGATCGCCCGACTTGCACAGCCCGTTCGAGAGGCGGTCGAGGCGACCGCTGCGCGA
Source organism: uncultured Rhizobium sp. (assembly GCA_964566095.1). Lineage (GTDB taxonomy): Bacteria > Pseudomonadota > Alphaproteobacteria > Micropepsales > Micropepsaceae > Rhizomicrobium. The sequence goes on along the minus strand of CAZMHP010000185.1, from coordinate 4,488 downwards.
CAACGAATGCATGAAGCTGCCGGTCACGAAGTGATAGCCCCAGAAGATATTCTCCTCGGGCACGTCCGGCAGCGCCTTGCGCAGCAATTCGATCAGGCGCAGCACCACCGGATCGAAATGCTGGTCGAACATCGCCGCGCCTTCGGGCGTGTTGGCAAGCTGGGAGCCGAAGGCGCCGTAATTCGTCCAGCCCTCGCCGCCGCCCATGTAGAGATCGAAGTCCGTGTCGAGAAAGGCATGCAGCGCGCCTTCGACCGTCGGCTTGCCCTGGGCGCGTTTTTCGTATTCCTCCAGCGCCTTCATCCGGCGTTCGCTGGTCACGTGGGCGCGCCGCTCGAAGACCGCCTTGAACAGGGCGAACTTGTCCTCGAAGTAATAGTGCATCAGCGAGGTGTGGACCCCGACCTTCAAGGCGACGTCGCGCAGCGTCACGCCGTAGAGACCGTGCTTGGAGAAGAGGTATTCGGCCGCATCCAGTATCTGTTCCAGCGTCTCGGCGCGCTGCTCGGCCTTGGTTCGGGTCGCCTTCCTCGGCAGGCTTTTCTTGGGCTTCGTCTTGGCTCGCTTCATCCACTCGACCTTCGTTGCGTGCGCCGGGGAATCCAATCCAGACGGTGGCTTCCCCCGTCCGCCTAGGCCCTTGCGTATTCCGCTCGAAGACGATTTTTGTCAATTTTTCCCGTCGCTGCCAGAGGCATATGCGCCACCTGGATGACCTGGTCGGGTATCCACCAGTCGGCGACGTTGCCCCGCAGGGCCTCCAGCAGCACCTTGTCGTCGAGCGTATGGCTCTTCTGCGGCTCGACCACCAGGATCGGACGTTCGCCCCATTTGGGGTCTGCCTGCCCGATAACGGCCACCTGGCCGACGCCGGGGAGGCGCCCGACGATGGTCTCGATCTCGGTGGGGTTGATCCACTCGCCGCCCGACTTGATCAGGTCCTTGGACCGGCCGGATATCGTCAGATTGCCGTCATCGTCGATGCTGGCGAGGTCGCCCGTGTCGAAATAGCCTTCGGCATCGAGCACCTCCGCCGTCGCCCTGAAGTAACGGTCGACAACACTCGCGCCCTTGACCTTCAGGTGGCCGGCGACGTTGCGCTGCTCGGGCAGGGTCTTACCGGCGGCATCGGTGAGTTTGAGATCGAGCCCGAAGGGCGGGCGACCGGAGGCGACCGCCCGGTCCGCTCCGCGCGCCGCGGCAACGGTGCCGAGCGGCGAAAGCTCCGTCATGCCCCAACTCGTCTGCACCCGCGCTTTGAGGCGCGTCTCCATTCGTTCGATCAGAACATCGGGGCAGGTCGAGCCGCCGATGATGATGCGTTGAAGCGTCGGCACGTCGCCGCCGGCCGAGTCGAGATGGTCCAGCAGACTCTGCCACACCGTCTGCACGCCCGCCGCGACCGTGACGCTTTCGTCGCGGATGAGGGCCGCCAGCCGTGCGCCGTCGAGCTGGCGTCCCGGCAGAACGAGCTTGGCGCCCACCGCGGGCGCGGCGAACGGAAATCCCCAGCCATTAGCGTGGAACATGGGAACGGCGACCAGGACGGAGTCGGCGGCCGTGAGCGCGATCGCGTCGGCCTGCAATGCGCGCAGCGTGTGGAGATAGTTGGAGCGATGGGTGTAGAGGACGCCCTTCGGCGCGCTCGTCGTGCCTGAAGTATAGCAGAGGCCGGCCGGCGTCTCCTCGTCGAACCCGCCCCACTCCGTCTCATGGCCGAGATCCGCGAGCAGGGCTTCCAGCGCGAAAGTCGGGCGATTGGCGATGGCGCGGGCGGGAGCCCCGTCCAGGATCACGACGTATTCGATGCTGGGACAGTGAAAGACCAGCTCGAGCGCCATGTCGGCGAGGCCGGCGCCGACCGCCAGAACGCGATCCTCCGCCTCGTTCACGATCGCCGCAAGGTGCTTGATCGTGAGGCGCGGATTGAGCGTGTGGCAGACGAAGCCCACGCCCATCGCGGCATAGTACAATTCCAGATGATGCTGGGTGTTCCAGGCAAGCGTGGCGACGCGGTCGCCCAGCCGCAGCCCCAAGGCGCGAAGGGCGCCGGACAGCCGGTTGCTGCGCGCCCTGAGATCGGCATAGCCGATCCGCCCAAACTCCGCTGTTACGACTTGGCTGTCGCCGCACCATTTGGCGGCATGGTCTAGAAACTTATCGATCGTGAGGGCGTAGGATTGCATGAGCCTGTGCGCAGACGGAAAGATCGGCCGCCGGCTGTTGGGTTCAACCGGCGGCCGCGGAGAGCCCCCCCCTTAGAAAAACTTGGACAGGCGAATACCATACTGACGCGGCGCGCCGGCATAGAGACCGCCGGAGTCGTTTGCCGAAATGTATTGATCGTTCGTCAGGTTTTCACCGTAGAGCGCGACAATGTAGGTGCCCACCTGCCAAGCAAGCTGTCCGCCCACCAGATCGCGCGGGTTCAGCTTGTCGCCCAATGAGGCGTTGTCGAAGAGCGATGCCCATTGCCCGGACGTGTGCGCGTAGCTGATACGCGGCGTCAACGTGCTGCCGTCCCCGAGATTGAAGATGTACTGGGCGGTTACGTTGAAGGTGGCGGAAGGCGCATAGGTCATCTGATGCCCCTTCACATGGATACAGGAAGGATTCGTATGGCTTCCGCTTGGAGCGATATCGCACGAGCCGAACGTGACATTGTTGAATCTCGGGTCGCCGAGATAGACGTCGCCAAGCTGGCTCCTCAACAAGCCGAGAGACGCCGTGCCCGAGAACTGTCCGAATACGGCCTGGAGTTCGGCTTCGACACCGTAGTTGGTGGTTTGTGCGGGTAAGTTGTACTCGTCGGTCGTGTTCAGGAGGGGAGGCGGAGCTTCCAAGGCGACCTGGAAGTGGTTGTAGGTAGTGTAATAGGCGTCAATTTCGCTGTGCACGTGCCCGTCGAACCAGTCCGTCGCCTTCCAGCCCAGTTCATAGTTCGTGTCGGTCACCGGGCCGAACGAATTCGGCGCGCCGCTACCGAGTGTGACGTTGAGCCCGCCGCCCGTGTAACCGGTCGCCACGAACGCGTAAACGAAGTTGCCGTCGTTGATGGCCCAATCGAGCGCGGCCTTGTAGGAAATATTGTACGATTTCTGCGGCGGGACGGCCAGGCTGGCCAGGGCGCCAAAATTCCAATACGGACCGACGTTGTTCGAACGGGTCTCCGTCGCGCGGCCGCCCAAAGACGCCTGAACACCACCGCCGAGCTTGGCTTCGATTTCACCGAACGCGGCGATGTCCAGATTGCTCGTATGGCCTTCGAACGTATAGGACTCATACTGGAAGAAATTGGCCGCCGTGGGCGTGAAATTGGCAGGATTGGTATCGCTTCCGAGACGCGATCCATAGGAGCCCCAGAACTGGTAGGGCTTATCCCAAACATAATCGTTTTCTTGCCCGTAGATGCCCGCCACCCAGGTGATGGGCTGATTGTCCGGCGAGATGATGTTGAATTCCTGTGTGACCACGTTCTCGGTCACCCGGTCGTAGAATTCGTCGTTCTTGGTGCTGGCGAGCCAGCACGCCTCGGTGTAGGTCGGTGCGCAGCCAAGGTACGTGCCAAACGTGCCGGCGCTAAAGAACGGAAATACGCCGACATTTCCGTAAGACGTGAGGTCGCCGTCGGTCATCCAAGCGGTATTGCCGCTAATACCTTCCGAGACCGATTGCAGCTTGATGCCGTCGGGCAGCACGTAATCGACCTTCAAGATCGCGCGCATCATCCGGTCCATGGCCCGCTCCGGCGAATTCGCCGTGACGTGGAACAGATCGGTGTTGTGGTACGGGTTGGTGATGTTGATGTATCCGTTGGTTGCGTAGGGCGGAACCGCGGCGCCCACGGGATACAACTCCGTGTACGGAATGGCGGGACGGGCGCCATAGTTCTGATAGTCGCCGTCGGCCTTGAACGAGACCGTCAAGGCATCGGTGGGTGTCCAAAGAGCACTGAAACGCGCCGAGCCCCATGTATTGTCCGGGACATTGTAGCCCGGCTTGCAGCCTTGATACTTCTGGTGGGGGCAAGCATCGGCCGGATCGGTATCGGTCATGCTGTACCAGCTGGAGTGATACAAGCCGTACCCGGCGATACGCACCGCAAAATCGTCCGTGACGGGGATATTGAGCGCGCCCTGAAGTTCCGTGTTGTTGTAGTTGCCGTATTGCGCCTGGGCGTAGCCGTTATAGCCGCCGCCGATGATCGGGTCGTTCGAGTTGATGAACACCGCGCCGCCGGTCGCGTTCTGGCCCACGAAGGTGCCTTGCGGACCGCGATACACTTCGACGCTCTTCACGTCGTAATAGGGCTCTTCCGTGAAATAGCCCGGGAAGGTCGCCGCACCGTCGCGATACGTGACCACGCCGGCCGGGGTCTGCGTATTGTGCTCGCCCTTGCCGATGCCGCGGATGTTGAAGTCGATGCCTTGGCCCAGATCGTTGACCGTCACGTTCGGCGCCACGAACTGCAGCGAATTGACGTTGAAC
>CAZMHP010000184.1:0-6181 GCA_964566095.1 uncultured Rhizobium sp. | reverse complement strand
TAATCACGGTTCGCAAGGGGGGTCTAGTCTTTCGATTTGGTAAACGCAACTTCGTCATGGCGGTAGGTTAATCGGGACACACGCCCATACGTCCAGCGATCCGAACCGATCGATAAGACGCATGTCTCAGCCGATGTCCGCGACAGATGCGTGACACAAGCCAAACCGCGGAATTCCGCGGGCGCATTGCGCTTGTTCCATAGCGCAAGAAACGTTTCCGCCAAGCTGTTTTGGCGTCACCGCCGGATGCGGCTAATCGTTCCACTACAGCGAATTTGCGCAAACATTGCCATCGCAAGGTGGCGAAATTGCGCCTCTCGCGCTGCAACATAAGCCCCGAATCAGTGGCGAAACACCGCGCGCCGCGCGACCAACCCGCGCCGGCAATTTTGTTTGTGTCATAAGCAAATATACCTACGCTTCGCCGGCGCGCCCGGCCAAAGGCGAACCCGCAACCGCACGAGGAACGACAATGCGTTATCTCCACACCATGGTCCGCGTCGGCGATCTCGACGCCGCGCTCGATTTCTATTGCGCCAAGCTGGGCTTGAAGGAACTGCGCCGCATCGACAACCCGGCGGGGCGCTTCACGCTGGTTTTTTTGGCAACGCCGGAAGATGCGCAGAAAGCAAGCGGCGACGGCGTTCCCATGGTCGAGCTGACCCACAATTGGGATGAGAAGGACTATGCCGGTGGCCGCAATTTCGGGCATCTCGCCTACCGGGTCGGCAATATTTACGACGTCTGCAAGCGTTTGCACGATGGCGGCGTGACCATCAACCGCCCGCCGCGCGACGGCAACATGGCGTTCGTGCGCTCGCCCGACGGAATCTCGATCGAGCTTTTGCAGGACGGCGCGCCGCTGCCGCCGCAAGAGCCCTGGGCGTCGATGCCCAATGTCGGAAGCTGGTAGCGAAGGCGCACGCATGAACTTCGCCAGCGACAACCACTACGGCGCGTCCGCCGAAATCCTCGGCGCCCTGGCGGCGATCGGCCAGGCGCCCGCGCCCGCCTATGGCGACGACCCGATCACCGCCAAGGTGACCGCACGGCTGTGCGAGATTTTCGAGCGCGAGGTGGCGGTGTTTCCCGTCATCAACGGCACGACCGCCAATGCGCTGGCGCTGGCGACGCTCACCCCGCCGCACGGCGCGATCCTCTGCCATGCCGAGGCGCATATCGCGGTCGACGAATGCGGCGCGCCGGAATTCTTCACCCACGGCGCCAAGCTGGTGCCGATCGCGGGCGACGACGCCAAGCTCACGCCGTCCGCGGTCGAAGCGGCGCTGCGGCACTTCCAGAAAGGCTTCGTGCATCACGCCCAGCCGGCGGCGATCAGCCTGACGCAGGCCACCGAGCTCGGCACCGTCTACACGCCGCAGGAGATCGGCGCGCTGTCGCAAACCGCGCGGGCGCACGGCATGGCGATGCACATGGACGGCGCGCGCTTCGCCAATGCGCTGGTGGGCCTTGGCTGCACGCCGGCGCAGATGACCTGGCAGAGCGGCGTCGACGCGCTGTCCTTCGGCGCGACGAAAAACGGCGCGCTGGCGGCGGAGGCGGTGATCTTCTTCGATCCGAACCAGGCGCGCGACTTCGTCTACCGGCGCAAGAAATCGGGCCATCTGCTGTCCAAGATGCGGTTCGTCTCGGCCCAGCTCGACGCCTATCTGGCGGACGATCTATGGCTCGGCAATGCCCGGCGCGCCAACGCCTTGGCGCAGCGCCTGGCGCAGGGGCTGGCGCGGGCCGGCGCGATCACGATCGCTCATCCCGTCGCGGCCAATGCGGTGTTCGCGCGCATGCCGCCAGCGCTGGCGGCCAAGCTGCGCAAGGCAGGCGCGCTGTTCTACGACTGGGGACCGGCGCAGGGCGGCACGGTGCTGACGCGGCTGATGCTGTCCTTCGCCACGCCCGAAGCGGATGTGGCGCGGTTCGTGGAGCTGGCGCAGGAGGGCTGACTTCTCCCGCGAGCGCGGCGCATCCCCTCACCCGAACGTCGCTTCGCGTCGTTCGACCTCTCCCGCAAACGGGAGAGGTAACTCACCCTTAAATCCTGCCCAGCAGCGAGACGGTGCCGACCTGTTCGGTCGCGTTGTGCGAGCCGCGCACGAAGTCATAGTTCAGGCCGATCGTCCAGCTCTCGGTCGTGGCGTTGAGCGAGGCGCCCAGGACGACGTTGGCGCGCGACGGATCGGGACCCTCGAGCGTGAACGGCGTGCCGGGCTGATTGCCGCTTTGGGTGGGGTTGGTGTCCGCGAAGGCGGCGCGCAGCTTCACCGGATCGTCCAGGAAATCGAAGCGATAGCCGAGGCGCGCCGCGGGCTGCAGGTAGAAATCGCCGAGGTTCAGATCACCCTTGAACTCGGTGCCCAGGAAGGCGCGCGCCGAATTGGCGTAGTAGGGATTGACGGTGAGGTTCATGCCCACGCCGCCATTGCTCTCGGTGTAACCCTCTTCGCGCAACGTCATGGCGTCGAGCGAGATCTGCGGGATGGCGCTAAGCCCGCCAAATTTCAGCATCGCGCCCATGGTCAGGCCGAGCGAGGCGAATTCGCCGGCATGCTTGTTGTCGGCCTCGCGCGTGAAGGTCAGCTCCGGCGCCGTCGAACTTGCCGGGACGGTCAGCGTGAGGATGCGCTTGCCCTTGATGTTCGCGTAGCCGAGGTTGACCTCGGTATCGACGAACAGCGCGCGGCCGCGCCAGGTGTTGTAGCCGGTCAGCATGTACCAGAGCGAATTGGTCTTGGCGTTGCGGTCGCCCAGATCGGCGACGTCGCCGCTGTAGAAGCTGAACGCCGCGCCATACCAGCCGCCCGGCGCGCCCTCGTCGAGACCGAGCGAGAAGCCGAAGCCGCGATCCTTGAAGCCGTCGACCGGGCCGACGCCCGCGGCGTCCAGCTTGGCGGTGCCGCCATGGGTGCTCATATACTCGCCGTATTCGGTGCCCCACATCGTCAGCTCGCCCGGCTCCTTGGCGAACAGGCGCAGCGCGCGCAGGCGCGCGGCGACCGGGCCGGTGGCCTGATCGGTGAGCGAGATCGCGATCGCCCGGGTGCCGCCGGAGACTTCGGGCGCGAAGGCGTCGTAGGCGGCCTGAGCCTGCGTCGCGTTCGTGATGCCGGAAATCAGCGCCGAGCCGAGCGTCTGGTCGTTGACGATGGCCGCGTTGGCCAGCGAGAACATCGCCTTGGCGTAGCCGGTCAGACCGAGCTGCGCCGCGGTCTTCACGTCGACATGCAGCAGCAGCTGATCATTGGACGCGGTGTGATTGAGCGTCAGCGAGGCGTCCTGGAACAGGAAGGGCCGCGTCGCGTCGCTGCCGATCGACGTGTTGTACCGAGCAAGATCGGCCGGATCGATGCTGAGCCCGCCGAGCGGAGTCTGGATCAGATTGAAGACGCCGCCGCTACCCGAGAGGAGGCTGCCGAACGCGACCGACAGATTGGTGCCGGACCCCAAGGTCACAGTATGCGACGCATTGATGACGGCATTCTGACCCGCGCCTTCCGAGACGGTCAGATTGAGCGTGCCGGCGCTGCTGGGCCCGCCGGCCGCCACGATCAGATCATGCACCTGCAGGGCGGTCTGGGGTGACGTCACGATATTCTGCACCGCCAGCACGCCGTGCTGATCGACCGCGACGTTGAGATCGCCTTCCGAGGTGATGGTGCCGGCGACATTGGCGAACTGGCCGACATGCAGCGTGTCGAACGTTCCGGAGCCGCTAATGCCGAAATCGATCCGGCCGCTGACGAAGGCCGTCGCGGTCTGGCCCGTGGGCGGCGGCACGCCGATGACGTTGAACGTATCGCTGCCCGATCCGAACAGGACGTCGCCCGTCACCTTGCCGAAATTGTCGAACGTGACGCCGGTGGTGTTCGCGGCCACCGACACCGCGACCGTCTGCGCCGTGTTGCCGTTGGTGAGCGTCGCCGCGGTCGCCGAGATGGTTCCGCTGTTTTCGATCTTGTTGAGCGAGCCGCTGGTGTCCTCGACCGCGACGGCGGTCAGATGCACGCCGATCAGGCTGGGATCGTTGACGTTGGCCACGGCGGCGATCGTGGAGCCCGCATCCAAGTCGATTTCCGGAACATGGGTGCTGGTGCCGGCGATCGAAATGGCGACGGCGGTGCCGCCGGACGGACCGTTGATCGAAGCCGCGATGACCCCGGCGGAGGTCGCCTGCGACGAAAGCTTGATGAGCGGCAGCGTCACGAAATTGTCGATCTGAAGCGCGAGCGCGGTCACGCCGGACGCGGTCGAACCCTTGGTCGCGCTGCCGGCCGTTGCCGTGATGGTGCCCGAATTGATCATGCCGCCGGCGAAGATGACATTGGCGGTCGCATCGGCGCCGGAAATGTGGACCGCATGCGCGTCGTCATTCAGGTCTTCCGGCGACGCGGTTATGCCGCCGCGGTTGATGAAGCTGAACGTGGAGTTGACCGGATCGTTGGTCACCGTTCCGATCTGCAGATTGGAGCCGCTCGCCACGGGGGCGATCAAGACCGTCGGCGCGGAGACGCTTATGCCGTTGGCGACGATGGACGCGGTCGCCGTGACGTCGCCGGCGAAGCGAGGACCGTCGTTGACGATGCCGCCCGCGATGCTGTTCTCCACCATCAAGGCGGAACCGGAACTGGCGTTCGTGCCGGTCGTCGAGTGCACGGAGACGCCGCCGACCGTGATCGTGCCGTTGTTGACGAAGCTGCCGATATCGGTGGCCGAAACGGCCTTGATCGGACCGGAGAGGATAAAACCGATCGCGTTGTTGCCGACCGCCGAATAGGTCGCGCCGGCCAGGACGTTGACGCTGCCATTGATGGTGCCGCCGAGATTGGCGATCACAACGCCGCTCGAACTGCCCTCATTGGCCGTGGTCGGCGCCATCGAGAACGCCCCGCCCAGCGCGAGATCGCCGTTCAGGGTCGCGGACGGATCGATCAGGATGCCGGTCGAACTGTCGCCCACGATATTGACCGCGCCGGTCGAGCCCGAACCGATCGCGATATTTCCGGTGAAGGAGCTCGTGCCGCCCACATGGAAGCCGACCTTGCTGCCGCCCGAGCCCGTCAGATCCAGCGTTCCGGTGCCCGAATAGGAGCCCGACAGTCCGCTGGCGTTGAACAGGACGCCGACCGCGCTCGCCTCGCCCGCTCCGGTGAGGGTGCCATTGTTGGTGACGGTGTTGTTCGAATCGATCGTGATCAGCGGATCGGTGGTCTTGAGATTGATGCCGCCGCCCGCGTCGATGAGGATGTTGGCCGCCGTGCCGGTTCCGCCAGCCGTGCTTGTCTTCATGACGGTCGTTTGAACGGTATCGATCTCGCCGGGCACGAGCGCGAGGGCCGGGGACGAGAGCAGGGCCGAGGCCGCAGCCGATAGCATAAGAGCACGCTTGTTCAAGTCGAACCTCTTGTAACCGTGGCCAAAATTGGAATCCGAAGCGGGCTAGCCCGGGGCCCTGACCTCGTCTCACCCTCGCCTATCGCCGCCAGCCTGCCCCCGGGAGGGCGGCGGCGCGGCACCATAACCGATTTTCGGACAAGTCACCTACCCGCAGCCGTCCCAGAAGGCAAATTTCCGCTTCTTAATCAGCTATTAGGCCCGCCGCGGCCACACTCGCGTCGCCGCAGAGTTAACGTCGCAGAAGCGCGTCGCCCATGACAACCCATAGCCGCACCAGCTTTGCCAAGCTCTCCCAGAAGGAGGCGTCCGCCGCCGCCGCGCGGCACGAGATGCTGTATTCGGGGCGGATGGGCGGGGCGCGCGCGGTGTTCGCCTTCACCGATCTGTCCGGTTTGGATCTTTCGGGCCGCAACCTCGCTGACGCGGATTTTACCGGCGCGATCCTGGAGGAAACCAATTTCTCGGGCGCGCGGCTGGATTCCTCGAGTTTCTTCGGCGCCGATCTGCGCCGCGCCAATCTCAGCCATGCGAGCGTCCGACGCGCCGATCTGCGCGGTGCGTGCCTTCGGGGCGCCAACATGATCAGCGCCGACCTGTTCGAGGCCGATCTGCGCGAAGGAACCATCGCGGAGAAGGACAAGTACGGGAACCTGCGCGTGCTGACCCACGATGTCGGACCGTCGGAGATGCCGACCGCGCTGATGCATTCGGCCAATCTCGAGCGCGCCAAGATGTCGGGCGCCATCGCGGTGCAGGCCGATTTCACCGACGC
>CAZMHP010000183.1:0-6210 GCA_964566095.1 uncultured Rhizobium sp. | reverse complement strand
TTGAAGGGTTTGATGATCGCCGTGATGAGCTTCATCTGTCGTCCTTCCATGGTTAATGGCGCCGGGATTGCCTCCTGGCGTTAACACTTCATCAAGAACCGTGCCGCGCCGCAGCGATCTGACGGTTCCTTGATTCAAAAGGGAATTTTCTTTCCGCGGGGAGGGCGCCGACTTTTCGAGCGGTCGAAATCGCCTAAAAAATCATCAGGAGGCAATTGACTGCAAATAAAGTAGGCGTGCCCTTGATACGAGCGGCCCGCCTGCCGATATTCCTATTATAGGTATTCTTTATGCTTTCCGCTCCTCTAAGGGGAGGGGTCCGGCAAATCGCGGTTCAATTGGGCGGGACAATTTCCCCGGCGAATCCGGCGCCGCTGCGGCCTAGGCTAGGGCCATGACAAGGTGCGACGTGATCATCGGCGGCGGCGGGTTGGTGGGGATGACCCTGGCCATCGCCCTCGCCAGAAGCGGGCTCCAGGTGGCGGTGGCGGACCCCGTTCCCCCCGTCGCGGCGCTCGACGCAAAGTTCGACGGCCGGGTCAGCGCGCTCAGTTTTGCATCGGTGCGCATGTTTCAGGCACTTGGGGTGTGGCCGCATCTGGCGGCGCATGCCGAGCCGATCCGCGACATCCTGGTGACCGATGCCAAGTTGGGCGGGACGCCTTCCCCCTTCTCTCTGCATTTCGATGCGGCGGAGATCGGCGCCGACGCGCTCGGGCACATCGTCGAAAACCGCCATATCCGCGCCGGCCTGTTCGCCGTCGCGCAGACCCTTTCCAACCTCGCCTTCGTTGCGCCGGCCGCGCTCACCGACTTGCAGCCCGTGGGCAGCGGCATCCGCGCCACGCTCTCGAACGGCCAGGGCTTCGATGCCGCGCTTGCCATCGCCGCCGACGGGCGCGACTCCGCGATGCGCGAGCATATGGGCCTGTCGGTGATCGCCTGGTCCTACGATCAATACGGCATCGTCGCGACGGTGGAGCACGAAAAGCCGCATCGGGGCGTCGCCTATGAGCATTTCCTGCCGTCGGGCCCGTTCGCCATTTTGCCGATGACCTCGGCCTCAAGTAGCGAAGCGGTAGGCCGACAATATGCCAACCGATCGTCGCTGGTATGGACCGAGAAGAGTTCGCTGGTCCCCGCGATGATGGCGCTCGACGCCGATGCATTCGACGCCGAGATCGCCGCGCGGTTCGGCGATCATCTGGGCGCGACCCGGGCGGTTGGGCCACGCTGGTCCTATCCGCTGAAATTCCATCTGGCGCGCGGCTATATCAAGCCGCGTTTCGCGCTGGTCGGCGATGCGGCGCATGGCATCCATCCCATCGCCGGGCAGGGCTTCAACCTCGGCCTGAAAGACGCTGCCGCGCTGGTCGATGTCGTGCTCGATGCCGCGCGGCTCGGCCTCGACATCGGCGCGCTCGACGTTTTGAAGAAATACGAACGCTGGCGCCGCTTCGATTCGCTGGCCATGGCAGTCGCGACCGACGGGCTCAACCGGCTGTTCTCCAACGACTTTGCGCCGCTGCGTCTGCTGCGCGATGTCGGCATCGGTCTGGTCGATCGCATCGGTCCGGCGCGCCGCTTCTTCATGCGCCATGCCGGCGGCGACGTCGGCAAGCTGCCGCGCCTCATGAGGGGCGAGGCGGCGTAGTGATCCTCCCCCGTTTCACGGGGAGGATCACCTAATTCAGCTTATCCCCGCGCCGTTCCGCCAGCGCGATCGGCAGTTCCCTGTAGTAGCCGCGCGCGATGGCGCGGATCTTCTCAGCCCGCACGCGCTCGGCTTCCGCGTGGCTCATGAAACGCTCGCCCTCGAACACATAGCGCGTTATCGGCGTGCCCAGCCGCGCATCGCTCTCCACGATCTCGCTCACCGGCTCGACCTGTTCCTCGGCGGTCTTCAAGGTATGGCGGTAATGCGCCAGGGGATCGGTCTTCTCCCGTTCCTGCTCGGCGATGCGCCGCACATTGGCGGCATCGAAGCGCGCCAGGCCGTCGACGATCGCACGCCGCCAGCGATAGACCGCCAACGCCGCGACGATGAACAGGAAGGACCAAAGGACTTGCGACAGCATCGGGCGGACTATACCGGCGCCGCCGCGTCGCTGTGAATGCCATGGCCACGCTTGAGGTAGTCGTCGCTCTGCATCTCGTTCAGCCGCGACACGGTGCGGCGGAAGGCGTCCGCGCCGTCGCCCGCGGTGTAAAGCTCTTCCGGCGGGGCGGCGGCCGAACAGATGAGCTTGACGCCCTCGTCATAGAGCGTGTCGATCAGCAGCACGAAGCGCCGCGCCTCGTCGCGGTTCGCCGGTCCGAGCTTGGGGATGCGGTCGATCAGCACGGTGTGAAAGGCACGCGCCACCGCGAGATAGTCGGCGCCGGCCAGCGGCCGGGCGCACAGATCCGCGAAGGCGAACCGTGCCACGCCGCGCGCCGCCTGCGGCACCTTCAAGGTCCGCCCCAGCACGGTCAGCGTAGACGGCGCGCCCTGCTTGCGGTCGGTCAGCCGAAGCCAGGCGGCGTCCATCGCGGCATCGGCCTTGGGGCCCAGCGGCCACAGATAGACCGCCAGACCGGAGATGCGGTGCAGCCGGAAATCGACCGCGCCGTCCAGCTCCACGACGTCGAGGCGCGCCTTGATCTGCGCTATGAAGGGCAGGAAGAGCTGGCGGTTGAGGCCGCCCTCATACAGCCGGTCCGGCGGCGTGTTGGACGTCGCGACCACCACCACCCCGCGCTCGAACAGCTGCTGGAACAGCCGCCCCAGGATCATCGCATCGGCGACGTCGGTCACCTGGAATTCGTCGAAACACAGAAGATGCGCGGCGTCGGCCACGGCGCGCGCCACCGGCGGGATCGGATCGCCGGCGTCGGGCCGCTGCCGCTCGACATGGATCGCGGCGTGGATGTCGGCCATGAACTCGTTGAAGTGCACGCGGCGCTTCTTCGGCGTTTCCACGTCCGAGAAGAACAGATCCATCAGCATCGATTTGCCGCGCCCCACATCGCCCCACAGATAAAGTCCGCGCGGCGGCTTGCGCATGCCGAAGAACAGCCGGCGGCCGGGACGATAGGCGCGCAGCGCCTTGCCCAGCGCGGCCAGCCTGGCGGCGGCGCGGGCCTGCGCCGCGTCGGGTTTGAGCTCGCCTCTGGCGATCGCCCGGTGATAACGCTCGAGCAGACTCATGCGCGCGGTATCACCGCCCAATAGTCGAAATCGAGGATGACGTTCTCGGGGTATTTGCCGCCGTCGTCGGCGTCGGGGAATCCGGCGCAGGGCAGGTTCTTGGTCGCCACCAGGCGCAGCCGCAGCAGGCCGGCATCCTTGCGATGGCCCAGCGGCTGCTTGTCCTTCACCTCGCTCCACGCGAACACCGTGTCGCCGGCGAACAGCGGATTGACGTGGCGCCCCCCATTGATCCCGGCGAGGGTGAAGGCATTGGCGAGCCCGTTGAACGAGATCGCGCGGCCTAGGCTGATGACATGACCGCCATAGATCAGCCGCCGCCCGAAACGGCCCTGGCTCTCGGTGTATTGGTTGAAATGCACCCGCGCGGTATTCTGATAGAGCCGCGCCGCCATCATATGCTCGGCCTCTTCCACCGTGATGCCGTCGACATGGTCGATCTTCTCGCCGACCGCGTAATCGTCCCACAGATGCCTGCTGCCCGATTGCGCCGTCTCGAACAGCGTGTCGTATTTGAGCGTCGCGGGAACGTGCAGATCGGCGGGCGCGACGGCCTCCGCCAGTTTCGGCACCACCGCGTCCTTGACCGCGGCGTTCGGATCGCGCTTGCGCACCATCACCCAGCGGACATAGGTCAGGACCTGCTCGTCCTTTTCGTTCGTCCCATGGGTGCGGACATAAACGACGCCGGTCTGGCGGTTGGAATTCTCCTTAAGGCCGATGACCTCCGAATGGGCGCTCAGCGTCTCGCCGGGATAGACGGGCTTGAGGAACCGACCCTCGGCATAGCCTAGATTGGCGACGGCGTTCAGCGAAATATCCGGCACCGTCTTGCCGAACACGGTGTGGAACACCAAAAGGTCGTCCAGCGGGCTTCTGGGCAGGCCGACTTCCTGGGCGAAGAAATCGGAGGATTGCAGCGCGAAACGCGAGCCGTACAGCGCCTGGTACAGCGCCGCGTCGCCCTGGCTCAGCGTGCGCGGCGTGGCATGCGCCAGCTTCTGTCCGAGATGAAAGTCCTCGAAGAAGTTGCCGGGATTGGTCTTGGCGGTCATGCGCGCTCCAGCTCCGCGATGGCGTCGGCCATGGCGACCGTGCCGCGTGCGATCTGCGCATGCAACAGCTCGACCATGCGTCCATCGACCTTGATCGCGCCCTTGCCCTTGTTCTCCGGCAACTCGAACGCCGCGATCAGCTGGCGGGCCGTCGCGACCTCCTCGGCGGAGGGTGCGAACACCGTGTTGCACGGCTCGACCTGGCTCGGATGGATCAAGGTCTTGCCGTCGAAGCCGAAGGCGCGCGCCTGCTCGCAGCTTGCCGTGAAGCCCGCCGCGTCCGCGATGTCGTTATAAACGCCATCGATCACCGCCAGGCCGTTCGCCCGCGCCGCCAGGACGGAAAGCCCCAGCGCCGCCGACAGATTGGCGCGGTCGGCCGTGTGCTGGCCGCGGATTTCCTTGATCAGGTCGTTGGTGCCCATCACGAAACAGGCCAGCCGTCCGCCGGCCGCGGCGATCGCCGCGATGTTCAGGATCGCCACCGGCGTCTCGACCATCGCCCAGACCGACATCTTTCGCAGATGGTGATATCGCACCAGCCCCGCCTCGACCGCGTTCAGATCGGCCGGCGTGGAGATCTTCGGCACCAAAATGGCGTCGGGCTGCGCTTCGGCGACGGCGGCCAGGTCGTTCTCGCCCCAGGGCGTCGTCAGCGCATTGATGCGCACGATCACCTCGCGCTTGCCGAAGCCTCTTGCCTTGACCGCCTCGCACACCTGTTTGCGCGCGACATCCTTGGCGTCGGGCGCCACGGCGTCCTCAAGGTCCAGGATCAGCGCGTCGGCGGGCAGCCCGCGCGCCTTTTCCAGCGCGCGGGCGTTGGAGCCCGGCATATAGAGCACCGATCGGCGCGGCCGCATGGTCGTCATGAAGAGCCCCTGAAATGGCGAAGGCCCGAAGGTAGCGCCAGAGCGCCGCCGGGCGAAAGTCAGCCCTTGGCGTAGCGGGCGCGGACCGCTGCGGCATAGGATTGCACGTCGGGCCGCTCGCGCAGACGCCCCGCCCAGCGCGCCATGACCTTGGCCATCCGCTCGGGCGACAGGCCCAATTGGGCATGCGCCACTCCGCCATTGACGCTCTCGTGATATTCGGCGATCAGCCCGTTCTTCAGCACGAAACGGCTCATCCCGTCGATCACGATTTCCTTGCCGGCATATTCCGGCACCTTGGAGATGAAGGTCGAGAGCGAATGGGCGTAACCGATGTCGCCGTTCACCACCGGATCGAAGAACCTCCAGTCGTACTCGGCCGCGTCGCGGTGGAAGAGTTCTTCCAGCATCTCGCAGATGCTGCCGCGCCCCTGATGCGGGCCGTAGATATAGTCGTAATAGACGCCGTCCGGCGTGAAGCAGTCGGCCAGCGCCTTGCCGTCGCCGGCCGTCGCGGCGGCCGCGAAGCGCGCGATCAGCGCGGCGAAATCGTCCTGCGTCATGCTGCCGCCCTCTTCAGCAGCTTGCGGTTGATCAGACATTCGGCGATCTGGACCGCGTTCAGCGCCGCGCCTTTGCGCAGATTGTCCGCCACGATCCAGAGCGACAGCCCGTGCTCGACCGTCGGGTCCTTGCGGATGCGGCTGACGAAGGTCGCGTCCTCGCCGACGCATTCGATCGGCGTGACGTAACCGCCGTCCTCGCGCTTGTCGACCACCAGGACGCCCGGCGCCGCCCGCAGGATCTGGCGCGCGCGCTCGGCGGTCAACGGCTGCTCGAACTCCACCGTCACGGCCTCGCTATGGCCGACGAACACCGGCACCCGCACGCAGGTCGCGGTGAGCTGGATGTCGGGGTCGAGGATCTTCTGCGTCTCCACCATCATCTTCCACTCCTCCTTGGTGAGGCCGGAATCGAGGAAGTCGTCGATATGCGGGATGACGTTGTAGGCGATCTGCTTGGTGAAATGCTCGACCTCGACCGGATCGGCGACGAACACCGCGCGGGTCTGGCGGAACAGCTCGTCCATCGC
>CAZMHP010000182.1:0-6248 GCA_964566095.1 uncultured Rhizobium sp. | reverse complement strand
TGGCGGCAAGAAGGTCATTCCCTCGCTGATCGACCGCATCCAGGACCGCAACGGCAGGACGATCTGGCGCCATGACGGCCGGCCCTGCGACGGCTGCAATCTCGCCGACTATCGCGGCCAGCAGGAACCGCTGCTCGCCGACACGCGCGAGCAGGTGCTCGATCCGCAAACCGCCTATCAGATCGTCTCGATGCTCGAAGGCGTGGTGCAACGCGGCACCGGCCGTTCCATCCTCGCCGTCGGCAAGCCGCTCGCCGGCAAGACCGGCACTTCGAACGCGGCCAAGGATGTATGGTTCGTCGGCTTCTCGCCCGATCTGGTCTGCGGCGTCTATGCCGGCTTCGACAATCCGCGCACGCTGGGCGGGTTGGAGCAGGGCGCCACGGTCGCAGCCCCGGTATTCCGCGACTTCATGAAGGGCGCGCTCTCCAACACGCCGGGCATCCCATTCCGCCCCGCCTCGGGTGTCGAGATCGTCAACGTCGATTATCACACCGGCATGCCATCGCCGGGCGGCATCCCGGAGGTCTTCAAGCCCAACACCGCGCCCGGCGAGCCCGACGCCCCGGCGGCGGAGGTCGGTGCCTCGCCCTTCGCCGGCACCGTGCCGCCCGCCGTGCCCGGCGAGACCGGGGCGCCGACGGTCGACCCCGGAAACGGCGGGTTGTACTGAACGATAACCGCTACACGTAGTGCTTTGCGCGCACCAGCGCCGCGGCGTTCAGACTCTTGCGATATTTCTCCCGCGACTTCAGGACCGACTTCGAAGCGCCTTTCCGCTTGTCGCGAACGTGCTGCAGCGTCGATGCCTCGACGAAGGCGCGCAGGCTCGCGCCCTGGACGGGACCGAGGCTGCGCATTTGCGGTGGTCCGGCGTCGACCCAGAGAATCTGCTTCATCTCGAAGCTCCGCGGATCCACGAAGCTGATATAGCCGCCCTTGAGCAACTCGCGGGGCCGGGTGAGTGCGCCGGTGAAGCTGTAGCGGACATCCGCAGACGCCTGGGCGTCGTAGAAATGTGGCGTCAGGAAATCGGACACCATCACGCCGTTGATATTATAGGCGTGCGAATTGTCCTCGCATGGATCGCAGGCCTCGACGAGATACTCGAACTTTCCCGATGACGGATCGTCCGTGACGCCGTTGCCTGAAATCTTGATCGCGGTCGCGGGCTGCAGGCGATTGCCGTTGGGATCGACCAGCATCTCCACGATCTCGTGGCTGGCGTCGATCGTCCATTCGTCGCTTCCCGGCGTGAGGATGACCTTCGCATAGGGCTGGTTGTGCTTGGTGAGATGGAAGCCGCCCTCGCCGGGCGGTAGCGATTTCACAATCTGTACGGGCCACACGCCCTGGGGAATGTTGCGATGGTCTGGCAGGTAGGAGACCGTCGCGCTGACCTTCCAATAGCTCGGCAGATCGCGTGTCACCTGAATATCCAGCGCCGCCGCCGCCGCCGTCATCTTTTCCGGCGCGATCCTTCCGGTTGTGTCGACGAGCCCGATCTTGGTCTGCAGCATGGAGCACCTCTATCGTTGGAGTTGAAATAAAGGCCAATGATGTGGAAAACGTAACATGCGTTATCGAAGAATAGATCGTAGATATCGAACTGGCGTTTATGTAGCTGTGCACGAATACTGAAATTATATTTCGAGGCGGCGCTCTCTCTGGGGGTGCTTTACGCGGCGCCGTCCGGTGCCTATATCCGCACGCCGGAGAACACCCATGCGCCCCGAGATCCAAAGGACCGTCGAAGACATCGAGCAGGCTATCGCCCTGCTGAGGAGGCATCTTTGACTGGGATAATGCGCTGCGCCGGCTCGATGAGCTGAACGCCAAGGCCGAAGACTCCGCCATCTGGAACAATCCGCAGGGCGCCCAGAAGCTGATGCGCGAGCGCCAGAAGCTGGATGCGTCGATCGCGGCGGTGCGGGCGCTCGACAACGAACTGACCGACGTGCTCGGCCTTCTGGATATGGCGGAGGCCGAGAACGACGCGGCCATGGTCGCCGACGCGGAAAAGACCATCCAGGCGCTGCACGCCCGTGCCGAGCAGCGGCGCTTGGAGTCGATGCTCTCCGGCGAGGCGGACGGCAACGACACTTATCTTGAAATCCATGCCGGCGCCGGCGGCACCGAAAGCCAGGACTGGGCGCAGATGCTCGAGCGCATGTATACGCGCTGGGCTGAGAAGCACGGCTACAAGGTCGACTATCTGGAAGAGAGCGAAGGCGAGGGCGCGGGCATCAAATCGGCCACGCTGCTCATCAAGGGCGAGAACGCCTATGGCTGGCTGAAGTCCGAGGCCGGCGTGCACCGCCTGGTGCGCATCTCGCCGTTCGATTCCAATGCGCGGCGTCACACCAGCTTCTCCTCCGTCACCGTCTATCCGGTGGTCGACCAGTCGATCGAGATCGACATTGCGGACAAGGACGTGCGCATCGACGTCTATCGGGCGTCGGGCGCCGGCGGCCAGCACGTCAACAAGACCGAATCCGCGGTGCGCATCACGCATATCCCGACCGGCATCGCGGTCGCCTGCCAGACGGAGCGTTCGCAGCACCAGAACCGCGCCAATTGCTGGGAGATGCTCAAATCGCGGCTGTACGAGATCGAGCTCAAGAAAAAACAGGACGAAACCGGCGCCTTCATCGGTGAGAAGTCCGACATCGGCTGGGGCCACCAGATCCGGTCCTATGTGCTGCAGCCCTATCAGCTCGTGAAGGATCTGCGCACCGGCGTCGAAAGCCGCGCGCCGTCCGACGTGCTCGACGGCGATATCGATCCGTTCATGGCCGCCGCGCTCGCCCAGGCCGTCGGCGGCAAGAAGCAAGAGAAGATCGAAGACCTCGAATAGCGCGAAGGCGCTTCCTATCGCCCGGCGGCGCCCAAACCGGTCTCGCGATCGTCTTCCCAGCGGGCGGAAATCGCCGCGAAGGTCGAGACCACCGCACCGAACAAAAGCGCCAGGGCGGTCCAGAGACTGGCATGGGCGGCGGTCTTGCGCGCGGCGTCGGCCGCCGCGACTTCGTCCGCGCGGATCTGGCCGGCGACGGTGTCGACGCGGCGCGCCGCCAGAGACGGAGAAATGCCCGTGTCGTTCGACACGATCTGCGCGAGCTGCGTGCGGTCCTCCGCGGACAGCCTTTCGCCGTTCGACAAGCCCACGGTCAAGATGCGCCCGGCCTCCGCCTTGTCGGCGCCGAGCGAGCGCGTCGCCGGCTGAAACGCTGGCGTCGGCGGCGTGGTCGAAGCGCTCGCGTCGCCGTTCATAAACACGGGCGAACCGGCCGTCGAGGAAGGCGAAGGGCCGTTCGGTCCGTTCGACGGCGCGTCGCTCGACGTTGTGGCCGACGACTCGTTGCTCGGTGGGACGTCGCTCGTCGCGCCGGTATCGGCCTGTGCGTATTGCCGCCAGGCCAGCGCCGCCGATCGCTCGCCGGTCGCGGGACGGAACAGCTTGTCCACCCAATAGGACGTCGTCACGGACGATGTGCTTTCGCCCCGCGACGGGCTCGCGCCGGCGAGCGTACCGTTCACGGCGCCATTGGTGGCTGCCGACCCTGCGACGAGCACCGACAAGGCGACGACGGTCGCGGTCGCGACCACCGCGATCGCCCAGGACACCATTCCGTGCGCTCCCGCGCGAAAATCCTCCTCGCGCGCGGTTTCGACCGCCGGACCGATGAGACGGCCGACGACGTGACCGCCCGCCGCGAAGCCGAAGGCCTGGGCCGCGAGAAAATAGATGGCGCCGAGGGTGAGGAAGGTGATCGTTCCGCCGGCGGTGGCCTGGCGCACGGTGACGAGCGAAAGGCCCACGCCCGAGCCGAGCGTCAGCAGCATGAAACTCACGCCGGCGGCGACGAAGGCACCGGCAAAGACCGCGCTCCACTGAAAGCGACGCGGCAGGTCCGGGGCTTCGCTGACGATCGTCGCGCTTTCGGCGCCTTCATTCAGGACGGTGACGGTCATGCGGATCCCCCGACGGTTGCGGCTTGCGGTCAACGTTCGGAGAACCGGGTTGTTCCGCCTATGCCGCTTTTCTCGGCAGCGCACCGAATAGCGTGGAACTCTCGGTCGCTGTCGCGAATTACCTCGCCGAGCTTATCCGGGGACGTGCATGCGCTCTTTGCTGTTGTGGCTGATCGGCATTCCGATTCCGATCATCATCATCCTGTGGCTGATCATGGGTCACGCCTGACGCCGCGCAAACGAAAACCCCGCCTCGATCGCTCGAAGCGGGGTTCGAAATCTTGGCCGGCGGTGTTCGCCTAGGACTTCATCGGCGCGAACGTCGCGGCGACCGGCGTGCTCGTCATCGGCCGCGACACCATCGAGGAGATGGCGGACGGCGTGTTCGACGGCGCGGCCGACGCCGCTGCGGCCGGAGCGGGCGAGGGGGCGGCGCGGAATTCGGTCGATTTCTTGGTCGCGTCTTCGGCCAGCGGGTTGTCGGCGTGGCGGCAATTGCCCTCGAAGAACGCGCCGGTCTCCACCGCGAAAGCCTCGTGCAGGATGTTGCCTTCGACGTGGCTGGTCGAGCAGAGCAGGACCTTGCGGGCGCGGATCGAGCCCTGGACGCGGCCGCGCACGGTCACTTCCTCGGCCATGATCTCGCCATGGATGAACGCCTTGTCGCCGATGACGAGACCGGCGGAATGCACGTCGCCTTCGACGCGGCCGTCGATCTGGATGTCGCCGGTCGACGTCAGCGTGCCGTTGACGATCAGATCGGCGCTGATGATGGACGGGGCGGAGGAACGGGCCGCGCGCTTGGCGCCCGGGACGTTCGCGGGCGGCGGGGGCGGAGCGGTTTCTTTCTTACTCGAAAACATGTCGGCCTGCCTCGATGAATGTGCTCGGGTTTCTCATCACATTGTCGTACCAGACCTCATAATGGACGTGAGGTCCGGTACTACGCCCCGTCGATCCGAGTCTTCCGATGGGCGAACCTTTACCCACCTTAGACCCGACACGCACAAGAATCGATGACATATGGCCGTAACGCGTATGGATTCCGAAACCATGGTCAATTTCAACCATATTTCCGTAACCGCCCCGGTCGCCGGCGAAAACCACGGTGCCAGGCGCCGTCGCGGCAATAATCGAGCCCCAGGGGCCGGCGAAATCGACGCCGGGATGGAAGGAGTAGCGGCCGGTGAAGGGATCGATGCGGGCGCCGAAGCCCGACGTCCGCTCGAATTGCGGCCCCGAGACCGGCGTGGTCAGCGGGATATGCCTCATGGCCGACAGCAGCGTGTTCATCTGATCGAGCACGGCTGAAGCCCGCAGATAGGCGTTGGTAAACGCCCCGTCCGAAATGCCGTCCAGGTGTACATCCTGCAGCGACATCTCCGGCCCGCCGACGCCTTCGACGGCGGCCAGGCGCCGCGTGTAATCGTCCGGATTGATGCCGGTGTGCCGGATCACGGTCTGGATGCTGGCGACGCCTTCGGCGACTTCGCTTTGCGTCTTCGCCATGAGTTGCGTTTCGATAGTGCCGATCTGCGCCACGCGCACGGTCTGCTCGGCCAGGATGCGCAGCGCCGGATGCTGGGCGAAGGTCGCCGCGCTCGGCATCGCCGGCGTGCTCTGTTTGGAACCGAACAGAAGACCCGTCAGGTGGTCCATCGCCCCGCCGAAATCCAGGAAGCTGGCCTTGGTCGGCTTGGCGGTGCGCGGTTGTGGCGGCGGCGGCTGCGGCATGACCGACAGTTCGGACGCGCCGCCCGCGTCGGTGGGCGCTATTGCCGAAGGCCCGCTCTCGACGCTGTCGCTGGGCGCGCCGCCGTCGCCGCCATCGGCCGGCGCATTGGCAGCGCCCGCGCGGATGCCGGTATTGGTCAGGCCCGTGATCGTCGAGTCGACCTGCCTGCGGCGGTCGAGGAATTTCATGATCGTGTTCTGCTTGGTCTGCAGCTCGTCGGCCGTCGACTTGAAACGGTCCTCGGCGGAAACCAGCGCGCCGTTCAACTCGTCGTAAGACAGCTGCAGATCGGCGACCCGGTTCTCATAGGCCGACTGCATTTGCTGATAGCGGCGATCCTTCGCCGAGATGATGCGGTCCTTGAAGATGACATTCACGGTCGCGAAAGCGACCCAGCCCAGGAAGATCAGGGAGAGGCCGGCGAGGGTGGCTTGGAGGGTCGGACCGAATGTGAAGAACTGCACCCGCCCGTCGCTGCGGATATAGATCTGCCGCTCCGGAAAAGTCTCATGGAGCCAAGCCCAGACGCGCTCGACGA
>CAZMHP010000181.1:0-6278 GCA_964566095.1 uncultured Rhizobium sp. | reverse complement strand
CGCTATTCGCTCGACGAATTGTGCAAGCGCTTCGCCATCGATCTGTCGGCGCGCACCAAGCACGGCGCGCTGCTCGACGCCGAGCTGACGGCCCAAGTCTATCTTGAACTGGTCGGCGGGCGGCAGCGCAAGCTCTCGCTGGGGCCGGTCGACGACGTCGCAATCCAGCAGGGCGAGATGCGCGCCGCGCGCCAACGGCCGGCGCCGCTGGCCGCGCGCCTCACGGCGGCGGAGGCGAAAGCCCATGCCGCCTTCGTGACCAGGGAACTGGGCAAGGAGCCGGTATGGGCGCTGTTCGCCCCGGCGCCATAGCCTACGCGGTTCCCGTCGGGCCGGCGTTCTGGCGGACCTGGCTCATCTGCTCCATGCGGGAACGATAAAGGCCGGCGAAATCGATCGGCTCGATCATCAAGGGCGGCATGCCGCCGTCGCGCACGGCATCGGCGATGATGCGCCGTGCGAACGGGAACAGAAGATGCGGTCCCTCGATCAGCAGCACCTGCTGGATCACCTCTTCGGGGATGTTCATGATCTGGATCAGCCCGGCATAGACGAGTTCCAGGAGAAACAGCGGCTTGTCCTCAGGGCTCTTGGCATTGACGCGCAATTTGAGCTCGACCTCGTAGATCTGGGTGTCCATCCGTCGCACCTGCAGGTCCACGGCGAGTTCGATCTGCGGCCGGCTCGTCATCGCGCCGGGCGCGCCGGGATTTTCGAAGGACAGATCCTTCACGTACTGGGCGACGATCTGGACCTGCGGCGCACTGCCGGTGGCACTGTCATTGCCCGTCGGGGCACCGGTTGCGCTCATCCTGCGTTCCTTAAGCGTGTTGGCGCGGCGCGGGTACCACGGATCGCGCGGTACTGACAAGGCGAACAGGCTTTAACTCGGGTCGCTGCATGGCTAAATGCCACACCGCGCGCTGGACCCGCCGCGACGACGGGTTTAGGCTCGCAACATGCGGATGGCGGGCCGCGTAAGGTTACGAAAATGCCCAACGGTCAGCTCCTCGAAATCCTCATCCTCGCCGCGGTCGCCGCGGTGATCCTGTTTCGGCTGTACACCGTGCTCGGCCGCCGCACCGGCCAGGAGGCGCCGCCGCGCGAGAGCTATCGGCTGTCGGGCAACCCGCCGGCGGATGCCGCGCCCAAGGACAATGTCGTGGCGCTGCCCAGCCGCGGCGAACAGATCGCCGATCGCCCGGCCGACCCGGTGGCGCGCGGGCTGTTCGACATCAAGCTCGCCGACCGGACCTTCGAGTCCGAGCATTTCCTCTCCGGCGCCCGCGCGGCCTATGAGATGATCGTCACCGCCTTCGCGCGGGGCGACCGTGCGGCGCTCAAGCCGCTCCTGGCGAGCGAGGTCTTCGCCGCCTTCGACCAGGTGATCGCGGGGCGCGAGCAGCGCAAGGAGAAGGTCGAGTTCACCTTCGTCGGCTTCAAGGACGTCAAGATCGTCCACGCCTCGCTCAAGAACCGCGCGGCCGAGATCACCGTGGCGATCGGGGCGCAATTCATCTCGGCGACGCAGGGCGCCGACGGCCAGCTGATCGACGGCGATCCCAAATCGGTGCGCGACGTCACCGATGTGTGGAGCTTCACGCGCGATGTGAAGGCGCGCGATCCCAATTGGCTGCTGGTCGCAACCTCCGGCGGGTTGAGCTAGGCGTCCGCCCGCTCCTCGCGATATAGAACAGGGGCATGAAGCCCCGCACGGTCCTCACGCTCGTCTTGATCCTGATCGCGCTCGGCGCCATCGCCTGGTGGTGGTGGTCGACGGAGCGCCATGGCGGGGACGTCCGCGAACTTACGCCGGTACATTACGGGGACATCCCCGGTTGGAAGGATGCCGATCTGCGGCCCGCGCTGGCCGCATTCCGCCGCTCCTGCGCCGGCACCGCGGCCGGAGGGTATGGAATGTTCGTGGCCGGTTGCGCGCGGGCGGCGGCGCCGGTTCGCGATCCGCGTACTTTTTTTGAGGCCAACTTCACGCCCTATGCGATGGGCGAAGGCCTGGTCACCGGCTATTACGAGCCGCTGCTGCACGCCAGCCGCTACCGCCACGGCCGCTATCAGACGCCGATCCTCGCCCGCCCCGGCGATCTCATCGCCGTCGATTTGGGCGCGTTCCGTCCGGAGCTGGCGGGCCAGAAGATCGCGGGCCGCATCGTGGGACGAAATCTCGTGCCCTATCCGACGCGGGCGCAGATCGATGCGGCACCGCCGGCCGACGCGCCGGTGCTGATGTATGGCGACGATCCGGTCGCGGTGTTCTTCCTCCATATCCAGGGCTCGGGCCGGGTCAAGCTCGACGACGGCTCGGTGTTGCGGCTCACCTATGACGGCCAGAACGGCCAGCCCTACACGCCGGTCGGGCATGTCCTGGTCGAGCGCTACGGCCTGTCGCGCGACGGCATGTCGATGCAGGTGATCCGAGATTGGCTGAAGGCCAATCCGTCCCATATGCGCGATGTCTTGGAGAGCGACGCGTCCTTCGTGTTCTTCCGCGAGGCGCCGGTCGCCGATCCGTCGCTCGGTCCGCCGGGCTCGCAGGGCGTGCCGCTGACGCCCAAGGCCAGCGTCGCGATCGATCCGCGCTATACCGCGTTCGGCGTGCCGGTCTTCTTGAGCGGCGACGGGCTATCGGTGCTCGCGATCGCGCAGGACACCGGCGGCGCGATCAAGGGTCAGGCGCGGGCCGATTTGTTCTATGGCTTCGGGCCGGGCGCCGCGCTTTCGGCCGGCGGCCTCAAGGCCCATCCCGATTTCTTCATCCTGCTGCCCAAGGGCGCGGCGCCGCCATGACTCGCCGCAAGACGACGGACGAGGAACGCGTGCTGTTCGAACAAAGCTTTGCGGAATCGCGGCCCCTGCATGCCGATGTGCTGAAAGCACCGGCCGCGCCGCGCAAGCCGGCGCGGATCGTGGAAGGCGGCAGCGGCGTCGACGGCCGCACCGACGGGCGGTTGCGCAAGGGCACGCTCGAGCCCGACGCCAAGCTCGACCTGCATGGGCTCACCGAAAGCGCGGCGCACCGCGCATTGCTGCTGTTCCTCAAAGGCGCGCAGCAAAGGCGCATGAAGCTCGTCTTGGTCGTGACCGGCAAAGGCAAGCCGGTGAAGCCGGACGCGCCCTTCGACATGGGGCTGCACGAGCGCTCGCGCGGCGTGCTGAACGCCGCGGTGCCACGCTGGCTGAACGAGCCGGGTTTCGCCGGCCTGATCGCCGGCACCCGCGGCGCCCATCGCCGGCATGGCGGTGAAGGCGCGCTCTATGTCTATCTGCGCAAGGGTCGTTAAATCAGCCCAGCATCCGCCGCGAGGCGGTGCAGCGACACTTCCGGCCGCGCGCCGAAATGCGAGATCACTTCGGCCGCGCACAGCCCCGCGATCTTGCCGCATTCGGCCAGGCCCTTGCCGCGCGTCATGCCATAGAGGAAGCCGGCGGCGAATTGATCGCCGGCGCCCGTGGTGTCGAGCACCTTGGCGACGGGATGGGCATCGACGACGTGAATCTCGCTGCCATAGGCGATGACGCAGCCCTTCTCCGAACGCGTCAGCGCCTTGATGCCCTTGTGGCGGCGTGCGGCCTGCAGCACCTCGTCGAAACTGTCGACTTCGAACAAGGCCTTGGACTCGTCCTCATTGGCGAAGATGATGTCGAAGCTGTCGAGACGGGCGCGGAACTCGTCGCCATAGCGGCCGATCAGGAACGGATCGGACATCGTGAACGCGACCTTGGTTCCGGCCGCGCGCGCGATCTCCATCGCGCGGATGCAGGCGGCGCGCGCCGACGGCGGATCCCACAGATAGCCTTCGATGTAGAGGATGGCGGAGGAGGCGATCTCGTCCTCGTTCAGATCGGCGACCGAGAACTCCTGCGCCGCGCCCAGATAGGTGCTCATGCTGCGCTGCTCGTCGGGCGTGACCGCGATGACGCAAAGCGCGGTCGATGGCCCGTCGGCGGCCGGCGCGGTCGTGTAGTGCACGCCGAGGTCGCGCAGGCTGGCGCGGAATGCCTCGCCCAGCCGATCTTGGCGGACCTTGCCCTGGAAGACGCCCTTGCCGCCCAGCGAGGCGAAGCCGGCCATCGTGTTGGCGCCCGAGCCGCCGGCGACCTCGCGCGTGTTGTTAAGCGCGGCGTGCAGCCGCTGCGCGCGATGCTCATCGATCAGCGTCATCACGCCCTTGGCGATGGCGTGATCGAGCAGGAATCTTTCCTCGACGGGCGCGAGCACGTCGACGATCGCGTTGCCCATCCCCGCCACGTCAAATTTGTGCGCCATGTCGCATTTCCCCGCTATAACGGCGTCTGAGTTAGAGGACCGCCGCCATGTTCGCAAGCGTGCGCAAGGCCGCCGCCATGCTGTTCGAGCGCGACGTCGCCGGACTCCTGTTTCTCAGCCTCGTCCTGACCGCCATCCTGTTCGTGGCGCTGTTCATCGGCGTTGAATACGCATTGGGCCAGCTTCCCACTTTGGGATCGGTGTGGGTCAACCGATTCCTGGAGGTGGCGGCGCCGTTGATCTTGTTGTTCGCGGTGTTCTTCCTGGGCGCCCCTGTCGCCGCCATGGTCGGCTCGCTGCTGCTCGACCGCATCGCGGCCAAAGTCGATGCGCGCTTTTATCCCAACGATCCACCCGCGCCCGGCGCTCCGGTGCTGACAAGCATCGGCGCGGCGCTGCGCCTGATCGGGCTGACGCTGCTCTTCAATCTCGCGCTGTTGCCGGTCGATGCCGGCGTGCCTGGCCTTCCCGAAGCCGCGACGCTGCTCGCGGATGGCTGGCTGCTCGGGCGCGCGTTCTTCGAACTCGCATCGCTGCGCCGTCTGACGCCGCAGCAGAGCGACGCGCTGCGCCGCCGCTATGCCGGGCGCATCTATGCCGCCGGCCTGCTTATCGCGGTCCTCACCATGATTCCCGTCGTCGATCTGATCGCGCCTTTTTTTGGCGCCGCTTTGATGGCACACCTGTTTCAGCGTCTCGTTCATCTGGAAGCCAAGGCATGAGAAGATCGGTTCCGCCTCTTATCCTGTGCGCCCTGCTCGGCGCCTGCGCCGCGCAAGGCCCTGCCGCGACCCATGTCGCGCTGCCGGCGGCGCCGCCGGCCGGCGAGCCCGCCGGCACCACCGGCCTGCACGAGGCCGATCTGCGCTCGCAATTCGGCCAGCCGGCCTTCGTGCGCCATGACGGCGCGGCGCAGATCTGGCGCTTCGACGGCGCCGGCTGCAAAGCCTATTTCTTCCTCTATTCGCGCGACGGAAATACCGCGGTGTGGCATGTCGAGACCGCGCCGCGCGGCCAATCGATCGCGGCCGACGAGGGCTGCCTCAACGCGCTGCGCGGGAGCGCCGCGTCGCGGCCGGTGTCCTGACGGCGACGCCTTCCTTCGTTTTATCCTTGTAACGGCACAGATCGCGCACCACGCAGGTCGGGCAGAGCGGCTTGCGCGCGATGCAGGTGTAGCGGCCGTGCAGGATCAGCCAGTGATGCGCGTGCAGCTTGTAATGGTCGGGCACGACCTTCTCGAGCTTGAGCTCGACCTCCAGGACATTCTTGCCGGGTGCCAGGCCGGTGCGATTGCCGACGCGGAAGATGTGCGTATCGACCGCGATGGTCTTCTGGCCGAAAGCGACGTTGAGCACGACATTGGCGGTCTTGCGTCCGGCGCCGGGCAGCGCTTCCAACTCCTCGCGGGTGCGCGGGACCTCACCGCCATGACGTTCGATCAAAAGCTTCGACAGCGCGATGATGTTCTTCGCCTTGCCGCGATAGAGCCCGATGGTCTTGATGTGCTCGATGAGCCCTGCCTCGCCCAGCTTCACCATTTTTTCCGGCGTGTCGGCGATCTTGAACAGCGCTTCGGTCGCTCTGTTGACGCCCTTGTCGGTTGCCTGCGCCGACAGCACGACGGCGACCAACAGCGTGTAGGGATTGACGGAATTGAGCTCGGTCCTGGGTTCGGGAATGGCCTTTTTCAGGCGGGCGAAGAACTCCTCGACCTCGGCGGGTGTGAACTTGCGGGGCATGACGCACTGTTGCGGGAACGCTTTGTCCGCGCAAGTATTGCGCCGCCATGTCCGAGAACGACGTCCTGCTCGATCGGGTGCTGCGGCCAAGCCCGCCGCTGCCGCCGCGCGCCTTGCTTCGGATTCTGGCCGCGGTGCTGGGCGTCAACCTCGCCATCGCGCTGGTCTTCGTCCTGCGCGGTGCCTGGCCGATCGCGCCGTTCTTGGGCCTGGACGTCGCGCTGCTCGCCTGGGCGTTTCGCGCCAGCACG
>CAZMHP010000180.1:0-6312 GCA_964566095.1 uncultured Rhizobium sp. | reverse complement strand
CGAGCGCGTCGACCACGCGGCCGAGCAGGCCCTTGCCGACCGGCACGTCCACGATGGCGCGGGTGCGCTTGACGGTATCGCCTTCCTTGATCGTGCTGTCATTGCCGAAGATCACGACGCCGACATTGTCGCTCTCCAGGTTCAGCGCCATACCCTTGATGCCGCCCGGAAACTCGACCATCTCGCCGGCCTGGACGTTGTCGAGGCCATAGACGCGCGCGATGCCGTCGCCGACGCTGAGCACCTGGCCGACTTCGCTGACTTCCGCTTCGGCGCCGAAATTCGCGATCTCGCGCTTCAGGATGGCGGAGATTTCCGCGGGCTGGATATCCATTGTCAGTTACCTCTCATGGCGCTGCGCAGGCCGCTGAGCTTGGTGCGCAGAGATGAATCGAACATGCGCGAGCCCACCTTCACGACGATGCCGCCGAGCAGCGTGGGATCGACCTTGGTTTCGAGCTTGGGCTCGCGGCCTAGCTTGGATTTGAGGACGGCCTTCAGTTCCGCCGTCTCGCCGCCGCTGAGCGCGCGGGCTGAGGTGACGAGTGCCTGCACTTCGCCGCGTCGGCCCGCCAGCAGCCGATCGAAGGCGCGGATGATGTCGACCAGGAAGAACAGGCGCCGCTTGGCCGCGAGCACCAGCACGAACTGGGTGGTCAGCTTGGCCGCGCCCATGCGCTCCAGCACCGCCTTCATCGCCCGGGTCTGCTCCTCGTGACCGAAGGCCGGCGAGCGCACCAGGCGGCCGAGGTCGGCGCTGTGCGCGAGCATCGCGCGCAGTTCGCCCAGATCCTTCTCGACGACGGCGATCTGATTGCTGTCCTGCGCCAGCTCGAAAATCGCGGTGGCGTAGCGGCCCGCAATGCCCGTTTCCTGCTGCTGATCCGCTGCCACGTTCGCCCTTCAAACCCTGGCGCGTCTGACTTGCGCGCCGGCTTCTTAAATCATTGAATTCTATGGTGATTTCACACCGCGCGCAGACGAGTCGCCGCGCGCGCGATGCAGTTAGCATGCGGGTTAAGGCCGCGCAACAATGTGCCTCTAGCCGTGGTGTCGCGGGTTCGTCCGGGCACCAGTCCGGCATTGTGGAACTCTTGGCTAACCAGCTTTCTCAGCCGCTCCTTAAGACCTCGGCGCGCATGCTGGCGTTGTGGGAAAAAGGCGCAAAGCCATGCAAGAGCGGGTATTGGGGGCCTTCAAGCAGGTCATCGGCTTTCTGGTCGAAGGCATGGACTTCGAAGCCGAGGGCTGGCGCGCCTTCGAGGCGGAGATGCGAGAGCTGATCGCCCCGCACATTGCATCGCTGGCACATCGCCGCGCCAAGCTGCTCGACGGATCGGACGGCATGCGTTGGTCCAACGAGCTTGACGCCTTCATGGACCGCGGCCTGATGCCGATCCTGGGCGACGAACGTGACTTCGCCGAGCGCAACCGCACCTTCGTCACGCTGATGCTGGACGTGGCGATCGCCGAGGAACAGCGCCGCCAGGCGGAGACGACCTCGCAGAATCTTCCGTTCGTCCGCAGTTTCGACGCGGGCTGGGCGAGCTAGAAGCCGCGACGGTCTATTTCACGCCGTTGAACACCCGCGACAGGCGGAACTCGCCGATCCATGTCCAGAACGCGTGCGCGTTGAGGAAGTCGTAGGAGCCCACGACGAATTCGGCGCGGCCGACCAGATTCTCCACCGGCACGAAGCCCACGCCCTGTTGTTCTTCCGACCAGCGGCTGTCGAGCGAGTTGTCGCGATTGTCGCCCATCATGAACATGTGCCCGGCCGGCACGATGAACAGCCTGGTGTTGTCGCCCGGACCGTCCCAGCCCCATTTGTAGATCGGATGCTTCACGCCGTTGGGCAGGGTTTCGACGAAGCGCGGCGCATCGGTGATGGTGCCGTCCTCCGCCTCGTCCTTGCCCTGGCCGTCGGAGGCGAGCGACAGTTCCTTGCCGTTGATCCACAGCCGTCCGTCGATCATCTGCACGCGGTCGCCGGGAAGGCCGATGACGCGTTTGATGTAGGTCTGGCTCGGATCGCGCGGCAGGCGGAACACCACCACGTCGCCCTGTTGGGGCATCGTCTGCAGGAGCCGGCCCTTGGCGGCGGGACCGATGCCGAACGGCACGGAGTAGCGGCTGTAGCCATACGGGTACTTCGCCGCGACGAAGGCATCGCCGATCGCCAGCGTCGGCTGCATGGAACCGGACGGCACATAGAAGGGCTGCGCGATGGCGGTGGTCGACGCGAAGGTCACCAGCACGATCGCGACCGGCTCGAAAATGGCCCGCAGCGCCGCCTTGTTGTCCTTCACGCCGAGCAGGTGCTTCAGCCCGTCCCAGGCGGTTTCGAGAAACGTCATCGACGATCGTGGCTCCGGCAGGACCTTGAATCTCGATATTCGAGACCGGGAATTCAAGATCGGGCTTGTCGCAATGGTCTCCTTGACGGGAATTCTCCCTCCTGTCAAAGGCTTGGCCATGGCCAGACGACTGACCCAATTGGGCCGTTCCGTGCCGCCGCCGGCCTCGCCGGACGCCGCGGTGCTGGAGTCCGTGCCCAATCCGCAGCCCGGCGCGAATTACGTGGTGCGCTTCACCGCGCCCGAATTCACCTCGCTCTGCCCGGTGACGGGCCAGCCGGATTTCGCCCATTTCGTCATCGACTATGTGCCGGGCAAAGCCATCGTCGAATCCAAATCGCTGAAGCTTTTTCTCGTCAGCTTCCGAAACCATGCCGCCTTCCACGAGGACTGCACGCTGACGATCGCCAAACGCATTGTGGCCGCGATCAAGCCGCGCTACCTGCGCATCGCCGGCTATTGGTATCCGCGCGGCGGCATCCCGATCGACGTGTTCTGGCAGACGGGCAAGCCGCCGAGCGGCGTGTGGCTGCCCGATACCGGCGTGTCGCCCTATCGTGGGCGCGGCTGATGGACGTCGTCGTCGCGCCGGTGCCCGCGGCGGACAAGGCCGTTCTGTGGGACCGCTTTCAGGACTATGCGCGCGAGCTGACGCAATACGGCACGCACCGGCCGGTGAACGGCGTGTTCGACTATCCGCCCTTCGATCTCTACTGGAGCGATCCGGACCGATTTGCGTTCTGGGCGCAGGTCGATGGGCGGGCCCGCGCTTTCGCGCTCGTGCATCGCGGCGAGACCACCGAGATGGCGGAATTCTACAGCTTTCCCGAATGGCGCCGCACCGGCATCGCGATGACCTTCGCGCGCGAACTCATCCGCCGCTTTCCGGGGCCGTGGGAGTTGACCCAATATCGCGCCAATATCGCGGCGGTGTCGTTCTGGCGCCGCGCGATCGCGGACTACAGCTATGTCGAAAGCGTCTATGTCGGCGGCAGCGGCGTCGAGCGGCTGCGGCAGAGCTTCGTGGTGCCGGGCGGCTAAATCCGCTTCAACAACTCCGCTTTCTTCGCGTCGAACTCGTCCTGGGTGATGTGGCCCTGGTCGCGCAGCTCGGCGAGGCGGCGGATCTGGTCGGCGATATCGGCCGCCGATGGCGGTGGACTCGAGCCCGGCGGCGCGAAGATCGTCGCAGCCGGCTGTACCAGCGGCGCCCCGCCGCTGACGGCGGGCGAGGCGGACATCTTCTGCCGTATCGCGTCCAGCGCGGCGGACGGCCATTTGTTGAAGATGTGCCAGAGCAGATAGGCCTCGGCGGCGACGACGATCAGGAACCACAGGCCGTTCATGCCGCCGAAGAACCAGCCGCCGAGCACGAGCGCGACCAGACCGATTGCGAACGCATAGGCCGCGAACTGCGTCGCCGGCTCGATCGACAGCGTGAGCTGCGATGCGCCGTCGCCGGCCGCGGTGAAGATCGCGTGCCCGGGCATGACGACGTCCATCGAGCCGGTCTCGGCGTCCTTGCGGGTGAGCGAGAAGTCGATCTGCGTCGGCGCCGTCTGCGCGCCCAGCGCGGCGCCCGCGGCCTGCAGCGCCTGGCGCGTGTACTCGTAGGCGTCGGCCGGGTTCATCGCGATATTGTAGACCGCCGTGGCGGGCATCGAACCGTCTCCGAGTCAGAGGGACATCCTGTCAGAGAAACGCGCGAGGACGCTAGTGCGGCCCATGCCGTCCGAGCGCCGCGACGGGCCCGTGCCGGTGGCAGGACACGACATGGTCGTTCACCATGCCCACGGCCTGGGCGAAGGCATAGACGATCACCGGGCCAACGAAATTGAACCCGCGCGCCTTGAGCTCCTTGGATAGGCCCTGGCTCATCGTCGTCTGCGGCGGAACCTGTTTCAGCGTCTTGAATCGGTTCTGCTTCGGCTTGCCGTCGACATGCTTCCAGATGAATTGCGCGAAGCCGCCGGGCTCCTTCTCTTCGATGTCGAGCCAAAGCTGCGCGCCCTTGATCGCCGCCTTGATCTTGGCCTGCGAGCGGATGATGCCTTCGTTCTTGAGCAGCCGGTTCACCTCGCGTTTGCCGTAGCGCGCGATCTTGTGGGGATCGAAATCGTCGAAGGCGGCGCGGAAATTCTCGCGCTTGCGCAGGATCGTGATCCAGGCAAGGCCGGCCTGGAAGCCGTCGAGCACGAGCTTTTCATAGAGCGCGCGCGGATCGTATTCCGGTACGCCCCATTCCTTGTCGTGATAATCGCGGTAGATCTGTTCCTTGACCGACCAGCCGCAGCGGACGATGTCGTCGCTCAACGGCGGGCCTTCTTTTTCGTCTTCTTCTTGACCGCCTTCTTCGCAGTCTTCTTGGCTGTCTTCTTTTTCACGGCCTTCTTGGCCGGCTTCGCGGCGGCCTTTGCCGGTGTGGGCCTGGGATGCAGCGTCGCCTCGATCTTGTTGCCGTCGAGGTCGTAGACGAAGGCGCCATAATAGTCGGGGCCGTAATCGGGACGCGGACCGGGCTCGCCATTGTTGCTGGCGCCCTGCGCCAACGCGACTTCATGGAATTTGATCACTTGCGCCTTGGTCCGCGCCGAGAAGCCCAGATGCGCGCCGTTGCCGGCGCTGGCGGGCCTGCCGTCATGCGGCGCGCCGATCCAGAACTCCGGATAGGTCTCGCCATAGCCGATGGCATGCGGTGAATAATCGGCGACGCGCTTGTAGCCCAGCGTGGCCAGCACCGCGTCGTAGAATTTCGCGGCGCGGGCAAAATCCGTGACGCCGACCGAGACGTGATGAAGCATGTGCGATCCCTCTCAACGAATGGTGGAGCGAAGGACAGGCCTTCGCGGACGATGCGTCAAGAGAAAAGCCATGACGGCGTGATCACTTCTATCGCGCTGCTGTCACACATGACAGGAGCACCGTGCGTGTCCGCGAGGCGGTCGAGACGCAACAGGGCGAAGCCGCGTTCGCCGTCCGACGCGACCAGTTCGCCGATCTCCTTGCCGGCGGCCGTGACCGGCGCGCCGGCCGCGGGCAGGGCGCCGCGCACCGGCAGCAGCCGCTTGCGGGCGGTGCCGCGATGCTTCATCCGCGCCGTCAGCTCCTGCCCGACATAGCAGCCTTTGGCGAAGTCCACGGCGTGCAGCTCATCCAGATCGGCGTCCAGCGCGAAGATCTTGTCCGACCCGAAATCGGCCCCCTCCGGCACGCCGGATGCCGCGCGGTGGCGGTGATAGGCGGACGCCGGCAGCAGGCCCGTCTGCATCTCGCCCTTGGCCACGATCGCCCGCCGGCCGAGCCCCGGCAGGCGCGGATCGGGGTAGGCGATGGCATATTTCGCTTCGTCGCCGTCCCATTCGGCGAGGACGGCAAGCTGGTCGCGCGGTTCCAGCACCACCTTGGAACGGAGCTTGTACAGCGCGAGGCGCTTCAGCAGCGCGTCGCGGCTGGCGGCCGCGCAGTCGAGCAGAACCGCGCCGTCGCCCTCGACCAGGAAGAAATCGAACAGGATTTTGCCCTGGGGCGTCAGAAGGGCGGCATACAGGCCCAAACCGGGCGCCAGCCGCTCGACGTCGTTGGTGATCAAGCCCTGCAGGAACGACCGCGCCTCCGGCCCGGCGACGGCGATCACGGAACGATCTTCAAGGTGGGCGATGGGCATGCTTGAGGGAAGTAATGCGGATCGCAAAGGTTGCCAAGGGAAGCCAAACGGTCCTACTCCTCCGCCATGGCTGAGAGCTTCGATCTCCTTATTCGCGGCGGGGTTGTCGCCACGCCGAACGGCATCGCGCAGGGCGACGTCGGCGTGGTTGCCGGCAAGATCGCCGCCATCGGCTCGCTCGGCGGCGCCGGGGCGGCCGAGATCTTCGACGCCAAGGGCCTGCACGTGCTGCCCGGCGTGATCGACAGCCAGTGCCATTTCCGCGAGCCCGGCAACGAGCACAAGGAAGAC
>CAZMHP010000179.1:0-6375 GCA_964566095.1 uncultured Rhizobium sp. | reverse complement strand
GACCGAGCATCACGCCCATGCCCCAGATCGCCATGATGTTGCCGCGCTTGTGCGGGGGGTAGAGGTCGAGCATCACCGACTGGCTGAGGGGCGACAGCGCCGCGCCGAAACACCCCTGCAGCAGGCGGAACAGGATCATCTGGTTGAGCGACTGCGCGGCGCCGCACATCATCGAGGTGATCGTGAAGCCCGCGAGCGAGATCAAAAGGAAGTTGCGCTTGCCGAAGCGCGAGGCGATCCAGCCGACGGGCGCGGTCATGATCGCCGCCGCCACGATATAGGAGGTCAGGACCCAGGTGATCTGGTCGCGCGAAGCCGACAACTCGCCCTGCATGTAGGGCAGCGCGACATTGGCGATGGTCGAATCCAGCGCCTGCATGAGCG
The DNA here is from genome assembly GCA_964566095.1 of uncultured Rhizobium sp. Taxonomy (GTDB): domain Bacteria; phylum Pseudomonadota; class Alphaproteobacteria; order Micropepsales; family Micropepsaceae; genus Rhizomicrobium. The sequence goes on along the minus strand of CAZMHP010000179.1, from coordinate 5,991 downwards.
TGCCGGCCATCGACGCGCCAAGGACGATCCAGAGCTCGACCTTGTTCTCGTAGGAGTCGGCGGTGTGGATGGCGGTGGAATGCGCCGGCATGGCGGGCGCCCTTACCAGATCCCGTCGAGGATGCGGTGCCAGCGCCGCTCGCCGGTATCGATGTCGACCACCGTGCTCATGCCGGCGCGCAGCGGCGCGCGGCAGGGGTTGTCGGTGATCTTGATGCGCACCGGAATGCGTTGGACCACTTTCACCCAATTGCCGCCGGAATTCTCGGCCGGCAGGGCGGAGAAGGTGGAATCGCTGCCCGCGCTGATCGAATCGACCGCGCCGCTGAAGCTGCAGCCGGGATAGGTATCGACGGAGAAGGCGACCGGATCTCCCTTGTGGACATGGGTCAGATCCGTCTCCTTGAGGCTGGAATCGATCCAGATATTCTTGCTGGCGATGAGGCCGACCGCGCTGGTGGTGGTAAAGGCCGACATCGCGGAGATGACGAGCGTGCCCGGCTGAAGCGAATCCACTTCGCTGACGATGCCGTCGAACGGCGCACGGACGATCGTGTGATCGAGCTGGCGCTGCGCTTCGGCGACGGCGGCCTTCGCGCTGAGATAGGCGGGGGCCTGCGTGTCCGGCAGGTCGGGATTGTTGTTCAACTGCGCGAGGACCTGGCGCGCCTGCTGCTGCAGCGAGACGACCGTCGCCTGCGCGCTCAGCGCGGCGGCGCGCGCCTGATCGACCTGGGTGCCGGCGATGGCGTTCTGACGCTGGAGCGCGGCGTAGCGCGCATAGGTTTGCGTGGCCGCGACGGCCAGCGCCTGCTGCGAGACGGTCTGGCTGAGGAGCGAGCGGTATTGCGCCTTCGTCGCCTCGACGTTTTGAACGGCTTGCGCGAGGTTGGCTTTCGCGTTGTCGAGCGCGATCTGGAACGGCCTGGGGTCGAGGCGAAAGAGCACGTCGCCGGCCTTGACGTTCTGGCCTTCGCGCACATCGACGTCCTTGACCAGGCCCGACACGTCGGTCGAGACCATCAACTTGGCGGCGCGGACATAGGAATCGTCCGCCGACACATAGCGCCCGCCGGTCAGATAGAAGAACAGCGCCACGGCAAGAATGAGCGCCAGGCCCCAGATCATGGCGATGCGGCGCAGGCGCGCCTTGTCGGCCCAGATCGAGGCGGCCCAATCGCGAACGCGTGCGCCCAATCCGGGCGCCGCATAGTCGGCGGTATCTGTTCTCATAGCGGACATCACGAAATGCTTTCTATTCTCCAGCCTCGGCCAGCGGCGTATCGGCCAGGGCTTCGTTTGCCAGGTTCTCTTTGATCTTCAGCAAGCCGTCGATCAGGGTTTCACAGGTTTTCTCGTCCAATCCCGCGGTGATGCGCTCGCTCATCACGGCCCGCGCATCGGCGATGGTCTCCACGATCGGCTTGGCCGCCGGCAGCAAATGCAGACGGCGGATGCGTCGATCCGAAGGATCGGCGCGGCGCTCGACCAGGCCGCGCGCTTCCAGTCGGTCGACCAGCCGGGCGACGGTGATCGGCTCGACCTCGCAGATCGCCGCCATCTCGTTCTGCGAGATGCCGGGCTGGCGATCAAGCCGGGAGAGGATGATCCACTGCGCCCGGGTCATGGCGTGGCTCGCCCGCGCTTTCTGATCGAAGCGCGTGCGAATCGCCCGCGCCACGTCGTACAGAAGAATCAAAAGATCGCGGTCGAAGGATTGCGACACGGCCAAGGTCCCTAACTGGCGATAACATAAGGTGGCTTATATTATCGTTCAAGACCTTAAGCCGGCTTTGCCTTACAGAAGGTTGCCATATCACTTTGATTATAGGGAACTTTTCTGCATCGAGCGACGCGATGCCGCGGTGCGGGAGGACGAGGCGAGCATCCGATCCAGCGCCTTTGCCTGACCTAAGGCCGCCTTGGAGGCCGCCGCCTCCAGCCGCCGGTAGCGCGCAACGACGCGGCGCCCGGCCGGCGTGAGACTGGCGCCGCCGCCCTGGCGCCCGCCCGTCGCGGTCTGCGCCAGCGGCTCTCCAAAGGTTTCGGCCAGCGATTGAAGCAGGAGCCAGGCCCGGCGATAGCTCATCTTCATGCCGGCGGCGGCCTTGCGGATCGATCCGGTCTCGCCGACCAGTTCGAGCAGGCGCACCTTGCCGGGGCCAAGGGCCATGCCGTTGCCGAAATCGATGCGAATCGTCAGGCGCGCCATGGCCACAGGCTTTCGCCGGCGCCCGGCAAAAGCAAACCGTCCAAAAGCAAACAGGGGCGAGCTTGCGCCCGCCCCTGCCGTCACCCCGAAGGGTGGATCTTACATTCCCGAGCCCTGGATCTGCTTCCAGCTGCTCTCGATGGCCTGCACGGCGTTGTCCGGCAGCGGCACGTAGACCAGCGCCCTCGCCGCGTCGTCGCCATTGGCGTACGCCCATTTGAAGAACTTCAGCACGTCGGCGGAGGCCGCCGGGTCGGAAGGCTGCTTGTACATCAGGATGTAGGTCGTCGCGGTGATCGGCCAGGAGTCGGCACCGGGCTGATCGACGAGGATGATGTAGAAGTTGTTGGCCGCAGCAGCGCCCCAATCGGCGTGCGACGCGGCGGCACCGAAGGTCGCCAGCGACGGTTCGACGACCTTGCCATCCTTGTTCGACATCTTGGCGAACTTCAGATGGTTCTGCAGCGCATAGGCGTACTCGACATAACCGATCGAGCCCGAGGTCTGCGCCACGTTGCCGGCGACGCCCTCATTGCCCTTGGCGCCGATGCCGACGGGCCAATCGATCGAGGTCGCCGCGCCGACATTGGCCTTCCACTCGGCGCTGACGCGCGAGAGGTAGGTGGCGTAGACGAAGGTGGTGCCCGATCCGTCCGAGCGATGCACGACGGCGATCGCCTGGCCGGGGAGGTTCAAGCCCGGGTTGAGCTTCTTGATCGCCGGATCGTCCCAGCGAACGATGTGGCCCAGGAAGATGTTGGCAAGCGTCGGGCCGTCGAGCACGAGCTGACCGCCGGCGATGCCCGGCACGTTGTAGACGGCGACTTCGCCGCCGATGACCGTCGGGAACTGCACCAGGCCGAGCGCGTTGAGCTGCGCCGACGGCAGAGGCATGTCGGAGGCGCCGAACGTGACGGTCTTCGACTTGATCTGCTGGATGCCGCCGCCCGATCCGATCGGCTGGTAGTTGAAGCCCACGCCGCTCACGCCCTTATAGGCCTGGGCCCATTTGGCGTAGATCGGATAGGGGAAGGTCGCGCCCGCGCCGGAAATATCGGCCGCGAACGCCGCGGTCGCGGCGAATGCGAGACCCGCAATCGCCACGACGCAAGACTTGAACGAAATTCTCATGTGGTCCTCTTTCGGTCTGGGGGGCATTCTGCCCCCCGGTTATGCCCCAAATATGCGACTAGTTCGCGAATTGCAGACGGACGCCGACCACGTTGAAGGACTGGCCCTGCGTGTTGTTCAGCAGGGTCGTACCCTTCTTCACGGTGACCATATTGTCGTCCAGCATGACGCGGATGTTGCGGTTCAGATACCAGTTCAGCGCGATCGCGATGACCTGTTCCTTGCCGCCGACGATGTCCGACAGAGCGCCGGGCGCGTCGTAGTTCAGGTCCGTGTAGGAGTAGCGCGCCGCGATTTCCCAGGCGCCCCAGGAGTCGCCGCTGAGCGAGAACGGAGCGGACGGAACCGGCGCATTGAAGCCGCCGACTTCGTTGTTGATCGCGCCGGGCGAATAGACCTTCGACTCGCCCGTCAGGATCCACGAGCCTTCCAGGTAGTAGCCCGAGAAGCTCGGATGGTCGGTGACCGGGCCGGCCACGCTGCTCTCGCGGTCGAACGTGAACTGGGTGTATTCGCCGCCCAGGAAGAAGTTCTCGTAGTTGCCGCCGGCATCGACCGACCACATGTCGCCGGTCTTCGCGAGGTTGGCGGTACCGGTGTCGATCAGGCGCGTGCCGTCGACGCGGATTTCCGGCCGGTCGCGCAGGCGTATGATCTGGTTCGCCGCGCCCGCGCCGCTGTAGAAGACGTGAGCGGCGCTCGCGCCGATCTGGACGTTCGACGAGATGCCGTCGGTCCAAAGGCGCTCGGAAACGCGACCCAGCACCTGGCTGTTCTCGTCGCCGCCCTGGCCGTGGTTGACGCTCGAGCCGGTCTTGTTGCCCGTGAACGCCGCGGTGACCGCGAGATTGTCGCCCCCCCACAGCGTGTCGGTCTTCTGCCAGCCCAGTTCGATGCCGCGGCGCGAGTCGCCGGCGCCGAACGCGTCGGCGGCGATGTTGTCGATCTCCGGACGTTCCAGGAAGATCAGCGAGGCCGACGAGGTCGTGCCTTCGAACATGAAGGCCGGCTCGATCACGCCGACGTTCAAGTGCCAGTGCGGAATACCGACATAGGTGATGACCGCCTTGTTCAGCAGCGGATCGCCTTCACCCGCGTTCGGAACGCCGCTGGCGCCGGCGTTGCCGCCGTCGGAGCCGCCGGCATTGAGGCGGAATTCATAGTTGAAGTCGTTGAACACCTTGCCTTCGACGCCGAAATAGGCGCGGCGCATGACGGCACCGGAGCTCAGATCGTTGTTCGTGACGCCGGGCTTGTCCTGCATGAAGCCGGCGAAGTCGGCCTGGAAGCGGACGCGGAAGGCCATCGTGAAGCGGCCATCGCCCGACTTGACGGTCGGACGGCCGTTATCGAACGTCCACTGCGTGTCGTTGAAGTTCTGCTCCAGCGTGGAGAGACGACCGTGATCGGCGTTGCGATGCTCTTCGGCGGCGGCAAGCTCGGCTTCGAGCGCGTCGATGCGCGCGGCGAGTTCGGCGTTGGACGGCGCCGCGGGCGACGCCGGAGGCGGCGCAGCGGAGTAGCTCGAGTCCGACGACTTGGATTTGGCAAGGCCGGCATCCGTCGACGCGACCAAGGCGACCACGGCAACCGTGGACAACAACAGTGACTTCCCCAGCATGAAACCCCTCTCTCAATAAATGATGTGGAAGGGTCTGCCCAATGCTGCGCCCTCCCGCCGGCAGTGCATTGGCAGTGCCGCAATACGGCTGCGTGACGGAAATAAGAAGGTGATGTGACAAAGCTATCTGTTAGAAATTTCAGGGGCTTAGGTAGCCAAATTGCGTGCCCTTAAGGCCACACAGAGGACGAAATGCGCCGTTCACGCCGCGCCGCGCGCCCCCGGCCAGCCAGGAACTGCTTAACGCCAAGGCGCTGCCTCGGTCAGGTGGCGAGCGCCTCGTATTTGCCGCGATAGAAGACGAGCGGCGCGCCGCTTTCCTGCCGCGCAAACCGCACGACGCGGCCGACCAGGACCGCGTGATCGCCGGCATCGTGCACCGCCTGCGATTCGCATTCGAACACGGCGAGGGCATCGGCGAGCGCGGGCGGCCCCAATTGCGTGTCGCGCAGCGCGAGGCCATCGAGGCTGTGATTGCCGCGGCTGGCAAGGCGCGACGACACCTCCCGATGCCCCGCCGAAAGGATGCTGACGGTGTAGCAACCGGCCTTGGTAAATGCCTGGTAACGGTCCGACTTGCGGTCCAGGCACCACAACACCAGCGGCGGATCGAGCGAGACCGAGGTGAAGGAATTCACCGTGATTCCCATATGATGTTCGGCACTGACATTCGTGGTGACGACGGCAACGCCGGTCGGAAAACTTCCCAACGCGCTGCGAAAGGCGCGGGTATCGAACGTCATGTCGTTTCACACTCGCTTAAGGCGCCGCAAGGCATAGTCGCCACGTTAGGCGAGGCATGGCACGGCGCAAAGACCGTGGCACCCGTCTACATCGGGTAGTGGAGTGAATACGGCCATGGCCAGCGACGGCGCGGTCATCATCAAGCGCATCAAGAAGGGCGGGCATGGCGGCCATCACGGCGGCGCCTGGAAAGTCGCCTATGCCGACTTCGTGACCGCGATGATGGCGTTCTTCCTGCTGATGTGGCTGATCAACACCACCACGCCGGAACAGAAGCGCGGCA
>CAZMHP010000178.1:0-6406 GCA_964566095.1 uncultured Rhizobium sp. | reverse complement strand
ATCCAGATCATGCTGATGCCGCTTCTGATGATCGGCCAGAACATCCAGGGCCGCGCTTCCGAAGCGCGCGCCGAGCACGATCTGGAGGTCAACATCAAGGCGGAGGCCGAGATCGAGGTGATCCTGCGCCACCTCGAACGCCAGAACGAGATGCTCACCGCGATGCTGCAGAGCCAGGGCGTCAAGATCGACGAGATCCTGTCGGCCAGTCAGGGGTAGATGACGGACGGTTTCTCAGTTGTCATGGCCCGCGAATGCGGGCCACCCAGGTGATCGTAGGGCGCGCCACTTGACTGCAATGGGTTGCGCGAAATCCTGCGAAACGTGTGCAGAACCCAACTGGGTGGCCCGCATTCGCGGGCCATGACACTCGGAGCGAGCGCGCTCTACTCGTGTGCCGCCGCCCGCGACCGACGCGCCTGCATCGCGATGCCCAGCGGGATCGAGGCGAGATAGATCATCAGGCACACCGTCGCGGTGACCCAGGGCCAGGTGACCATGAAGCCGGTCAGCACGCCGACGAAGCCCCACAACACGAAGCGGTGCCGCCGCGACGGGCGCATGTATTTGATCGACGGCGTCGGCAGCCGGCTGACCATCAGGCTGGCGGCGATCGCGATGGTGATGCCGCTCACGATGGGCGCACGGAAGATCTCGCCGCCGCCCTGAAAGCTGAGCAGCAGCGGCAGCATCAAGAGTCCCGCCGCGGCCGGCGTCGGCAGGCCCGTGAAATAGGGATGGCGCGCGGTCGCGCCCTCGTCGCGCACGCTCTGCACGTTGAAGCGCGCCAGCCTTATCGCCGAACAGACGCAGAAGATCAGGGCCGCGATCCACCCGGCATTGCCCATCCGCTCCAGGCTCCACAGATAGATCAGCACGCCGGGCGCCACGCCGAAGCTGACGAGGTCCGCCAGCGAGTCGAGCTGCGCGCCGAACGGCGTGTCGGCGCCGAGCCGCCGCGCGGCGCGCCCGTCCAGCATGTCGAACAGCATCGCGAAGATGATGGCGATGACCGCGGCGCTCCATTGCGCATCGATGGCGAAACGGATCGCGGTGATGCCGCTGCACAGCCCCAGAAGGGTCAGAACGCTGGGCACCACCCGCCCGACCGAAAGCTCTTCCAGCCGCTCGGCCATGCGGCGCCGATCAATCCTGCGATTTGCCAATGGGTTACGCCTAAACTTGCAGTTCCGCCAAGACCGTCTTGCCGGCCACTGTCACAGAACCTTCTTGTATCACGATCTTGGCGGTCGGTGGCAAATAGACGTCGAGCCGGCTGCCGAACCGGATGATGCCATAGCGGGCGCCGCGCCGAACCGTATCGCCGGGCTTCAGATCGCAGACGATGCGCCGCGCCACCAGTCCGGCGATCTGCACCACCGCGATATCGTCGTCCGGACTTGTCGCGCCGGCCGGCCGAATGCGCGCCGACATCCGTTCGTTGTGCACGCTCGCCTTGTCGAAGGAGGCGTTGAAGAATTTTCCTGGCCGGTACTGCAGCGCCATCACGGTTCCGCTCACCGGCATGCGGTTCACATGTACGTTGAACACGTTCATGAAGATAGACAGCCGGCGGCGCGGCGCCGGGCCGAGGCCAAGTTCATCCGGTGGAACCGCTTCGACGATCGGCAGCAGCTTTCCATCCGCCGGACTGACCAGTCGGTTCTCTCCGGGCGGCGCTTGGCGTTCCGGATCGCGGAAGAAGGCGATGCACCACAGCGTCAGCGGCGCGAACGCCACCGCCGCGCCGTGCGAAAATTTCCAGACGAGAAAATTGATCACCGCGAAAACCCCGATGAACGGCCAGCCTTCGCGGTGGATGGGAAGTCTCAAATCGGTCGTCTCGCCAAAAAGAAAAAGGGCGACGCCATGGCGGCGCCGCCCCGTTTCATACCGAATTGCGCTTTATGCGCGCTCGCCCGACCAGGGGAACGAGCCGAACGCACCGGCCTTGACGTTGCCGGAAACCTTGTTGCCGTCGACCGCGCCGCTGAACTCCAGCGTCATCGGCATCGGCGAGGTGATCGACACCGACCAGCCGATATTGTTGCCATCGACCTTGCCGTTGGCGATGGGCATCGAGCCCTGCGCCGCGGCCTGGGTGCCGGTCAGTGTGCCGCCCTCGGCTTTGAGGTCGAGCGCCGCCTTCTGTGCGCCCATGGGTGAATTGATCACGATATTCCACTTGCCATCGACGGACATGCGCCGTTCCTCCCTTGATGAAGGCCCGCATCTAAGATGCGTGTCACCGTCAGCGCAAGCCTTAGGTGACGATAACGTCACGTAATTTGCCGCTGTCACGAAAAACGACAGCGAGATCAATTCCCTAGGGGAATGGCTATCGAATCTGGGGCGGACTAATCCGCCAGCACCGGTGTGGGGGAATGGCGATGGGTGCCGAGTTGCCAGGTGTCCATCGCGCCGAGCAAGCCGCTCACCGTGGCGCCGTCCTCGGACAAGGGCAAAAGCAGCACTTCGCGCTCCAGATGCTCCTTGCCTTCGAGCTGCGTCCGCTTCGGCCCGCTGGCCAAAGGCTTGCCGTTCTCGACGCACTGCCGGAACAACGCGTCGACCGCGTCCCAAAAATCCGTTCCGCGCAAGCCCGCCAGCGTCGTCGCGCCGCACGGGTCGCCCATGAATTGGATCAGACGGTCGCCGCGAAAGCGGACGCGAAAATCGCCGCCGCCGTCCAGCACCTCCACCATGAAGGTCCAGGGCAAGACGCGGCGCAGATGCGCCGGCGTCATCTCTGCGCGCCGCGGCGCCATGCGCCCGGCCGCCAGCTCGCGCCACACGCGATAGACCGCCCGCAGCCGCTCGCTGGTGAGGGTGCGGGTAAAGACGTCTTCTGACAGGGACATGTCGCGCCAGGACACGCTCTCTCCAGCGCGTCCTCTCCATAGTTGGATGGGGAAGGCGACTCCCTCTTCGGAAGGCAAATCGCGGGCGGGCTTGTATCAGTTTGTACTACGTACGAAGTGCGACCGAACGCCCCGCTATCTCGGATCGATACAGGGGCGGCCCGCGGAAAGCCGCTAATTCTCCAGCATGACCTTGCACTGATGGGTCGGCGTGCGCAGCGCCTCGAAGGCGGCGGGCAGCCGGTCGAGATCGACGACGTCGGTGATCATCGCCTCGACGTCGATCCGGTCGGACGCGATCATCGCGATGACATAGTCGAAATCGGCCGGGCGATAGCCCAGCACGAACTGGATCTCCAGCTCCTTCACGATGCCGATCAGCGGCATGATCGTGTCGGGCTTCTGGCACACGCCGGCGACGACGATGCGCCCGCCGCGCGGCGCTTCTCCCATCGTGTTCATCAAAAGGCCCGGCGCACCGACGCATTCAAAGATGATGTCGGGCGCCTTGCCGGCGATCTCCTGGACCTGCGGCGCCAGCGGTTGATCGGGATCGATGGCATCGGTGGCGCCGAAGCGCGCCGCCATCTCGCGGCGCACTTGCGCCTTCTCGCTGACGATCACGTGGCGCGCGCCCAGGAACTTGGCCCACAGCATCGCCGACAGGCCGACCGGCCCCGCGCCGATGACGAGCACGGTGGCGCCGCGCGGCATCCTCGCCATGTCGACGGCGTGCAGCCCGACCGCCAGCGGCTCGACCATCGCGCCTTCGCGGAACGACACGTTCGCCGGCAACCGATAGCCGCTGCTCGATCCGATGCGGACATAGTCGGCATAAGCGCCATGGCTGCGCCCGAGACCGACCGGAATCAATTTCGCGCACGAACTGCTCAGCGACAGCGACAGGCACGGCGAATGCTCGCCGCAGCAGATCACGGGAAAGCCCGCGACGCGGTCGCCCGCTTTCCACAGATGCTTGACCGCGCTGCCGACCTCCACCACTTCGCCGGCGAATTCATGACCCATCACCGATCCGGCGGGCAGCGGCATGATGGTGTCCGGCTCGGTCATGTGCAGGTCCGAGCCGCAGATGCCGCAGGTCCTGACCTTCAGGATGATGTCGTGCGGCGCCGGCACCGGATCGGCGATCGTCTCCACCGCCAGCGGCTTCTGCATTTGCTTGAACACGGCGGCGCGCATCGGATCGTCCCACGGATTGTCTGCGTATCGGACGGCACGTTATGCCATGTTGGTGCGCTGGCAAACGGAAGGGACGCATGACCGACACTTACGCTACGGCACGCTCGATGCTCGCCGACCTCGCGGCGAAGAAGATCTCGGCACGCGAACTGCTCGACGCCCATCTCGCCCGCAACGCGCAGGTCGCCAACGCGGTCAACGCGGTGATCGCGACCGACCTCGACCGCGCGTGCCGCGACGCCGCCGCGGTCGATGATGCACGGGCCAAGGGCGCGGCGCTCGGCCCGCTGGCCGGCCTGCCGATGACGGTCAAGGACGGCTTCGATGTGGAGAATCTGCCGGCCACCTCCGGCAATCCGATGTTCGCGGACCGGGCGAAGGATTGCGCCGACGCGGCGGTCGTCGCGACCGCGCGCAAGGCCGGCGCCATCATCTGGGGCAAGACCAACGTGCCCTTCATGCTGGCGGACATCCAAAGCTACAACGCGGTCCACGGCACCACGAACAATCCCTATGACGTCACGAAAGTCCCCGGCGGCTCGTCCGGCGGCGCGGCCGCGGCGCTGGCGACCGGCGTGACGCCGCTGGAGATCGGCTCCGACATCGGCGGCTCGCTGCGCCATCCGGCGAATTTCTGCGGCGTCGTGGCGCTCAAGACGAGCTGGGGCGCGCTCGACGGTCGTGGACATGTCCCGCCGGTGCCCGGCCAGTACGTGCCCGTCGATCTGGGCGTCTACGGACCGATGGCGCGCAATCTGAGCGACCTGAAATTGTTCTGGAGCGTCCTGCACGGCACGCCCGAACGGACGCGCCGCGACGTCAAGGGCGCGCGCGTCGCGGTGTGGCGCGAAGAGCCGAGCTGGCCGCTCGCGCGCGACGTGCGCGACGCGGCCGAACGCGCCGGCAAGGCGCTGGCCGATGCCGGCGCCGTGGTCGAATTCGCCAAGCCCGATATCGACGGCGCGCAATTGATGGCGGCCTACACCGCCATCCTCACGCCCATCGTCGCGCTCGATTTTCCGGAAGAGATGATCGACGCCTTCACCGCCATGCGCGACGCCGACCGCGTGCTGATGAATTCCGGCGGCCCCGAGGCCGGCATCGCGGCGTTCCGCTATCGCGCCTCGGCGCCATATCGCGAGATCGCCGCGGCCCAGGTCGTGCGCGAAAGGCTGAAGGAGAAGCTGGCGGACTTCTTCACCCGCTACGACATCGTCGTCATGCCGATCGACATGGTGCCACCCTTTGCGCACACCCAGGACGGCTCCTTCTCCGAGCGCACGCTCCTGGTCGACAACGAGATCAGGCCCTATTCGGATCTGCTCAACTGGGTGGGACCTGCCTCGGCCTTGCACGTGCCCGCCTTGGCGGTGCAGGCGGGTCGCACGCCCGCCGGCCTTCCCGTCGGCGTCCAGCTCGTCGGTCCCTGGAACGGCGAGGACCGGCTGTTCGACTTCGCTTTCGCGATCGAGGAACGGCTGGGCGGGTTCGCGCCGCCGCCAATTTGACGTTGCGGCACCGGCGACTCGCCGGGCGTCCTATGAGATAAGGGCGCAAAGCTATTTGAGGGAACATGCCCATGGCCATCAAGCTCAAGAACGGAATCTTTCTCGCGCCCTTCCACCCGGTCGATGAGGATCCGACGCTGTGCATCCAGCGCGATCTGGAACTGGTCGAGCATCTGGACCGGCTCGGCTATGACGAGGCCTGGATCGGCGAGCATCACTCCGCCGGCTACGAGATCATCGCCAGCCCCGAAGTGTTCATCGCGGCTGCGGCGGAGCGCACCAAGCGCATCATGCTCGGCTCGGGCGTGATCTCGCTGCCCTATCACAACCCGCTGATGACCGCGAACCGCGTCATCCAGCTCGATCACCAGACGCGCGGCCGCTTCATGCTCGGCGTGGGCCCCGGCCTTCTGCCGTCCGACGCCTTCTCCATGGGCATCGATCCGTCGACTCAGCGCGACCGCATGGTCGAGGCGATCGAGGTGATCCTGCGCCTCTTCAAGGGCGAGCGCGTGACGCACAAATCCGACTGGTTCACCCTGGTCGATGCGACGTGCCAGCTCAAGCCCTACACCTGGCCGCATCCCGAGATCGCGGTGGCGTCTTCGGTCACGCCTTCGGGCGGCAAGCTCGCGGGCCGCCACGGCTTCGGCATGCTGTGCGTGGCGGCGACCCAGGCCGGCGGCTATGACGCGCTCGGCATCAACTGGAAGGTCGCCAATGACACCGCCGCGGAAAACGGCAAGACGATGAACCCGGAGCGCCTGCGTCTCGTCGGCCCCGTGCACATCGCCGAGACGCGCGAGCAGGCGTTCGAGAACGTGAAGTTCGGCCTCG
>CAZMHP010000177.1:0-6424 GCA_964566095.1 uncultured Rhizobium sp. | reverse complement strand
GTCGACCTTGTGCGCCTCCATCGGGTGATCCATGCCCAGCCCCCGCCACATCATCTGGCGGATGAGCGCGACCGAGACCGGCGCGGTGTTGTCGACGATCTCCTTGGCGATGGCGCGGGCGCGCGCGATGAGTTGATCGGGGGCCACGACTTCGCTGACCAACCCGCCGTCCAGCGCCTCCTTGGCGTCGAACACCTTGCCGGAAAAGCACCAGGCGAGCGCCCGCGAGATGCCGACGATGCGCGGCAGGAAAAAGCTCGACGCCGCTTCCGGCACGATGCCGCGGCGCGCGAAGACGAAGCCGAAGCGCGCCTGATCGGACGCGATGCGGATGTCCATCGGCAATTGCATCGTCACGCCGATGCCGACGGCGGGGCCGTTCACCGCGGCGATCACCGGCTTCAGGGATTCGAAGATCTCGAGCGTCACGCGCCCGCCGCCGTCGCGCACGCGCTCGTCGGACCAGTCGAAATCGGGGCTGTCGGGCGCGCCGGCGTTGCGCTCGGGCCGGTCGGCGCGCTGGGTCGCGTCGAAGGTCTTGGCGCCTTGCGACAGATCCGCGCCGGCGCAGAAGGCACGGCCCGCGCCGGTGACGATGATGCAGCGGACCTCGTCGTTCCGGTTCGCCGCGCGGAAGACGTCGATCAGCTCGCGCATCATCGTGGCGGTGAAGGCGTTGAGCTTCTCCGGCCGGTTCAGCGTGACGGTGAGGATGTTGTCGGAAAGATCTGTGAGGACTTCCGTATAGGTCATGGCGCGGTCCCTTATCTGCGGCGCGCAGCATAGCCCAAGCGGCGATTGCCGCCGCGGCAGCGTGCGCCACGCCTGTCGGTCGTTGAAAGATGCGACGGACGCGGCGGCCGCCGCGCCCGTGCTCGACGGTTATTCCGCCGCGACCTGATGCGCGTGCGTCGCCTTGGCGATCTGGCCCTTGGCGATGGCATCGTCGATCGTGGTGATCGCGCGCTTCAGTTCGGACAGCGAATCCTCGATGTCGACCTTCTGGCGCTCGAGCTTGTGCAGCTGCTCCTCGAACTTCTTGCGCGCATGCAGGGTCTGCGTGACGCCCCCGTCATGATGCGTGTCGTAGAGGTCGAGGATCTCGCGGATTTCGGCGAGCGAGAACCCGACGCGGCGGCCGCGCAGGATCAACGTGATGCGGGCACGGTCGCGGCCGCCATAGATGCGCGTCTGGCCGCGCCGCTCCGGCGCGATCAGGCCCTCATCCTCGTAGAAGCGCAGTGTGCGCGCGGTGACGTCGAACTCCTTGGTGAGCTGACGGATGGTGTAGGTGCGATTGTGATTGGTCATTCCGTTTACGGGTCGCACGGCGCTGCGGCCGGGTCGCCCGCCTCCCTGACAATTTCTCAGTATTGGTATTTTGAATACCCCTTACGTCAACGTCAAGCCGGATTGCGCTAAGAATTCACCCGTTCCAAGCGCCGTCACGAAACATTATTTCAGCTATCGCCGGTCAACTGGGCGGGCCGGCGCAAATGCCGGCTTTTTGCATCAACGCATAGTCGTCCTCGAGCGTGCCGGCCGCGAAGTCGCAAAGCGGGCCGCCGAGCGCCCGGGCCTCTTCCGGGCGGTGTTCGTAGGCGATGGTCAGGGCGAGCATGACGGTCGCTGTCTTGGCGAAGGCGGGCGCCAGGCCGGCGGCGGCGACGGCGGCCGGGTCGCGTGCCGCCCGGAATTGCTCCTCGGCATCGGCGAGGTCGCGGCCGTCGGAGATGAAGGCGATGCCACGATAGAAATGGGCGCGCGGATCATGCGGATAGCGCGCGACGAGCCTGGCGGCCTCCTCCGTGCCGACACTGTCGCCGCGGGGCAGTTGCGTGTCGGGGATCAGGCCCGGCGCCAAGGCCGCGGTGGCCGCCTCGGCGTCGCCGAAACGCGCGCCGAAGGTGAGCGCGAGCAGTGCCGCGCAGAGGCTCGCGGCGCCAATCGACGCTGCGATCTCGCCCAGTGCCGGCCGGTCCTCGCCACGCGACCACACCAGCTGCAGCAGCACGCCCATGAAGAGCCCCGCGATGACGCCGCCGAGATGGCCGGCATAGTCGACATGCGAGTCAGCCGCGAGCGGGATCAACGCCGGCAGCATCATGCGCAGCGCCCAGCTCTGCATCTTGCGGCCCTTTTGTCCCGCCTTGGCGCTGGCGCCGCAGAGAAAGGCGCCGGCCAGAACGCCCATGATCGCGCCCGAAGCGCCGACGGCGGGAATGTCGGGCGGATCGAGCAGCAGCGAGCAGATCGCGCCGCCAAGACCGCCGACCGCATAGAGCGCCGCGAACCAGCGCGAGCCGATCAAGGGCTCCAGCATGAAGCCGATGACGGCGAAGACCGCCGCGTTGGAGAGCAGATGCGAGAGACTGCCGTGCAGCATCGGTGCGGTAAAGACGCGCCACCACTCGCCGGCATGGAACACCAGCGCACCGTCCACCGCGCCATAGGCGATCAGCGCGCCGACCGGCGGCGCCATGCCGCCATAGAGGACCGGCGCGAAGCGCACCTCGCAGGCGAAGACGATGCACAGCAGCGCCAGAAGGGCGAGGGTGACAAAAGGCACGCGCCAGGCGGGCGCGGCGGCAGCAGGCCGCGCTTCCAAAACCGTGGGCGCGAGCGGTGGAAAGGCCGTGGCCGCGCCTTGCGGCGCAGCCGCCGCGCGCTGCTGTATGACGCCCCGTTTGCCGAAGCTCCCAGCCATGGCATCCCTCGTCGACGGGGACACGCTAACGCCGTCCGCATTCCCGAAAGATGAAGGAAGAGGGTGAACGGCGGTAAAGCAAACGCGCCGGCACGAGGCTAGGGACTGCGCGGCACCGCAATGGTCTGACCGTCGTCGGTGATCATGTCGAATCCGGTGACGCGTCCCGCCTCGCGGCGAAAGCGAAGCCGCACATGCGCCGAGTTGCCGAATTCGAAAAGGTCGGGCGACAGCGGCGACAGCGTGGTCGGATCGCGGCCCGCGCGCTGGAAGATCAGCTTGCCGTCCTGCAGACGGATCGTGCGGTCGCCATAGATGCCGGCATAGGACGCCTGGGTGGCCGGATCGACCGTCACCGGATGCATATGCGCCTCCAGCCCGGCGATCGCCCAATCATAGGCGTCCGCTTTCGCGCCGGGCCGCGCTGCGAGCGCCTTGAGCGCCAAGAGTTGGGCTTGCGCCAGCGCCTGGTCGTCCGCCACGGCGACATCGGGCGGCACGCCGGTCCCTTCCCAATTGGTGTGGCTCACCGGATGCTCGGGCCGGTCGGTCGAGACGCTGACGATGAAACCGTCTCCCACCGGATACAGCGTGTCGTTGTTGGCCGCGCCGGCCGTGGCGTGGCCGACCAGCGTGCCCAGGTGGAACTGCTCCACATGATAGGCGAACTCCTCGGCCGCCGATCCCGTGGATCCGGAGATCAGCACATAGAGCGGCTTGCCCACCATGCGCGGCGCGGCCAGCCGCGTGAGCACGCGTGTCGGCTTGGCCGCGCCATTGGCGCCCTTGTGGAAATACATCAGGGCGCGGTTGTCCGGCGGCAGGAAATAGCTCACCAGGTTCTGCACCGCTTGCGCGCTGCCGCCGCCGTTCTGGCGCAGATCGACGATCACCGCGTCGCCTTCGGAAAGAAACCGCGCCGAATCGGCGACGATGCGCGCGCCGTCCTTGCGCCACATGAAACCGGTCAGATTCACATAGCGGATATTGCCGGGCAGGATGCGCAGCTCCTCATAGCCCATGTTGCGCAGCGCGGCCTGGCGTTCGAAGAACGCGTTCTCGTCGCCATTGCCGGCCGTGCGAAGCGCCTTGTTCTGATCGGGATCGTATTGAATCCACAAATGCCGATCGTGACCGGCGGCCGACATGTCGGCACCGAGGCGATCGACCAGTTCCGCCGCGCTGGCCACATCGTAGCGGCCTTGCGCCTCGTCGTCTTTGAGCTTGGCGACGATGCCGGCGCGCTTTTCCGGGAAGACGTAGTTCGCGCCGATCAGCGCAATCACTTGATCGACCACGGGGCGCGGCTGGAACGGCGCCGCGGCATCGGCCGGCGTCGCGGCGCCGAGGGCCAAAAGACAAGCCGCTCCAATCGTCCAGCGCATCGTCCCTCCGGCAGAAATCGTCTGCCGGAGTGATTATCGGACGGTTCGCGACGCGGGAAATGACGATCGCGTGACGAGATGTCGGCGAATTCAGAAAAGGGCCGACGCTATTCGGCCGCGGCGCGAACGGCGTGGTCTTCCTTGTCGAGATTGTCGGCCGCGAAGTCCCAATTCAGCAGCTTGTCCAGCGCGGCCTCCAGATATTTCGGGCGCTCGTTCTGATAGTCGAGATAGTAGGCGTGTTCCCAGACGTCGATGCCGAGCAGGCAATTGGTGCCCTTCGCCATCGGATCGACGGCATTGCCGGTCTTTTCCACCGACAAGGTTCCACCCTTGGACACCAGCCACACCCAGCCGGAGCCGAACTGCGCCTTGCCTTCGGCCGCAAGTTTTTCGAGCAGCGCGTCGTGCGAGCCGAAATCGCGCGCGATGGCCTGTGCCAGCGCACCCGAGGGCTTGCCCGGCTTGGGGGTCAGCGAGCGCCAATAGAAGTCGTGGTTCCACACCTGGCCGGCATTGTTGAAGATCGCCTTTTCCTTGCTGCCTTCCGCGGAGCCGGCGGTCGCCAGCACGACACGTTCCAGCGCCATGTCGGCATATCGCGTGCCCTGCACCAGGGTGTTCAGCGTCTCGACATAAGTCTTGTGATGCTTGCCGTAGTGAAAGCCGATGGTGCGCGCGGAAATCACGGGCTCGAGCGCGGATTCGTCCCAGGGGAGCGGCGAAAGTTCGAAAGGTCCGGACATGGCAGCCTCGTTGCAAGAGTTGATGGCCGTGCGCGACGCGGTGCGCGCCACGACCCCGCGATGTAACGGCGCCGCGGCGCGGTCGGTTCCGCCTCCCGACATTCGTTTTGAATATCGCAGCGCGACAGCCTTCGAAACTTCGTGAAGTTTCACCGCGCGTTTGTCACTCGACTTACACGCGCGCGGGATAGAGAACGGTCGACAGCGGGGTCGCCTTCTGTTGGAGGAGCCTAATATGCCTGCTTACGAAATCTTGTATCTCAGCGACGACGGTTCGCTCGCCTGCGCCTTTTCGGTGCAATTCGACGAAGAGATGCGTGCCAAGATTTTGGCGCATGCGATGAAGCCGCCGTCCTGCCGCACGCTGGAAGTGTGGCATGGCAAGGAACTGGTTTACCGCCGCCCGGAGGATGCGCGTGAAGAGCGGCGCGTTTTCGTGCCGTTGCGCGCCGCCGCCGCCGACATCCGGCACGTCGCCTAAGTCAATCGCCGGCCGCGGTCAGCTTTTCCTTGGTGACCCAGTCGAGGCACTTGGCCAGCGCGCGCTCGAAGCGGTCGAACAGCTCGCCGATCTCGGCTTCCGTGATCACCAGCGGCGGGCAAAGCGCGATGCGGTCGCCGAGCAGGGGACGCACGATCAGGCCTTCCTGCTGCGCCATGCCGGCGAAGGTGGCGCCGACCTGTTTGGCGCCTTCGAAGTTCTTCTTTGCGGCCTTGTCGGCGACGAGCTCGATGGCGCCGATCAAACCGATGCCGACCGCCTCGCCGACCAGCGGGTGCGCGGCCAAAGCCTTCAGCCGCTTCTGGAACGCCGGCGCCACATGGCGGACATGGCCGACCATGTCGCGGCGCTGATAGATCTCGATCGTCTTGACCGCGACGGCGGCCGACACCGGATGGCCGCTATAGGTGAAACCATGGCCGAAGGTGCCGATCTTGCCGGATTCCTGTTCGATGATGTCGGAGAGTTCGGGCGACAGCAGCACGGCGCTGATCGGCAGATAGGCGCTCGACAGCGCCTTGGCGATGGACATGCTCTCAGGTTCGAAGCCATAGGTCGTCGAGCCGAACCAGTTGCCGGTGCGGCCGAAGCCGGTGATGACCTCGTCGTCGATCAACGAAATGTCGTAGCGGCCCAGCACCTTGGTGATGGCGTCGAAATAGCCGTCCGGCGGCAGGATCACGCCGCCAGCGCCCATGATCGGCTCGGCGATCATCGCGGCGATGGTGTCGGGGCCTTCCTTTTCGATCAGCCCGTCGAGATTGTGCGCCATGCGCTGCGAGAACTGCATCTGCGTCTCGCCCGCTTCGGCGGCGTGATAAAAATGCGGGCATTCGGCGAAGCGCGCGAAGTCGAAGGGCAGGTCGAAGCTTCTGTGATTGTTGGCGAGCCCGGTCAGGGAGGCGCTGGCCAGCGTCACGCCGTGATAGGCGCGCATGCGCGAGATGATCTTCTTCTTCTTGGTCTGGCCGCGCGCGTTCGCCGCGTACCAGTAGAGCTTGATCTGGGTGTCGTTGGCTTCCGATCCCGAATTGGCGAAGAACACCTTGCCGACCGGAAACGGCGCGATCTCCTTCAGCTTCTC
>CAZMHP010000176.1:0-6478 GCA_964566095.1 uncultured Rhizobium sp. | reverse complement strand
CGCGGCTACATCGACGACGTCATCCGCCCGCACTCGACGCGCTGGCGCATCGCGCGGTCGCTACGCATGCTGCGCAACAAGCAGGTCGCCCAGGTGTGGAAGAAGCACGACAATATTCCGCTGTGAAATGAATGCGCATTCCGTCGCCATTCAATAGCCAAGCCCTCGCAAAAGGATTATTCGCCTGCCATTGAACGCGAACAGGCGCGGAGGATCGCTCCGCGCCTGCCGATTCCTTCGGTCGAGGTTGGCTTAACGTCCCGAACCCGCGCCCGCCGTGGCGCTGCCGATCGAATTGGCGTGCGCCTTGCCCGAGCCGGCGCCGCCGGTCGCGCTGCCTATCGTGCGGGCGTTGCAATGTGCCGCTGTGCTGCCTTCGATGATGATCGAGTGTGCGCCGCCATTCGCCCTGACGCCGGTCGGCAGGCCGCTTTGGTTGTCCATGGCGTTGACGTGCGGATGGCCGGGCACCGGCGTTCCGCAATAATTGTCGTCGGCATCGGAGGCCTTGCCGGCGCCGGCGCCGCTGGTCGCGCTGCCGATGGTGTGCAGCGTCGTGCCCGATGGCTGATGCATGATGATATTCTTGCCCGGCGGCTCGGGCTGGGGGTTGAGCGCGAAGGCCGGGCCAGCCAGCGTAAGCGCCAGAAGGGATATGCCTGCAAACTGAGTCAGCTTGTTCATGACGTGCTCCCTGTGTGTGACTGTTGTGGGCGTCACTTTACGTGTGCCGTCTGAACCGCGACAGCACGGCGCGCTCATGTGCCGTTCAGGTTGACGCCGGCGTCATCCCGCCGCCGCGATGACCTCCATCTCGATCCGTGCGCCCAGGATGAGCTGGTGCGCCCCGATCGCGGTGCGCGCCGGAAAGCGGCCCGGCTTGAAATAGGGCATATAAATCTTGTTGAAGGCGCCCCACTCGGCCATGTCGGCGAGATAGACGACGCATTTTGCGACAGCCCCGAAATCCAACCCGCAATCCTTCAGCACCGCGCCGATGTTTTCCATCATCTGGCGGCTCTCCGCCTCGATGCCGCCCGGCACGAGTTCCATCTTGCCCGCCACATTGCCGATGCAGCCCGATAAATAGAGCGTCTCACCCGCCCACACCGCCTGGCTGAACGGCAAGTTCGATGCTTTGGCAGCGGCGGAATTGACAAATTCTATCATGGATCGTTCCCTCGAAATTCGCGTGACGGATCGGCGATAGCCCGTAATATACCGCCAAGCCAGCCGCTTCGCTCCCGTGCTTCGCGCATGGAGCATCTGCCACTCCGAGGGGTCAATGACACACCGCCGCCTGCTCGCGTTCGCCCTGCCTTTTGCGCTTCTGCCCGTCACGCTGTTCGCCGCCACCGCGCCCTATCCGGCGCACCCCACAACCGTGCCCGACATCGTCGCCGCCGACGTCTTGGCGCGCGACAAGGCGATCTCCGACGACGCCTTCGAGGGGCGTGGCCCGGGCACCAAGAACGGCGAGGCGGCGGCGCAATGGATCGCCGACGAGATGAAGCGCATCGGGCTCAAGCCGGGCTACCACGGCAGCTATTTCCAGCCCGTGCCCTCGGTCAGCATCGCGCTCGATGCCGCGAAGTCCTCTTTTCGTTTCAACACGCCGTCCGGCGCGATCACGCCGAACTTCCCGGAAAGCGCCGTGTACTGGACGCCGCGCTATGCCGGCGCCGATGTCGAGGTGAAGACGTCGCCGCTGGTGTTCGTCGGCTATGGCGTGGTGGCGCCCGAATACCATTGGAACGATTATGCCGGCGTCGATGTGAAGGGAAAGACCGTCGTCATTCTCATCAACGATCCGGGCAATGAGGAGCGGCCGGGAAATCCCGCCTTCTTCAAGGGCCGCGCGATGACCTATTACGGCCGCTGGACCTACAAATACGAGGAAGCCGCGCGCCAGGGCGCCGCCGCCGCGATCATCGTTCACGAGACGGGTCCGGCCGCCTATGGCTGGCAGGTCGTGCGCAACTCGAACTCCGGCAACAAGCTCTGGCTGGCGGCGCCGGACAAGAACAAATCCATGGTGCCGATCCAGGGATGGATCACGCTCGACACCACGCGCGATCTCTTCAAGCGCGCCGGCCTCGACTACGACGTGCAGAAGGCCGCCGCCAACAAGCCCGGCTTCCAGGCCGTCGCCCTGGAGGGCGAGACGCTCGACGTCCACGCCCATTCCAGCTTCAAGACGCTCAACACCCGCAACGTCGTCGGCATCGTCCCGGGCTACAAGCATCCCAATGAGTACGTCCTCTACACCGCGCATTGGGACCATCTGGGCGTCAAGCCCGACGTCGCCGGTCCGGACAAGATCTACAACGGCGCCGTCGACAACGGCATGGGCGTGTCTTCGATCCTGGAGATCGGCGAGGCCTTCGCCCATGTGAAGCCCCGGCCGCAACGCACCGTCGCCATCATCTGCTGGAGCCTGGAAGAGCAGGGCCTGCTCGGTTCGCAATATTTCGCGGTGCATCCGATCTGGCCGTTGAGCCACATCGTCGGCGGCGTCAATCTGGACGCCGGCCTGCCGGAGGGCCACGCGCACGACCTCGTTCTGGTCGGCAGCGGCGCCTCGGAGATGGAGGACTTGCTCGCCGACGTGCTCAAGACGCAGAACCGCGTCATCACGCCAGATCCCGAACCGGAGAAGGGCGGCTTCTACCGTTCCGACCACATCAGCCTGTCCCGCGTCGGCGTGCCGATGCTCGATCCGGGCGGCGGTTACGATCTGGTGGTCGGCGGCAAGGCGGCCGGTCAGGCGCTCCGCGACGATTACCGCGCCAACCGCTATCATCAGCCCTCGGACGAGTTCAATCCGTCCTGGGACATGACCGGCGTGATCGACGATCTTCAGGCGCTCTACACGCTGGGCGACACGCTGGCGAATTCCGACCGCTGGCCGAACTGGTACAAGGACAACGAATTCCGGGCTATCCGGGACAAAAGCTTGGGCGTGAAACGACCTTCGCCTTGAGGGGCGACGACATTCGCGAAACGCAGAGTCGGGGTAAGAGGTGGACATCCATAAGCCGAAGCCGATTCGAAACTGGCGCGAGTTTCTCATCGAAATCGGCACCATCGTGATCGGCGTGACGATCGCCCTGGCCGCCGAGCAGGTCGTCGAGGTCCTGCACTGGAGACATGAGGTCGGAGAAGCCCGGTCTGCGGTCGGCTCCGAACTTGCCGAAGATATCGCAAACGGACTCGATCAAATCCGTGCCAGCAGCTGCACGCAGTCGCGCCTCGATGCCTTGACGACGATCCTGGACACGGCGGAGGCAAGCGGGCGGCTGCCGCCGATTGGCGACTTTCGGCAACCGCCGCTGCGCATATTGCAGTCCGGTGTTTGGAACAGTGTTCTTGCGTCCCAGGCCGCGGCGCATTTCCCGTCCGAGGAGCTCGATACTTTGGCTGTTACATATGGCCTTGTCGCGCATGGCGACGCCGCCATGGATCAGCAACTGGCGGTGTGGTCCGATTTGCATCAGATGGTCGGAGCGGGGCGGCCGCTGTCGCAGGCGGAAGCCGCGGATCTGCGTCGTGCGTTGCAAAGGGCACGAACGCTGGACCGCTCGCTCAACCTCATCGGCTACAGGCTTTACCAGTTTGCGTCCTCGGAACATCTTATGTTCAGCAAGTCCAACGCAGCCGATATCGACGACGCGCTGCACGGCAGAAATCGACCGAGCCTCGATATCTGTCAACCGCCCGCGCCGCCCAAGTCCGGTGGGGAGGGCCTGCTCGTCGATACCGATTCGATGATGCGGGATTTTCTCAAGAACCCGCCGCCTCTGCGTGTAACAGGCGAGTAGGCCGGCTCCGCTTCCCGCCGGTCACGCGGAGGGCAGGTCCTTCGCCAATCCCGCGACGCGCCGCGCGGCGTGTTCGATATGCACCAGGCGGCGCTTCAGCACCGCCATGGCGTTGGGTTGCGCAAGGTCGTCGCGCGAGGTCTTGCTCAAGCGCGGCGGGGCCTTCGCCGGCGCGGCCGTGCTCAGCACGTCGAGCACCCGCGCGCGCATTTCGGCGGTGAAGCTCTCGGCGTTCGCGATCTTGTCCAGCTCGGCGCCGCGCATGCTGTAGAGCACCTGCATGGACGTCAGATCGGACAACAGCAGGTAGTTGGCCGACAGCAGCGCATTCAGGCGCGCCAGCAACGCCTTGCCGGTGTTCGGCTCGTCCGCCAGCCGCCGCACCGCGCCCGACGTCGCCGCCACCGCGTCGAACAGCCGCTTGCGCGCCAGCCGATAGCTCTGCTCGATCCGCTGGCGCGTCAGCGCGGCGGCGGCGAAGTCGCGATCCGCCTTGAGCAGGTTCGCGATGGTACGCGGCAGCTCGTTGCGCTCCCAGCTCGGCAGCAGGAACCCGAACACATAGGACAGCGCCGCCCCGATCAGCGTGTCGCCGATACGCTCGATCAGCGCGTGGTGCGCATAGGGCTGCAGGAAATGCAGCAGCAGCAGCGAGGAGACCGACGCGGCCGCGGCCGTCACGCGATAGTTCACCGCGCCGAAGGCATGGCCGACGCCCGTGGCGATGGCGACGAAGGCCAGCAGATAGCCCACCGGCACGAAGGCCTGCAGCGCCGCCGCCAGCACGCAACCGATCAGCGTTCCGAGGATGCGATCCCAGCGCCGCCGCCGCGTCACGCTGTAATTGGCGCGCATGATCAGCGCGATGGTGAGCAGGATCCAGCTCGCATGGGCGAAACGCGGAAACGCGACCGTCAAGGCGAGCGCGCTGCACATCGCCAGCGAAAGCCGGACCGCATAGCGGAAGGCCGGCACCCCGAACCCGATCTGCGCCTTCAAATGGGCGAAGCCGCGCAGTTGCGGCTGGCGGAACAGGTTCAGATCGGCATGCGGCGCGGGCGGATTCCTGGCGCCGATGGCCGCGATGCGCAGCGCCGACTGGCCGAGCTTGTCGGCCGTGGAGCGGAACGCGGCCACCGCCAGCAATTCGCTGTCCTCGCCCTGCGCCGCCGCCGCGATGCGCGCCAGTTCGCCCGCGATGGCATCGCGCTCGCGCAAATGCGGCTCGATGTCGGCCGGCTCGTCGGGCGTCAGCGCCAACCGTTCCACGTCCTCGGCTTGCGCCAATGTCAGCGTGCGCAAGCGCCGCTTCAAGTGCCGGTGCGGCGAAGCCTGCAGGATCTCGATATCGGCATCGCTCGACAAGATGGTCTCGAACGCATCGAGCAGCGCGATCAGCGCGCGCGCCTGGCGCTGCTGCCAGCCCTGCGCGGTACGGGCATAGATCGCATCGCGCGCGATCTGCATGCGCTCCACCGCGGCGGCATGGGCTTCGATGACGCGGGTGAACGCGCCGCCGCCGCCATGCTCGGCCTCGAACAGGGCGGCCTTGGCGCGCAGATAGGTCGCGAAGCTGCGCAGCGCCTCCGCCATCAGGAGTCGGCGCACCCGCGCGTCGAATATCCATGCGGAGCCGAGTGCATAAAGCGCGTACAGGGCCGCGCCCGCCGCGAACACGCCCCATCGCGTCCACAGCGCCGCGCCTGTCGCCGGGTCGGCGCTGAGTGCCAGAACGAAGGCGAGCACGGTGACGACGCCCAGCCCGATCGCCCGCTTGCCATAGGCCGAGATCAGCCCGGCCCAGGCTCCCACGGCGAAGGTCACGGCGAACTCGGCTCCCATCCAGCCCCTGGCCAGGAAGGTGACGAGCGTCACCGCCGCGGCCATGACGAGCGCGGCCGACAGGATGCGCGGCTTCTCGCCCAGGGGGTCGGGCTGGTCGGCGATGGAAACGCAGAGCGCGCCCGTCGCCGCCACCACGCCCGCGGCCAGCCCCAGGGGAACGCCAGCCGCCAGCCCGGCCAGCGTCACGCCCGCGCTGACCGACAATCCGTTCTCCAGATGCGGCCGGTAGAGAAGGGGATGAAAGGTGCGGGCGAGGCGCGACATGTCTTCCCTCCCGTAAACGACTTGACCGGTTTACGGCAAGCGTCGGCTCCCCTAAAACCTTGCATCGCCAAGCCAAATCCATGGCTCGCGGGGGCTCGACTTGTTCCAGAAGATCCTGATTGCCAATCGCGGCGAGATCGCCTGCCGCGTCATCAAGACGGCCCGGAAAATGGGCATCAAGACGGTGGCGGTCTATTCCGACGCCGATCGCGACGCACTGCACGTCGAAATGGCCGACGAGGCGGTCCATATCGGCCCGTCGCCCTCGGCCCAGTCCTACCTCGTCATCGACCGCATCGTGCAGGCCTGCCGGGACACCGGGGCGCAGGCCGTCCACCCGGGCTACGGCTTTCTCTCCGAACGCGAGGCCTTTGCCGAGGCGCTCGCCAAGCACGGCATCGCCTTCATCGGGCCGAACACCAAAGCCATCGCGGCGATGGGCGACAAGATCGAGTCCAAGAAGCTGGCCCAGGCCGCCAAGGTGAACACCGTCCCCGGCTTCATCGGCGAGATCACCGACGACAATCACGCGCGCAAGATCGCCAAGG
>CAZMHP010000175.1:0-6496 GCA_964566095.1 uncultured Rhizobium sp. | reverse complement strand
TGTCGCCGTCATGCACCGCGCGCTGCACCAGAAGCCAGCTCGCCGCCTGCATCAGCCGCGTGGTGACGCGCATGCTTTCGCCGGCATAGAGCAGCGCCGCCTTGCGCGGCAGATCGCGCGATTCCTGCCGGCCCCGGCCGTCGAGATAGCGCGCCGTCTCCTCGACCAGCGACATCCCTTCTTCGAAGGTGCGATCGAACAGCGCCGAGCCGGTGAAGTCCTGAACGGAGACGCCGCGAAGCGATTCCTCGTCGGCTGTGTTGGTGCTCATGCGAATCCGGTAGCCCGCCCTGTGTTGTGGCGCACGCTATCAACTGCGGCGGAGCGCGCAAGCGTTCTGAACCCCTAGATCGGGCATAAACCAAACGAATGGTTGCGCATCGGCAACGCTTGGCTGTGCGTATTAATATTGACGGCGGGAACCCGCGCGCGATTAACGCTTAAAGAATGCGTCGGCCGCTGATTTCGTGGCGTCCCGCTGCGCGATCGCCTCGCGGTAACGCGCGATCTCGGACTCCAGCACGGCGATGCGCTTTTCCAGTTCATGGGCCGACAACGTCGCCAGGTCTTCGCCCAGCACGATATCGGGCTGTTTCTTGCGCGGCAGCAATTCTTCCGGGTCGATGGGCATGGTCGCCTCGTTGCGCGGACCCGGCTATTTTCGCCACAGTGCAGCGACACGCAAGATGCGAGGTGCCATGCGAGCGATCCAGGTTGAACATCCGGGGCAGGACTACGCGCTCGCGGTTGCGGAAATCCCCAAGCCGGCGCCGGCCGGCGGCGACGTCTTGATCAAGGTCGCGGCCGCCGGACTCAACAGGGCCGATCTGCTGCAGGCGATGGGCGGTTATCCGCCGCCGCCCGGCGCGCCGGCGACGCTGGGCATGGAGGTTTCGGGCGTCGTCGAGGCGGTCGGCGCCGACGTCACCGCATGGAAGACGGGCGATCCGGTCTGCGCCCTGATCCCGGGCGGCGGCTATGCCGAATACGCGGTCGCGTCGCAGAAATGCCTGCTGCCGGTGCCCAAGGGCGTGTCCCTTGTCGATGCGGCCGCGCTGCCGGAAGTGCACTTCACGGTGTGGACCAATCTGATGGACACCGCGCGGCTGAAGCCGGGCGAGAGCGTGCTGATCCACGGCGGCACCAGCGGCATCGGCACGGCCGCGATCCAGCTTTGCGCGGCGCGCGGGCACACGGTGTTCTCGACCGCCGCGAGCGCCGAGAAGTGCGCCGCCATCGCCGCGCTGGGTGGCCATGCGATCAACTACAAGGAACAGGATTTCGTCGCGGTGGTGAAGGACGCGACCGGCGGCAAGGGCGTCGACGTCATCCTCGACATGGTCGGCGGGGATTATATCCAGCGCAATATGAGCGCGGCGGCGATCTGGGGCCGCATCGTCAACATCGCCTATCAGAGCGGCATGCAGGCGAACGTCAATTTCGCGCCCATGCTGATGAAGCGGCTGTCGCTGTTCGCGACCACGCTGCGCGGCCGCAGCAACGACGAGAAGGGCGCGATCCGCGATGCGCTCTTGCGCGACGTGTGGCCGCTGATCGAGGCGGGAAAGATCAAGCCGGTGGTGGATCGGGTTTTCCCCCTCAGCGAAGCCCAGGCGGCACATGCACGGATGGCTAAATCCGAGCATATCGGCAAGTTGTTGCTGGAGGTTGCAACCTGAGCTTTACTGGGCAGGGCGACAAGGATGCGCACTATGCCCGAGCAAGGCGTTGGCGTCCGGTTATCCGGGGTTACAGAAGGGGTATGCGCGGCGGCGGTCGGCAGCCTTTGTCTTCCCATCGTGAAATTCATCTGGCCGCTCTATAGCAACGATCGGCTGCCCGACCTCATAGCCGGTGTCGCGCCGAACCTAGTCGCTGCATTGGTGTTGATCCCGGCATTTGTGCTCTTAACACCCAAAGCGCGGCGGGCGGTTTTTCGCCTCCGGCCAATAACGCCAAACCCTAAAGGCATCAAGCTTTCAATCTATGTCGCCGAACTTGATGGAGACGACGATAGACAAACACATCGTCGAAGCTTGATAGATTCCATCACAGAACAGATCGGAAGAAATGCGGTCGAAGTGATTCCCGCAGGCCTGACCCTTAAACACAAGGATGGCGTGAGCGAGGACGACGCTGCGCTCCCAGCCATGCACGAGGCGCGACAACTCTTGCGAGCCAAAAAGGGCGATCTTCTCATCTGGGGGCGCGTTCACACAGTCATAGGGCGCGGTGCATGCGTCGAATTGCGGTTCGTGTCCGCAAATCTTGATGGAACTGAGGGAAAGCGATTTGGGCTGGTCGAAGATAAGTTGACTCTCGATGTAGATTTCGGCCCGGCAATGGGTACCGCGCTTTCTGCCACGGTTGCCGCGCTTGCGCTTCCCGCCTCGGAGAACATAGGCAGCTATCTGGTACCGAAGCTCCGTCCGTTGGCGGATCGCTTACAGCCATTAGCCACCAATCCTCCAAATTCGTTCAAACCCGACGACCAAGCGAGTTTGATCCACTCCTATTCGCTAATCGAATTGGCGTTGGGCGACCAAAGTGGCGACTCATCATCTTTGGAACGCGCCGTTAGCGCCTGCCGCGATGCACTCAAGATTTATTCACGAGAGCGGACGCCCCTCAAATGGGCGGTGACGCGAGGCAATCTGGGAGCAGCGCTCTTGCTTCTGGGAGAAAGCGCGGCGGATCCCACACGCCTGGAGGAGGCCGTCGTTGCCTTGCGTGAAGCGCTGGAGGAGCGCACCCGCGAGCGAACACCACTTGGCTGGGCTATGTCTAAAATGGTGTTGGGAATCGCGCTTACGCGCCTTGGCGAACGGGAAACTGATTCGGCGAGACTGGAAGAAGCTTCCGGCGTGATACGCGATGCGTTAACAGAAGTGACTCGTGAGCGATCACCTGACCAGTGGATTGCAACTCAGACAAGCCTTGGAACCGTTTACAGAGCCCTGAGTGTGCGTGAAAGCGGCGGGCCTTGGCTGGAACAGGCTGTTGCCGCTTTTCGTAGAGCACTGAGTGGGTGCATGCGAGAACAAATGCCGCTCGCTTGGGCCATGGCCCAGAACAATTTGGGAAGCGTGCTCTTGCAACTCGGCGAGCGTGAAAACTGCACTGCGCAACTAAAGAATGGAGTCGCCGCCTGTCGCGAGGCGCTCAAGGAATTCCCGCGTAACCGCATGCCGCTTAAGTGGGCATTGGTCCAAAGCAATCTTGCGACCGCATTTAGATTTCTTGGAGAGCGCGACGGCGGAACAAGTCAATTGGAAGATGCCATCGAGTGTTATCGCAGTGCCCTGAAAGTGTATACGCGTGAACAGGCGCCTTTTCGGTGGGCAACGACCAAAATTGGCTTAGCCGGCACACTCGTTGCGCTTAGCAACCGGCGAAACAGCGATGGCCTGTTGGAGGAAGCTGCAGAAGCTTGCGGCGAGTCCCTCACAGTTATCACTCGGGAACGCGCTCCCATTCAATGGTGCGCGGCCCAGGCCACTCTAGGCGACGCACTGACAGCTCTTGGCGAACGCCCAAACGGTGCGGGCCAACTCGCAGGAGCAATTGCTGCTTACCAGGAGGCGCTGAAGGAAATTTCGAGTGATCGACTGCCGCTTCAATGGGCTGACACTCAGTTTGACCTGGCGAAAGCGCTCAGACGTCTCGGAGACCACCAGAGAAGTACGACGCTGCTGATGGATGCTGCGAACGCGTGTCGCCAAGCGTTGAGGATATACTCCAACAACTCTGTGCCGCTCGTCTGGGCTTCGGCACAGGCTACTCTGGGCGATATTCTCTCGAGTATCGGCGAATGGGAAAACAGGGTGGCGCGGTTGGAAGAAGCTGTCGCAGCTTATCGCACGAGCTTGAAAGAGTACGATCACGCAGGTCTGCCAACGCTGCGAGCCCTTACATATGTCAAACTTGCATATGCACTCAGACAACTGAGCGAGGCTGCAATGCAAGAAGCTGTTTTGGACGATAGTCGCGAATTGCTTAAGGCGGCCGAGAATCAATCACCGGATTTTATCCGCATCGTATCCGGCAACAGCCCGGCATTGGTGAATGCTTGCACGACATATGTTGCGCGGTTAAATGAAACCGCATCTGCTTACTGCATAGCGCTAGCCGACATTACATGCAAAGATCGACCGATAATTTGGGCCGGAATCCAAAGTGAATTGGGTATCGTCTTTGAATTACTTGGCAAACGCGCAACTGGAGCGGCCGAGTTAGAGAGAGCCGTTGTCGCCTACCGCGAAGCGCTAAAGGTTTTTGGGCCTAACAATGAGCCCAAAGATTGGGGAATAGCCTCGCGTGGCCTCTCTCGGGTCGAAGCGTTACTGACTACACGTAGGGCGCCGTAGTCGCGCGCTGGGCCACGATAAAGGCGACGAAGCTCCAGCGCAGAGCGCGCAACTCGATACCGATCTGCTCAATGCCCATCGCTCCCCTCCTCCCCAAGCTTGTGCGCATCCGCCGCCGTCAGGTCGAGGCCGTATATGCTCTTGAGGCGCTGCACCTGTATCAGCGTGCGGTCGTCGAACGGCGACTTGCCTTCGAAGGTGTGCAGCACGATCCCCTCCAGCAAATCGCCCAGGGTGAGATCGAGGCACTCGGCCAGCCCCTTGAGCACTTTGAGGGTTCGCTTTTCGATGCGAACGCCCGTCTGGACGCGTTCAACGGCTTTCATGGTATTTTGGTACATATATACCAACGGAAAATCAACCCCAGCCGCCCTGCTTATTTTCTTCCCCTTCGCCCCGGCACCCGCTAAAACCCCTGCCATTCCTCGAAAGGTCGAGCCTTACGAGGTCGGTGGGTCCGGTGAACGGGTCCCCGGCAAGGGAGAAGATTCATGGCCGTCGATACCAAGCCCCTGATGCCCAAGGCGACCGCCGTCTGGCTGGTCGACAACACCTCGCTGTCCTTCGAGCAGATCGCCGATTTCTGCGGCCTGCACCCCTTGGAAGTGAAGGGCATCGCGGACGAGGACGTGGCCAAGGGCATCAAGGGACAGGATCCGGTCTCGTCCGGCCAGCTCACCCGCGAGATGATCGAGGAGGCGGAGAAGAATCCGAAGATGCGCCTCAAGATGGCGCCGCCCAAGCACAAGATGCCGGCGGTCAAGCAGAAGAAGGCGCCGCGCTACACCCCGGTGTCCAAGCGCCAGGACAAGCCCGACGCCGTCTACTGGATCCTGCGCAACCATCCCGAATTCGCCGACGCGGACATCATCCGCCTCATCGGCACGACCAAGGCGACGATCCAGAAGATCCGCGAACGCAGCCATTGGAACGCGACCAACATCAAGGCGGTCGATCCGGTGACGCTGGGGCTGTGCAGCCAGCTCGAACTCGATCTGGCGGTGACGCGCGCCTCGGCCAAGCGCGAGCGGGCCGAGAAGCGCGCCGGCAAGCGCGGCGAGAGCCTGAAGCCGATTTCCGAGACGACGGCGGAGTCCAAGCCGGCGCCCGATCCCGATCCGCTGGAATTCCCGCAGGAAGACGACAGTCCCGGTTGATTCTTCAATTGGCGCGCAATGACGGGCGAAGCTGCGCTTCACCCTATTGCGCTTATGCCGCCGCCTGCTCGTCGGCGCCGCGCGGATCGAGTTCGGCCTCGCTCTGGGTCGACTGCGGCGGGATCGACTCGAAGCGCTCGCGCGTCGGGGCCGCTTCCTTCATCGTGATGCGCACGATCGCGAAGATCGCCATCGCGACATGGATCGCGGCGGTGTAGAAAAACAGTGCCCCGGTACCGAACCAGCCCATGAGCAGCGCCGCCAGCGTCGGCCCGCTCACCGAGGACAGCGAATTGATCATCAAGAGCGTGGCCGAGGTCTCCACGAAGGCGTTGCGCGCCATGCGGTCATTGGTGTGGGCCACCGACAAGCCGTAGAGCGGCAGCGCCACCACGCCGAAGCAGAAGACCAAGGGCAGGATGAGCACCCGGTGCGCGCCGCCGAACGTCGCCAGCGCGATGCCGAGCGCCGCGGCCACCGTGCAGACCAAAGCGATCAGGATGCGCCGGTCCATCCGGTCGGAGATGCGGCCGAGCGGCGGCTGTACCAGCGCGCCGCCCAGCGTGAACACGCTCATGAACACCGCGATCCAGCCCTTGTTGAGGCCGTGCGCCTGGGCGAAGACGGGCGAGAGCGTCCACATCGCGCTGTTGGCGAAGCCGACCGCGATGCATCCCATCACCCCGACCGGCGAGAGGCGGTAGAGCCGCAGCGGCCGCAGCTCGGGCACACGCGCGGCCTGGGGCTGCGGCAGCCGCGTCAGCCCCATCGGGATCAGGCACAGCGCATAGAACACCGCCGCCAGGCTGAACAGCGTGAAGTCCGTCGGCTTGGACGTGCCGAACAGCATCTGGCCGACGATGATCGAGGAAAAGTTGACCGTCAGATAGGCGGAGAAGATGCGGCCGCGATTCTCGTTGCTGGCGCGGTCGTTGAGCCAGCTCTCGATCACCATGTAGATGCAGGCCGCCG
>CAZMHP010000174.1:0-6520 GCA_964566095.1 uncultured Rhizobium sp. | reverse complement strand
GCCACCGGATAGCCGAGCAGCGTCGGCGGCTGGCCGGCGGCGACGCCGGGCTGCCAGATGTAGTTGCCGGTGCTGTCCTTGAACTTGCGGATGACGCTTTCGGTCTTGCGGTTCATCACCCAGGTGCCGTTGGCGCGATAGGCCTGTTTGGGCGCGTAGGCGAGGCTGACCAGCGCGTCCGTCGGATTGGACGACGCGAAGGCGCCGTCGGCGCCGGACGCGATGTAGCCGAGCTTGGTCCAGGCCCAGCTCGCATCGGCGACGATGGTCTCCGACAAGAAACCCTTGGGCTGCGTCGTGCCGTTGCCGCCGACGAAGGCGGCGCCTTCCTGTTCGGCGAACACGATCTGCACTTCGGAAGCGAGCCATTGCTCGATGTCCACCGCGCTGTCGTCGAGCAGCGTCGCGGTGGCGGCGGGCATGGCGTAGAGCTCCATCGCCGGGAAATCGATCACGGCGAGCGTCGGCGTGTCGGTCTGCGGGCGGCTCGCGGTCTCCGCCACCCAGCCGGTGGCCGGGCCGGTCGTGGCGATGGGCTTGCGGTACACATTGCCGCCGATCTGGCGGACCGTGGCGATGGACCGGATCGGCGAGGCCTTGGCCAGGATGTCGTCGATCGTGGTCTCGATCTCCAGCGGCACGGTGTAGCCGCCATCGGCATTGGAGCCGGCGGAGAAGGCGGCGGTCTTGAGCTCCAGCGCGTCGAGGCCGGCGGTGTCGCCCTTCCTGACATAGCGGTCGAAGGCCTGCTTGCGCTCGATCGCGCCGCGGTCGTCCCGCGCCTTGCGTTCGCCGGAAAGCGCGGGGCGCGCCGCCTCCAGCGTCAGCGTGTCGAGGGCGCGCTTCTGTTCGTCGAGCGCCTTGTTGATGCGGTCGACCTTCTCTTCCGTCACGACGTCGGCGGAACGGCGTTCGAGCGCGGCCAGGCGCTCGTCATTGGCGCCCTTGAACTGTTCGAAGGCGCGCAGGAAATCGTCGAACGCGTCTTTGATCTCGGGGCTTGCGGCTTTGGTTTCGTAGTCCATGTGGTTCTCCGTTGGAAAAAAAGGGCGAATAGCGAATGGCGAGTAGCGAATAGGGAAAGGCTCGCCCGCTATTCGCTATTCGCTACTCGCTATTCGCTCTGTTGCGGCACGAAGGCGTTCGGCCAGTGCGTGCTTCTTCCCGATCCCCGTCACCTCGCTTCCGCTCAGCAGCGGGAAGGTGACGATCGAGATTTCCCACAGCTCGACTTCGAGCAGGGTGCGGGTGCCGGCGGCGACGTCGCGCTTGGCGCGCAGCGTGCGGAAACCGATGGAGAGGCCGTTCAGCGCGCCCTGCGCGACGAGCGAGGCGACCTCGCGGGCGCGCTCGACCTCTTCGTTGAGCTGGCCGCGCACATACAGGCCCTTGGCGTCCTCGCGGATGACCTGCCACACGCCGATCGGCTCATGCGCGAAGTGCTGATAGAGCATGCGCACCCGGTCCGGCGGTCGGCGGCGCAGCGAGCGGGCGAACGCCCCGGGGGCGACGATGTCGCCCGCGCCGTCGGCCACCGAAAAGAGCGAGGCATAGCCTTCGAACTCATAGCGGCCGAGCGCTTCGATGAGCGCGGGCGTGTTCCTGTGCGCGAGGCGGGGCCTCACGTGATGGATGAGTGTCATGGGTGGTCCTTCGGACGCGAATAGCGAGTAGCGAATAGCGAGTAGGGTAAATCCACCGCCCTATTCGCTATTCGCTACTCCCTACTCGCCTTGTCCAACTTGGTCTCGATCCTGGCCGTCGCGGCGCGGATCTCGGCGATCTGTTCTTCGAGCACCGCGACGCGCTCGATGGCGCCCTGGTCGCGGGCGAGCGTGCGTTCCAGATCGGCGATGCGCTCGGCGGCGGAACCCGCCCAGAACAGCGCGCCGGCCGTCTGCAACAAAAACGCCGCCACGAGGGCGGCGGGGACTTTCTTCTCCAGCGCCAGCGGCGCGAAGGTTTCGGCGAGGGTCATGTTGTTTCCTGGCGAATAGCGAATGGCGAGTAGCGAATAGGGACGGCCCGCTCGCTATTCGCCACTCGCCACTCGCTTGTCTATCGGTCCATATCCCGCCGCAGCGCGTTTTTCGTCCTCGGTCAGGAATGTCGCGGCGTTGAGGCGGTCCCAGACGCTTTCGCGGTCGATGGCGAGCGCATCGACGCTGTCGGGATCGTAGCCGATGCGCAGGCTCTCGCCGAAGCGCGGGCCGAGCCAGCGCGTCAGCGACGCGGCGGTGCGTGCCACCAGCGGCAGGATCGTCTGGCGCCACAAGGACAGGTTCGCCTCGCGGTAGTTCGCGAAGGTGTTGTCGCCCGGAATTCCGAGCAGCATGGGCGGCACGCCGAAGGCCAGCGCGATCTCGCGCGCCGCGGCATCGCGGCTCTGCGCGAAATCCATGTCGGCCGGCGTGTAGCTCATGCTTTTCCAGTCGAGGCCGCCCTCGAGCACCATCGGCCGCCCCGCATTGCCGGCGCCCTGATAGGCGTCTTCCAGTTCGCGCTTGAGCCGCGCGAACTGGTCGTCGGTCAGGCCCGGCGCGCCGTCGGGGCCGCGATAGACCAGCGCGCCGGAGGGCCTGGCCGCATTGTCGAGCAGCGCCTTGGTCCATTGCGCGCCGGCATTGTGCACCTCGATCGCGGTGGCGGCGGCCTCGATCGGCGAGAGGCCGTAATAGTCGTCGAGCGGATGAAACAGCGTGGTGTGCAGCACGGGCAAAAATCCCGTGGCGCCGTCGCGCGCGATGCGCGTGGTCTTGCCGTCGACCGTGTAGTCGTAAGCCCCGGGCCAGCCGCGCGGGCCGGGCACCACCGCGACACGATCGGGCCGCAGCAGATAGAGCGCGCGCACCTGGCCGGCGGCGCTCGCCGCTTCGAGATAGGCGTTGCCGGCGCATTGCAGGAAGGCATACCAGCGCGCGAAGAAGCTGGCGCCGTCTTCTTCCGGATTGGGATGGGTCAGCAGCGCCAGCAACGGATGATCGTTGAGCTCGGCGGCGCCGTCATAGAGCAGGAACGGCACCGAGGCGGCGCCCTCGGCGATCAGCCGCACGCAGCGATAGACCACGGCGTTGGCGAGCATGCCTTCGCGGGCCAGACTCGCGTAATTGCGCGGGCACCAGCGTGCCGGACCGCCGAGCGAGAGCGCGATGAGCGGCGCGGATTTGCGTTCCGGCGCGGCGCGTCGGTTGAGGAATGAGAACATGCGTTATGACCTTCCTAACCTCTCCCGCTTGCGGGAGAGGTCGGCGAGCAAAGCGAGCCGGGTGAGGGGCCGTCACAAGCGGCGTTCCCCTCACCTAGCAAAATCCAAGCACTTGGCTTCGCTACGCGCTTCGCCAAGTGCAGGATTTTGCGTCCTCTCCCGCAAGCGGGAGAGGTAATTTTCAAAGCGTCCTGACTTTCGGTTTGATCTTCGGCGTCATCGGAAAGAGCTGCGCCAGGGCCCAGACGAGCGCGTCCATGCGGTCGGGGCTGTCGCCGCTGCCGTCGTATTGGCACATCTGATCCTCGAGCTCGGCGAAGGCGCCGACGTGGTGCACGCGGCCCTGCTCGTAAAGCGCGGCATAGGGCATGGCGCGCACGGTCTTGCCGCGTGTCGCATGCACCAGTTTCACGGGAAGATCGGGCATCTGTTCGGTCAGCACGGCCTTGA
Source organism: uncultured Rhizobium sp. (assembly GCA_964566095.1). Lineage (GTDB taxonomy): Bacteria > Pseudomonadota > Alphaproteobacteria > Micropepsales > Micropepsaceae > Rhizomicrobium. The sequence continues at coordinate 2,865 of CAZMHP010000174.1, read as the reverse complement.
CCATGTCGCCGCCTTGATTGGCTTCGGCGACGACGAGATCGGCGCCGTATTGCGCGAAGGCGTCGGCGACGCGCGCCGACCATTGGCCGGGCGTCAGACCGTCGGACGACAGATCGGCGAGCACGAAGGCCTCGTCATTCTGCTTTCCCGCGACGACGATGCCGCAGGCGTCGCCGCGCGCGCTCGCGGGCGGATCGACCGCGACGACGATCTGTTCGAGCGCCGGCACCGCGCGGACGCGCGCGGTCTCGATCCAGGCGCGGTGCCACAGCGCGGCGTCGTTGTCCTCGATGATCTCGGCGTCGAGCTCCTGGCGGCCGAGCCGCGAGCCGCCATAGCGGCGCTCCATGGTGTCGAGAAAACCCGGCGCCAGATTGCCGGCATTGTCGGCGGTGCGGCCGCGCGTCAGCACGACGTCGGGCGCGGCCAGCAGATTCTTGAGCGCCGCGATGTTGCGCGGCGTGGTGGTGATCGCCATGCGCGGATCGGCGCCGATGCGAAGGCTCATCAAGGCCATGTCGAGCATTCCTTGGGGATCCGGCCATTTCGCGAATTCGTCGGCCCAGATCGTATCGAATTGGTGGCCGCGGATGCCGTCCGGCTCGTCGGCGCTGAGCACGGTGGCGATCGCGCCATTGGGCCAGCTCACGCGGCGCAGGGAGGGCGCGAAGCTCGCGCCGGCGCTGACCGCCTTGAGACCGCTGACGCCCTCGATCATGACCGCCCGCGCGTCGTGGAAGGTGGCACCGATGAGACCGATGTGGCGCATGGCGCCTTCGCCAACGCCTTGCGCGATCCATTCGGCGCCGCTACGCGTCTTTCCGGCGCCGCGTCCGCCGAGGAACAGCCAGATTCGCCAGGCGCCTTGCGGCGCGAGCTGTTCATCGCGCGCATAGCGGAGCCAGTCGCGGAGGAGGAAGTCGACGTCTTCATCACTGAGCCTTTCCAGAAACGCCTTGCGCCGCTCCGGGCTCAGGCGTTTCAGCGAGCTGTTGCGCAAGCTTTGCACGGGCGGCGCTGGGCTTGCGGGCGGATTTGGTGGCACGCAGCGAGGCACGTTCCATCTCCATTTTCGTGAGGTGTTCGAGATCGGTCCGCAGCCGCGTGAGCGTGCGGGCGTTCTTCTCGCGCTTGTCGGGATCGTCGGCGATCATGTCGTTGTGATCCTTCTTGTCGGATTCCTGCGTGCTCGTCTTCTCGAGGCGCAGCATCTGCCGATTCAGTTCTTCGAAGAGTCGTTTCACCATGTCGTCCATCCATCCTTGCGGAATGTCCTCGGCAATCACGCCGATCCAATGTTTGGGATGCGAACGCGCATATGCGCGGCGCTCCGTTTCAGGGTCCGTTTCCATTTGCTTACACGTGTGGGGATATGGGGGATTTGGTGGCTAGACCGACTCGGTTCAAGAGGGGCGCGAAAATTTTTTTGAAGCGGAGTTATCGACGCGGCGATAATCCGTACACGGCGGATGGGCTGGAAAAATTTTCGCGCCCGCGTCGATAAGCGGGTTTTGTGCGATGCGGCGAACGATATTATCTTTCACGAAAATAAATTTTGCGGCGGCGCGAAGAGACCAAAACGACAAGCGACCGATATCCGGTGCAACAGCGGCGCAGACATCTCACCGACTTGACCGCGAGGCAGCGTTGTGTATGAATACACAACGTCGGAGGCCGGGATGACCAGACGCGGCGTGATGACGCCCAGGGACATCGTTCGGCGCCTGCGCGAAAGCGGCTGGATCGAGAAGCGGCGCGGTCCGGGCGATCACGTCCAGTTCGTCCACCCGACGCGGCCGGGAAAGGTGACGGCGGACATGGGCGTCCGGGACATCCCGATCGGGACGCTGCGCAGCATCTTCCGCCAGGCCGGCTGGGAGTGGTGAACGACGGAGGCGATCATGGTCTATGCATTGGTGCATGAGGAGAAAGGCCGGTTTGGAATTTCCTTCCCGGACTTCCCCGGCGTTGCGTCCGGCGGCCGCTCGCTCGAAGAGGCGATCCGGCGCGGCAAGGAAACGCTGGCGTTCCATGTCGCGGGCATGATCGAGGACGGCGACCCGGTTCCTCAGCCGCGCACGATTCAGGACTTGCGCCGCGATCGCGATTTCGCGGAAGAGGCCGCGGACATAAAACATGTCTGCGTCATCGAGGTGCCGATCGACCTGCCGTCGAAATCGACACGCGTGAATATCTCGATCGAGGAAAATCTGCTGGCCGCCGTCGACAGCGCGGCACAAGCGGCCGGCCAGAGCCGCTCGGCCTTTCTCGCGGAAGCCGCGCGCAAGCGGCTGAAGGGCGCGGCCTAGCCGGGCGCATTCCCGCGCGGTTAACCCCTAAAGCCTTGATTGCGCCGCAAATATGGGCGACGAAACCGGCCCATGGCCGAACCCCAAGACGCAATCCTCGCCGCGATCGCGCGCAATCTGCAGGCGCTCGTGGATTTCTTCGTGGCGCGGCGGCGCACCCTGGCGCCCATCCTGGCGATCGGCGCGGCGGTGGTCGCGGTTCCGCTGGCGCTGCTCATCCTTCTTCCCACGGTCCTGTCCTGGTTCGCGCCGCCGCTCGACATGTCCAAGGACCTGTACGCCGTCAACCGGCCGATCGCCTTCACCTTCCTGGATGCGGCCGGCAACGAAGTCGGCCATCGCGGCGCCATCATCGGCAAGCGGCTGAGCTTGGAACAGATGCCGGCCTATCTGCCGGCCGCGTTCATCGCGATGGAGGATCGCGACTTCTACAACCATCGCGGCTTTTCGGTGCGCGGCCTGGTCCGCGCGCTGTGGACCAATTTCCGCGCCGGCCACACCGTGCAGGGCGGCTCCACCATCACGCAGCAGACGGTCAAGATCGTGTTCCTGTCGC
>CAZMHP010000173.1:0-6567 GCA_964566095.1 uncultured Rhizobium sp. | reverse complement strand
CCTCCATCAGGGCGGCGACCTGCGGATCCTTGCGCAGGGCAAGAATTGCCGAGCGGTCGGCGGGATTGGACACGCGATAATGCCCATCCGAGCTCTGCGTGATGGCGTCGGCGAAGGAGCCGAGGCCGTGCTTGGCGCCATAGGTCTTGACCGTGCCGAGCCAGGTCTGATCGACGAACTGGAACAGGCCGGTGGCCGAGGAAGTGCTTGCACGCGCTGAAGGATTGAGGCTCGACTCGCGCATCGCGGTGCCGACCAGATAGTCGAAATCGGCGCCGGTCGCCTGCGAGGCGCGCTGCAGCGCGGCCAGGACGGTCGAGCGGTCGGACGTGGCGGTTGCGGCTTCTGCCTGCATGGCGACGGTTCTCCTGCGAACATCAGGAGCAACAGGCGTGCCAGGCTGGTTAATGCGCCTTTAGGAATTCGGCGACGAAGGCGTTGCGCACCGGCGCGGCATAGGCGAGCGCCGCGCTATGGCCCCAGACGGGACCGGGCCAGGCGGGATCGCCCGGGCTGCGCGCGACGACATGGATGTGAAGCTGGGGCACCAGATTGCCAAGCGCGCCGACATTGATCTTGGCGGCGCCGGCCAGACCTTTGAGGATCCGCGAGGCGCGTGCGATCTCGTCCATCAGCGCGGCGCGGTCGATGTCGCCAAGGTCATAGAGCTCCGTCGCGTCGGCGCGGCGCGGCACCAGCACCAGCCAGCGATAGCGCGCGTCGTTCAGCAGCAGCACGCGCGACAGCGGCCAATCGGCGACGAAGGTCGTATCCGCCCCAAGGCGCGGGTGAAGCGCGAAATCCGTCATGCCATCCCCTACAGGGCGTGCGGGATGAGCCCCTGGCGCCAGGCCAGGAACCCGACATAGGCAATATAGCCCAAAACCAGGAGGGCCGCTTTGGGGCGGGTCAGGCGCCAATCGGTCGACAGCAGGGGCAGCAGCAGGGCGCTCGCGCCCAGCAGGGCGAAGACGTCAGAACTGGCGAAGATCGGCGAAATCTTGAGCGGGTGAAGCAGCGCCGCACAGCCCAGCGCGCCGAAGAGATTGAAGACGCTGGCGGAGATGAGATGGCCGATGGCGAGCTGGGTGTGGCCGCGCAGCGCTGCGACCGTCGTCATGGCGAAGACCGGCAGCGAGGCCGACAGCGCGACGAGCGTGAGCGCGAGATCGGCGACCGGCAGATTCCACTGCGTCGCCAGACCAAGCAATCCGCCGGTCAGGAAATGCGCTCCGAGCAGAAGGCAAACGGCGCCGACGATCAGCACGAAGATGCCGACGCCGATGGAGGGATTGTGGTCGATGGAACGCTTTTCCGCTTCGGCGCAGGCCACCGAATGCTCCGACGAGCGCCGCCAATCGGTGACGATGGCGACGACGGCGTAGATCACGAAGCCCGCGACCAGGGCCGCGCCCTCGCGCCGCGTGATGTGCCCTTGCCAGGACAGCAGGACCAGCGCGATCGATCCCAGCAGAAGCGTACCGCCGTCGCGCCACACAACCTTGGGCGGGCTCGACATCGGCTGGATCAGGGCGCCGAGACCCAGGACGAGAAGCAGATTGAGCAGCGTCGCGCCGATCACCGCGCCGACGGCAAGATCGGGAAGCCGGGCGGCCGAGCCCTGCAGCGCCAGGGCAAGCGTCGGCGACGACGTTCCGAGAGAGAGCGCGAAGAGGCCGACGACGACCGGCGAGGCGCCGAGCGCGCGCGTCAGGGCGACCCCGCCGCGGATCACGCCTTCCCCGCCCAGCGCCAGAAGCACGACACCGGCGGCAAACACCAACACCACGAACTGCGGATTCACGATAGCCCCTAGCCTGCCTTGGTCCCCACTAAGAAGCGCCGCGGATCGAATTCGGGGATCGGAGCCGCGTGTTCCAGAACGAGACGAGACATGTGTTCAGCGATGGCCGGTGCAAAGAGGATACCGTTGCGAAACTGACCCGAGGCGACGAACAAGCGCTCCATGCCGGTGGGACCGAGCAGCGGCAGGCCGTCCGGCGCGGCGGGCCGCAGTCCCGCCCAACGCTCGACCACCTCCCAGCGCGCCAGATCGGGCATGAGGCGAAGGGCGCGGCGCGACAGCCAATCTGTGGCCGCTTGCGTGACCGTGCTGTCGAAGCCGGCATCTTCCATCGTGGCGCCGATCAGCAGCCGGTCGCGGCGCGGCACCAGGTAGACCTCGCCGCCGCGAATCACGGCCGACGGAATCACGGCATGGGCGGGCGGCGCCACGGCGATCATCTCGCCCTTGACCGGCCGGACGGGCGGCAAGACGCCGGGCGGCAGGCCGCCCAGCATTCCCGACCAGGCGCCCGCCGCGACGATGAAGGCCTCGGCCTCGTGCCGGGCGAAGGGCGTCTCCAGCGCCTGGACGCCATCGGCGCCATGCTGGACGCGAACCACCGGCTCGTTGACGGACAACCCGCCGCCGGACCGCTGGAAGGCGATGGCGAGCGCGTTGCCCAGGGCGCGGTTGTCGACCTGCGCTTCGTCGGGCGCCCACAGGGCTCCGACGATGTCAGGCGACAACATCGGCTCTTTGCGGTGCACTTCCTCTGCGGAGAGCCATTGCACGCCGTGTCGAGGATCGGAGCCTGGGGGAATGCCCGCCGACTCGGTCACCAGCAGGGCGCCGTTGCGGCGATAGTCGATATCGCGGCCCGAGGCTGCTTCGATCTCGGTCGCAAAGTCCCGCCATAAGCCGCTGGCATGCCGTGCGAAACCGGCTTCAGCAGACACGGCATGCTTGGTTTCGCCGGCCACCGCGATCATGCCGGCCGAGGCCCAGGTCGCGGCCTGCGCCGGCTGGCCGCGCTCCAGTACGGTCACCGAGGCGCCGGCCTGCTGCAACCGCCAGCCGATCGCCAAGCCCGCGACGCCGGCGCCGACAATGACGATCTTCATAGGCGCTGCATCGCGGCCGCGGCCACCCGGCTTCCGGCGGCGACAAAGCCTGCGACCCCAAGGAGGTAGGCGATGATGCTGAACCAATCCGGAAACAGACAAGCCAGCGCGAAGGCGAGGAAGAGGACGCTCTTGTCGACCAGATCGATTGCCGGCACCGAACCTGTCGAAGCGGCAGTCGTCCGGGCCCCTGCCCGAGCGACCAGTCCGAGCATCAGGAACATCGCCGCCAGCGCGCGATCGGGCTGCGCCAACGCGAAGGCGAAGGCGATGCCCGCCGTCGCGATCAGGCTCAGGACCGATTCGAGGTAAGCACCGAAGACCGTGGCGCCCTCGCGCCGGGCGACCGCGCCGTCGAGCGCGTCAAATATGCCGGCGACCGCCAGGAGCCCCAGGGCCAGCAGATAGGCCCGGTGGCCGATGTCGAGCATGGCAACCGCCGCGCACAGGAACGCCGAAAGCGTCAGCGCCAGGCTGCGGACCTTGTGCGCTGCCAGCCACGCCGCGATGGGCGCGAGCGGGCCATCGAGACGGCGGCGAAGAACGGTATCGAGCATGGCAACCGGCTTATTGGGTCACACAGCGAGGGTCAAACCGCAAAACCTTGTCCGATGTACGGCGTAAGGACGATTGTTCGCTCGTCAACCTCGCCCCATACCGTCATGGCCGGCCTCGCGCCGTGGCGTCGTGCGTGTCTGCCCGATGCGTATTGGCGTCGCGGTCGACAGCCCAAACCCTTCGTCTGGACCGCCGATCCCGACAAAATCATCGCCGCCGCTTCACGCAGACCCCAAGTGCTCGCTTCAATCAGCTAGCCTTCGGCCACGTCACCGCGCCGGTCAGGCCAATCGCCGCGCGGAATGTCTGCTCCCCAGCGGGCAACCAAGGGGGCGTTCGACCCTTGTCGGAACTTGACGGCGTGAGCCCTCGGGTTAGCATCGGATGATGGAGAAGGTTCTCTGTGTCTGTGTTGGCAACCTCAGCCGCAGCCCGATGATGCAGGCGGTGCTGCAGCAGCACCTTGGCGCCGCCTTCCTGGTCGAAAGTGCCGGCGTGCGTAAGGAGTTGGCAGGCCGTCCTGCCAATTACCGCTCTGTCGCGTGTATGAGGGAACGCGGGGTCGATTTGCGTGGCCATGTCAGTCGCTGGATCGGGGACCTTGATCTCGACCAATACCGATGGGTCGTTTGTGTCGGCCGCGACGAGGCCGACAAAGTCCGTTCCGCCCTGGGCGCAGACTCGGCGAGCGTGATGGTCGCGAACGAGCATCAAGGCGGCATTCCGGACCCCTACGAACTTGGGCTGGCCGGTTATCGAGACTGCCTGGCTCTGCTGGATCAGGTGATGCCGCACGTCGCGCAGCACATCAGCGGAGCCAGCCTTGCAAGTGCGAATGGCCGCTAACCGGCCTCCCGCGACGTTCGAAACGTCTGCCAACGGGCGAGGCCGCGTCGCCCTTCGACGAACCGTGAGGATGACCTTGGGCGGGTACCAGGCGTCAGAGTCTGTCCACTAGCGACAGCGTCAGAGGCCCGGCCATGACGTAGGATTTGGAAAAGTCTGTAACGAAGGCCGCCTTCGCGTCGTATATTGGCGGCAGGAAAAATCGGAGTGAGAGCCATGGAAAAGGCACTGTTCGGAGCGGGTTGCTTCTGGGGCGTCGAGCACTTCTTCCGCGAGGTTCCCGGCGTGATCGACGCGGTCAGCGGCTATGCCGGCGGGACGACCGCAAACCCGACCTACAAACAGGTGTGCAGCGGCGCGACCAGCCATGCCGAGGTCGTGCAGGTGACGTTCGACCCGGCGAAGGTCGGCTATGACAAGCTGGTCGACCTGTTCTTCAAGATGCACAACCCGACCCAGCTCAACTACCAGGGGCCGGATCACGGCACGCAGTACCGCACGGCGATCTTCACCTATTCGCCTGAGCAGGCGCGGATCGCGCGCGAGAAGATCGCGGCGCTGACGGCGGCGGGGACCTTCAAGAAGCCGATCGTCACGACCGTGGAGGACGCGCCGACCTTCTGGCCGGCCGAGGACTACCACCAACGCTATTTCGCGAAGCATGGCGGATCGTGCCACGTGACCTATGCGGAGCTGGAGCACCAGTAGGATGCGGCATCTGGGGGCAATCGCGGGGGCGCTGGCGGTCATGGCAGTTGGAATGGTTGCGAACGTCGCGTTCGGCGAGGTGGGACGCGGCGACCGCTATTCGGGCGCGCAATGGGCGACGCGCTCGCCGGCACTCGGCCAGCACGGCATGGCGGCGACCGCCGTGCCGGCGGCGACCGAAGTGGCGATCGATATCCTGAAGAAGGGCGGCACGGCCGTGGACGCGGCGATCGCGGCCAACGCCACGCTGGGCCTGATGGAGCCGGTGTCGAACGGGATCGGCGGCGATCTGTTCGCCATCGTGTGGGATCCCAAGACCAAGAAGCTCTATGGCTATAACGGCTCGGGCCGCGCCGCGAAGGGCCGCGACCTCGCCGCCATGATCGCGAAGGTGAAGGCGGTCGATGCCAAGCTGGGCCTGCCCTATGGCGCGCACATTCCCAAATACGGCTCGCTGGCGATCACCGTGCCGGGCACGGTGGACGGCTGGGGCGCGCTGCACGCCAAGTTCGGCAAGCTGCCCCTGGCGGAAGATCTGGCGCCCGCCATCGCCTATGCGCAGCACGGCTTTCCCGTGACGCAACTCGTGTCCCTCTATTGGACCGGCAACATGAAGGCGTTCGCGCGCGGCGCCGCGATGATCGAGGAACTGGACAACGCCAAGCACACCTATCTGATCGACGGCAAGGCGCCGGTCGAGGGGCAGATCTTCCGCAATCCGGACCTCGCCCACACGCTGTCGCTGATCGCAAAGGGCGGGCGCGATGCCTTTTACAAGGGCGAGATCGCGCACAAGATCGATGCGTATTTCAAGCGGATCGGCGGCGATCTGCGCTACGAGGATTTCGCCGGCCATCACGGCGAATGGGTCGAGCCGTTGGGCGTGAACTATCGCGGCTACGATGTTTATGAGCTGCCGCCCAACGGCCAGGGCGCGGCGGTGCTGCAGATGCTGCAGATCCTCAAAGGCTTCGACCTGAAGGCGATGGGCGCGGGCTCGGCGGACGCGATCACCGCAATGCTGGAGGCCAAGCGGCTGAGCTACGAGGACTTGGCGAAGTGGTATGCCGATCCGGCCTTCGTGCATGTGCCGATGAAGGAGCTGCTGTCGGACAAATACGCCGACGCGCGGCGGGGGCTGATCGATCTGACACATGCCAATCCCATAGTCGGGCCCGGCGATCCCAAGCTCGGTCAGGGCGACACGACCTATTTCACCACCGCGGACAAGGACGGGATGATGGTCTCGCTCATCCAGTCGAACTATCGCGGCATGGGATCTGGGCTGGTCGCCGACCATCTGGGCTTCATGTTCCAGGATCGGGGCGAGTTGTTCTCGCTCGATGCCAACGCGGCGAACGTCTATGCGCCGGGCAAGCGGCCGTTCCAGACCATCATCCCCGGCTTCGTGATGAAAGACGGCGCGCCGTTCCTCAGCTTCGGCCTGATGGGCGGCGACATGCAGCCGCAAGGCCATGTCCAGGTGCTGACCAACATCATCGATTTCGGGATGAACGTGCAGGAGGCCGGCGACGCGGCGCGCTGGTA
>CAZMHP010000172.1:0-6582 GCA_964566095.1 uncultured Rhizobium sp. | reverse complement strand
GGAACGCGCTGATCGGGGTCAGCGCCAGAAGGTCGGCGTCGATCGGCAGGATCGGGCCGTGCGCCGAGAGGTTGTAGGCGGTGCTGCCGGCCGGCGTGGAGACCAGCACCCCGTCGCAGATCAGTTCGGCGATGCGCGGCTTGTCGTCGACCAGGATTCGGATCTTCGCGGCCTGCCGGGTCTGGCGCAGCAGCGACACTTCGTTGAACGCCAGCGCCTCGGTGACGCCCCTCTTGCCCACCGCGCGCATGCGCAAAGGATGAAGCAGGGCGGACTCCGCCGCGGCGAGTCGCGTCTCCAGGTCCTCCTCGTGATATTCGTTCATCAAAAATCCGACCGAGCCCAGATTCATCCCATAGATCGGTTTCTTGGCGGGCAGGAAATTGTGCAGCGTCTGCAGCATGAAGCCGTCGCCGCCCAGCGCCACCACGACGTCCGCCTTGGCGGCGCCGACGTCTTCGTGGCGGCCGCGCATGATCTTGAGCGCGGTCTGCGCGTCGGCCGCCGAGGCGGCCACGAAATGAAGCGCGGGAGGGGCCATCGCTCAGCCGCCCGTCAGCGACATGTGGCGCTTGACCGTGCGGTCGGTATGGCGGCGGTCGATCGCGAAGTCGTGGCCTTTGGGCTTTCGGCCGATCGCCGCGTCGATGGCGCCGCCCAGCGCCGCATCGTCGGGCGTGGCGCGCAACGCGTCGCGCAGATCGGCGCTGTCGTTTTGTCCCAAGCACATGAACAGCGTGCCGGTGCAGGTCAGCCGCACGCGATTGCAGCTTTCGCAGAAATTGTGCGTCAACGGCGTGATGAAGCCGAGCCGCCCGCCGGTCTCGACCACGCGCGCATAGCGGGCGGGGCCGCCGGTGCGGTATTCGGTGGCCGCGAGCGTGTAGCGCTCGGCGAGCCGCGCGCGCACCAGCGACAGCGGCAGGTATTGCTCCACCCGATCGCCGTCGACGTCTCCCAGCGGCATGGTCTCGATCAGCGTCAGATCGAAATCCCGCCCATGCGCCCAGCGCATCATCGCTTCGATCTCGTCCTCGTTGACGCCTTTCAGCGCCACCGTATTGATCTTGATCTTGAGGCCGGCCGCGTCCGCCGCGTCGATGCCGTCCAGCACCTGGCCCAGATTGCCCCAGCGGGTGATGGCGCGGAACCTGTCCGGATCGCGCGTGTCGAGCGAGACGTTGACGCGCTTGACCCCGGCCGCCGCCAGGTCGCGCGCGAAGCGGGAAAGCTGGCTGCCATTCGTGGTCAGCGTGACTTCCTTCAGACGGGATTTGCCGATCCGCGCGCCCAGCCGGTCGAACAGGCTCATCACATTGCGCCGGACCAAAGGTTCCCCGCCGGTGATGCGGATGCGTTCCACGCCCTTGTCGATGAAGACGTCGGCGAGGCGGCCGATCTCCTCCAGCGTCAGCACGTCCGCCTTGGGCAGAAACGTCATATGTTCCGGCATGCAATAGGTGCAGCGGAAGTCGCAGCGGTCGGTGACCGAGATGCGTACATAGCTGATGGAACGGCCGAACGGATCGATCATCCGGCCAATCTAGCAGGGCCGGGCGGTTAGTTGAACGGCAGACTTGCCAGCTCGGCCAGGGCGCCGGGCTTGGACACCGACGTGAACACGCGCTCCACCTCGGCGAGGTCGGCCGGGCTGAGCGAGGTCCGAAGGCTGCGCGACTGGCGCGACAGGTTGTGCACGGTGTTGAAAACGCAGCGGTCGATGCCGACCCCGCGGCAGGCGAGCGCCACGGCGCGCGGCCCGCCGTCGTAGAACTTGGCGCGCAGTTCCGCCAGCGGCAGGTTGACCATCTTGGCGAGCGCCAGGTCGAACAGATCGTGCTGGCCCTGATGCAGGACGCGCAGCAGGAACCCGGCCTTGAGCTGCCCGCCGATGGCGAGCTTGTCGATCAGCTTCTGCGCGCTTTCCGCGGGCGGCGTGCGCGGCGGCGCCGGCTCGTTCTTGACCACGGTCTCGGCTTCGGTCATCGCGGTCGACAGCCGCTCCGGCGCGATCGTGTAGTTCTGCACGATGAAGGTCTTCAGCGCATCGCTGACCCATTCGCACATCCGCGTCGCCAGCACGGGCGGCAGGTCGGAGCGTTGGGTGAGCGGTTCCTGCAGGCTGGCGATGCGGCGCGATTTCTCGACCAGCGTCTCGAACGCGAACGACGAGATTTTGGCGGTGGCGTTGCGCACGAGTGCCACGAGCACCGTCTCGGTGTCGCTTTTGGCGAGCGCTTCGGTCACCGGCTCGCCGATATGGTCGCGCGCGGCGACGGCTTCCTGATGCGCTTCGCTGGCCTCCGTCAGCAGTTTGAGGAAATCGGCATCGGTCAGAAGCGGGCTGCGCAGCAGCAGCGGACGCGCCACTTCGATCTTGTCGTCGGCCAGGAGCAGGATGAGGTCGTGCGGCGCGGTGGTGTCGTCGGCCAGCCGCTCGGCCAGCGCGATGCGGATCGCCATCTCGACGTCCCGCGTCAGCCGGCGCAAAATTTCGTGCATCAGCGCGCGTTCGCGCTCGTTGAGGCCCGTGCCCTGGATGCGATAGAGCGATGCGACCGCGAGGTAGATTTCCTCCCGGCTGGTGCCTTGCGGATTGACGGCGAGCTGGGCCAAACGACCCATGTCGCTCATGTCGTGCGCGGTAAGCCCCACAAGCCGCTCCGAAAATGCGTTCTGCATCCGGCCCTTCCGGCCGGACGAAACGAGTAGCAAATCGGTGTTAACAGCGTATTAATCTACTCCCCTGCCGCCGCCACCGACTGTCCCGGTTCGAAACATGCCGCTTGCCGAAGAGCCCTACATCCTGGCCATCGACCAGGGCACCACCACGACGCGCGCCATCCTGTTCGATGCCGCCGCCCGCCCCCTCGCCAGCCACGCCGTCGAGCTGGGGCAGATCTATCCGGCCAATGGCTGGGTCGAGCACGATCCGGACGAGATCTGGCAGGCGACGCTCGGCTGCTGCCGGGCCGCGATCAAGGGCGTGCCGGCCGCCGCGATCGCCGCCATCGGCATCACCAACCAGCGCGAGACGACGGTGATGTGGGATCGCCGCACCGGCCGTCCGCTGCACAACGCCATCGTCTGGCAGGATCGGCGCACCGCCGACCGCTGCCGCGCGCTCAAGGCGCGCAAGCTGGAGCCGAAGATCGCCGCCAAGACCGGGCTTCTGCTCGATCCCTATTTCTCCGCCACCAAGATGGCGTGGCTGCTCGACCGCGTCGCCGGATCGCGCCGGCGGGCACAGGCGGGCGAGGTCGCGCTCGGCACTATCGACTCCTGGCTGATCTACAATCTCACCGGCGGCGCGGTGCACGCGACCGACGTCACGAATGCCTCGCGCACCATGCTGCTCGATCTGGAGACGCTGGAATGGGACGACGAGTTGCTCAAGCTGTTCGACGTTCCGCGCACCGCCCTGCCGCAAGTGCGCGACAGCTCCGGCGAATTCGGCGCGGTGGCGGAGCGCTTGCTCGGCGCGCCGATTCCGATCCTGGGCGTCGCCGGCGACCAGCAGGCCGCCGCCTTCGGCCAAGCCTGTTTTAAGCCCGGCGAGGTGAAATCGACCTACGGCACGGGCTGCTTCGCCCTGGTGAACACGGGGCCTAAGAAGCCGACTTCGAGGAACCGCCTGCTCGCGACCAGTTTCTATCGCATCGGCAAGAAATCCGCTTATGCCATCGAGGGCAGCATCTTCGTCGCCGGCGCCGTCGTGCAATGGCTGCGCGATGCGCTGGGCGTGATCCGCAGCGCCGACGAGATCGAGGCGCTCGCCCGCACCGCCAAGGACGCCGAAGGCCTCTACTTCGTGCCGGCCTTCACCGGGCTGGGCGCGCCCTATTGGGACCCCGACGCGCGCGGCGCCATCGTCGGGCTCACGCGCGACATGGGCGCGGCCGAGATCGCGCGCGCCGCGCTCGACGCGGTCTGCTTTCAGACGCGCGATCTGCTCGAAGCCATGGCCAAGGACATGCAGCGTTCGGGCTTGCGCGCGCCCAAGGCGCTCAAGGTCGATGGCGGCATGGTCAAGAACGATTGGTTCTGCCAGCGCCTCGCCGATCTCACCGGCCTTCCCGTCGACCGCCCGCAAGTCACCGAGACCACGGCGCTCGGCGCCGCCTATCTCGCCGGCCTCGCGGTCGGTCTCTTCAAGGACACCAAGGACATCGCCGCCCGCTGGGCGCTCGACCGCCGGTTCACGCCCGCGCTGAAACCCGCCGCGCGCAACGGCCTCTATGACGGCTGGAAGACGGCCGTGAAGCGCGTGCGATGAGCGGGCCCGACACCGAGATGATGGCGCTGCCGACCGCGATCGCGCGCTTCATCGCGACCGGCAACGACGCGGTGCTGGGCGGCGTGTTCGCGCACGACGTCACCATCGTCGAGAATTTCGCGCCGCACATCTTCCGCGACGTCGCGACCTGGCGCGAGGCGATGCGCCATCACATCCACCCTTTGAGCGACATGGCCTTCAGCTTCGCCCCGGCACTCGACTACAGCGTGCATGGCGAGCGCGCCTATTTCTGTGTCCCCGTCACCTGGACCGGCAAGCTCCACGGCAGGCCGTTCCGCGAACTCGGCGGCAAATCCCTGGTTTTGACCAGGGAGGACGGCCGCTGGCGCCTCGCGGCCTATGCCTGGGCGGTGGTGGAGATGCGTTTTTTGTAAAATACGTCGTCATTGCCCGGCTTGTCCGGGCAACCCAATTTGGCCACCTGAAGAAAGATGGGTCGCCCGCATGAAGCGGGCGATGACGGTTGTTGGACTGTTGGTCGATAATGCCCTGTTTGACGGAAGCCTTGGGCAGGTCCAAAATTGCCGTTCGCCATTTGCCGGAGAATCCCATGAGTTCCGCCGCCCGCCAGATGCCCACCGTGGAAGATGTTGCCTCGCTGAAGGACAAGGTCTCCGCCGAGGAATGGGCGATCCGCGAGGATCTCGCCGCCACCTATCGCCTGGTCGCGATGCACGGCTGGGACGACATGATCTTCACCCACATCTCCGCCCGCATCCCGGGGCCGGAGCATCACTTCCTGATCAACCCCTACGGCCTTCTGTTCGAGGAGATCACCGCGTCGAGCCTGGTGAAGATCGACGTCGACGGCAACAAGGTGGAGGAGTCCCCGTTCCCGGTGAACGCCGCGGGCTTCACCATCCATTCGGCGCTGCACATGCACCGCGAGGACGCGGGCTGCGTCATCCATCTGCACACCACCGACGGCGTCGCCGTCTCGGCGCAGAAGGACGGGCTTCTGCCGCTCGACCAGCACGCGATGATGATCACCGGCGATCTCGCCTATCACGACTATGAGGGCGTGGCGCTCGATCTCGACGAGCGCCACCGGCTGGTGCACGACATCGGCGACAAGCATTCCATGATGCTGCGCAACCACGGCACGCTCACGCTCGGCAAGAACTGCGCCGACGCGTTCCTGCGCATGTTCTTCCTCGAACGCGCCTGCTCGATGCAGGTGCGCGCGCTGGCGGGCGGCGTGCAGCCCAACTGGCCCAACCAGGGCGTGCCGGAGAAGACGGCGGGGCAGGGCGCGATGGCGTTCAACGGCCTCGTCGGCGCGCTGGCCTGGCCGGCCCTGCGCCGCAAATGCGACCGGGTCGATCCGGGGTATAAGAATTGAATTGATCCTCCCCCGCAAAGCGGGGGAGGGGGACCACTTCGCGAAGCGAAGTGGTGGAGGGGCGGCCCCCTTCCGTCACGCCGCTGCGCGGCGCGCCACCTCCCCCGCTTTGCGGGGGAGGATCAATATGGAGAACACACCACATGAAATTCGGCGTCGGTCAGTCGGTCAAGCGCACGGAAGACATCCGCTTCGTCACCGGGCAAGGTCAGTACACGGACGACCTGCGCTTCGACAACGAGGCGCATGCCTGCTTTCACCGCACGCCGCACGGCCACGCCAAAATCCTCTCCGTCGACGTCGCCGCCGCGAAAGCCGCGCCGGGCGTGATCGACGTCCTCACCTATGCCGATATCGCCGCCTTCGGCGCCAAGCCCATGCCGCTGATGGCGCCGGTCAAGAACAAGGATGGCTCGCCGACGCGCACCTCGGCCAAGGAAGTTCTCGCCAAGGACCGCGTCACCTTCACCGGCGAGGCGGTGGCCATGGTGATCGCGGAAACCTATGCGCAAGCCAAGGATGCCGCCGAACTCGTCGCCGTCGAATACGAGGCGCTCGACGCCGCCGGCACGCTGTCCGCCGCGCCGCGCGGTCCGCAGATCTGGGAAACCGCGCCGAACAACGAGAGCTTCGACTGGCAGGACGGCGACGAGGCCGGCACGGCCGCCGCCTTCGCCGCCGCGGCGCATAGGATATCGCTCCAGGTCGTGCAGAACCGCGTCAGCGCCATGCCGATGGAGACGCGCAACGCCATCGGCCTCTACGACAAGGCCGCCGACGACTTCACCCTCTACGTCACCTCGCAGGGCGCGGCGAACATCCGCGGCGCGCTGGCGACGCGCATCCTCGGCCTGCCGGTCGAAAAAGTCCGCGTCATCACCAAGGATGTCGGCGGCGGCTTCGGCATGAAGGGCTTCCTCTATCCCGAACAGCCCGCCGTGCT
>CAZMHP010000171.1:0-6608 GCA_964566095.1 uncultured Rhizobium sp. | reverse complement strand
TATCCAAGCCCTGCGGAATCCCCAGACCGATTCAGGAACAAATCAAAATGCTCTAAACCGCCATATTGTCGATCAGCCGCGTCGCGCCGATCCGGACCGCCGCCAGGATGCGCGCCGGCCGGTCGAGACGGTCGATCTTCGCCAGGGTCTCGGCGTCGCGCACGACGACGTAGTCGACGCTGTCGAATCCCGCCTCGCGCAGGTCGCTGCGCCCGAACTGTTCGACGTTCTCGATACTGTCGCCATGCGTGAGCCGCATGATCGCGTCGCGCAGCACGACATTGAGCCGACCCGCGATCTTGCGCTGCTCGGTGCTCAGATAAGCGTTGCGCGACGACATGGCGAGCCCGTCCGGCTCCCGCACGATTGGCGCGCCGACGATCTCGACGGGAAGGCCGAGGTCCAAGGTCAGCCGGCGGACGACGAGCAACTGCTGATAGTCCTTCTCGCCGAACACGGCGATATCGGGCAGCGCCGCGATCAGAAGCTTGGCGACGACGGTCGCGACGCCGCCGAAGAAGTGCGGCCGAATGTCCGACTCGAGGCCCTCGCTCGGTCCGCCGACGGCGATCTGGGTCCAAAAGCCCGGCGGATACATCTCGCCCACCGGGGGCGCGAAGATCAGATCGAGGCCGACCTGCGCGAGCTTCGTCGCGTCGCGGTCGAGGGCGCGCGGGTAGCGGTCGAAATCTTCGTGCGGCGCGAACTGCGCCGGGTTCACGAAAATGCTCGCGACCGTCCTTTGCGTTCGCTTTTGTGCCTCGCGCACCAGCGCCAGATGCCCGTCATGCAACGCGCCCATGGTCGGCACCAGTCCGATTCGCGCGCCCTGGCGGCGCCAGTCTGCGATCTGCTCGCGGAGGGCAGCGACGGTCGAGACGGTATGGGGTGTCTTCATGCCGGCAACATAGCGCGCCGCGCCGCCGTCGCGCTAGAATGCACGCGCATTCTGAGTTCCCCAGCGATCATGATCACCTCGCCGCTGCGCGACGCCATCTCCGCCGCCTATCTCGCCGATGAAGACGGCGTTGTCGATGCGCGCATCGTTCAGGCAACGCTGTCGCCGGCCGAAAGTGCCAAGACTGCCCGCGTGGCGGCCGAGCTGGTCGCGCGCATCCGCAAGGACGCGGGCAAGGGCGGCGGGGTCGACGCCTTCATGCGCGAATACGCGCTCTCCAGCGAGGAGGGCGTGGCGCTGATGTGTCTCGCCGAGGCTCTGCTGCGCGTGCCCGATGCCGAGACCGCCGACCGGCTGATCCGCGACAAGATCGGCGGCGCGCGTTGGGACCGCCATCGCGCCAAATCGGACTCGGTGTTCGTCAACGCCTCGACCTGGGCGCTCATGCTCACCGGCCATATCGTGCGGTTGGACGACGCCGCGAAATGGGACTTCGAAGGCATCTTCAAACGGCTTGTGGCGCGCTCCGGCGAGCCGGTGATCCGCCAGGCCGTCACTTACGCCATGCGCATCCTCGGCCGCCAATTCGTGCTCGGCCGCACCATCGGCGAGGCGCTGAAGGAGGCGCGGATATTCGCGGAGAAGGGCTACCGCTTCTCCTTCGACATGCTGGGCGAGGCCGCCTACACCAAGGCCGACGCCGCGCGCTATGCCAAGGCGTATGGCGATGCGCTCGACGTCGTCGCGCAACACAATCCGAAGGACGGCCGCTCGGTCTTCGAACGTCCCAGCCTGTCGGTGAAGCTGTCGGCGCTGCATCCGCGCTACGAATGGATCAACCGCGCGCGGGTTTTCGCCGAGCTGGTGCCGGTCGTGCTGGCGCTCGGGGCGAAAGCGCGCGCCGCAGACATCGCGCTCACCATCGACGCGGAAGAGGCCGAGCGGCTCGATCTGATGCTCGATCTGTTCGAGGCGTTCGGCGCGGCGCCCGAACTGGCCGGTTGGAACGGTCTTGGTCTGGCAGTCCAGGCCTATCAGAAGCGCGCGCTGCCGGTGTTGGCTTGGCTCACCGACCTGGCGCGGCGGCAGGACCGGCGCATCCCGGTGCGTTTGGTGAAGGGTGCCTATTGGGACAGCGAGATCAAGCGCGCGCAGGAACTCGGCCTGTCCGACTATCCCGTCTTCACGCGCAAAGCGGCGACCGACACATCCTATCTCGCCGGGGCGCGCGCGATGTTCGCGGCCGGCGAGGCGCTCTATCCGCAATTCGCCACGCACAACGCCCACACCCTGGCGGCGATCGATGCGCTCTCGGGCGGGCGCCGCGACTTCGAGTATCAGCGCCTGCACGGCATGGGCGAGGCGCTGCACGAAATCCATCGCGGCCAGGGCAGCGTGCCGACCCGCATCTACGCGCCGGTCGGCAGCCACGAGGATCTGCTTGCCTATCTCGTGCGCCGGCTGCTGGAGAACGGCGCGAACACCTCCTTCGTCAATCGCCTCGCGGACGGCGAAGCGCCGCTCGACGACATCATCGCCGATCCCGTCGCCCAGATCGCCGCCGCCAGGCCGCATCGCAATCCGCGCATCGCCCTGCCGCGCGATATTCTGGGCGACCGCAAGAACTCCTCCGGCTTTCTTTGGAGCGATCCGAAGATCGCCGAGCCGATGCTGCGGCGGATGCAGGACGCGCTGGCGTTACCGTTTGCGGCGCCGCCGCTTGTGGACGGCAAGACGCGGGCAGGGGAGCGAAGCGACGTTCGCGATCCGTCCGATCGGCGCCGCGTCGTGGGAACGGTCGTCGAAGCCGGTGCCGAAGACGCGCGCGATGCTCTGGCCGGCGCGCACAAGGCGCAGCCCGAATGGGATGCGCTCGGCGGTGCTGCGCGTGCCGGCATTCTGGATCGGGCGGCCGATCTGCTGGAAGAAAACCGTGCGCTGCTGATGGCGCTGGCGGTGCGCGAGGCCGGCAAGACCGCGCCCAACGCACTCGGCGAAGTGCGCGAGGCTGTCGATTTCCTGCGCTACTACGCCGTCCAGGCGGCGCAGCAATTCGAGCAGCCGGTGCGGCTTCCTGGCCCGACCGGCGAATCCAACGAGTTGTCGTTGCACGGCCGCGGCGTCTTCGCCTGCATCAGCCCGTGGAATTTTCCGCTCTCGATTTTCGTCGGCCAGGTCGCCGGCGCGTTGGCGGCCGGCAACAGTGTGCTCGCCAAGCCCGCCGAGCAGACGCCGCTGATCGCCGCGGCCGCCGTCGATCTGCTGCACAAGGCCGGCGTTCCCGCCGGCGTGCTCAATCTTCTCCCCGGCGACGGCCCCAGGATCGGCAATGCGCTGTTCGCCGATCCGCGCCTCGCCGGCGTCGCCTTCACCGGCTCGACCGACGCGGCCACCGCGATCAATCGCGCGCTGGCGGCGCGCAGCGGTCCCATCGCCACGCTGATCGCCGAGACCGGCGGGCAGAATGCGATGATCGTGGACTCGACCGCGCTTCCGGAGCAGGTGGCGCGCGACGCGCTCGCCTCCGCGTTCGACAGCGCCGGCCAGCGCTGCTCGGCGTTGCGCGTGTTGTTCGTGCAGGAGGATGTGGCGGACAAGATGCTCGCCATCCTGCTCGGCGCGATGGACGAGCTCAAGATCGGCGATCCGATGCGGCTCGACACCGATATCGGCCCGGTGATCGACGAGGCGGCGCAGCAGATGTTGGAGAACCATGCCGCCCGCATGACCCGCGAGGCCAAGCCTCTGCGCAAGCTGTCCGTGCCGCCGGAGCTGTCCCACGGCACCTATTTCGCGCCGCATGCCTTCGAGCTCGACCGGCTCGACCGCCTCACGCGCGAGGTGTTCGGCCCGGTGCTGCACGTCATCCGCTATTCCGCCGGCCATCTCGACAAGGTGTGCGACGCGATCAACGCGACGTCGTTTGGCCTCACGCTCGGCGTGCACAGCCGCATCGAGGAGACCGCGGCCTTCATCCGCGCGCGGATCCATGCCGGCAATATCTACGTCAACCGCAACCAGATCGGCGCCGTCGTCGGCGTGCAGCCTTTCGGCGGCGAGGGTCTGTCCGGCACTGGACCCAAAGCCGGCGGTCCCCACTACCTGCACCGCTTCGCCCTGGAGCGCACCTACACCGTCAACACCACCGCCGCCGGTGGCAATGCGGCGCTGCTCAGTTCGGGGTAACGCATCGCTTTCGGGTTTCGACGTTCCTGTTGGTGTCATGGCCCGCAACTGCGGGCCATCCAGGTGACGCTGCTTCGAACCACGACGGCTTTGGCGCACCAGCTGGGTGGCCCGCATTCGCCGGCCATGACAATTGAGGATTTGATGTTTCCCAGGGAATGCGCGCGCCTCTAGACTTGGAAAATCCCCCGCCGATACCGACATTGGGGGCGGAGGGCTCATGGCTGACAATCTTCCAACCAAACCGTCATCGTCGTCGCGCGACATCGCGGCGTTTCTCGACCGCGCCGCCAAGCTGCCGACCCTGGCGCAGGCCAAGGGACGACTGATCTTCGCCATCGACGCGACGATGAGCCGTCAGCCGACCTGGACCAAAGCCACCGAAATCCAGAGCGACATGTTCGCGGTCGCGCAATCCATCGGCGGTCTCGCCGTCCAGCTCGTCTATTTCCGGGGCGCCGGCGAGTTCCGCGCCAGCGATTGGACGGTCTCCGCCTCCGTGCTCGCCAACCGCATGCGCGACGTGAGCTGCCGCAGCGGCTTCACCCAGCTCTGCCGCGTGCTCGATCACGCCGCCGCCGAAGCGGCGCGGACCAAGGTCGGCGCGCTGGTCTATGTCGGCGACGCGTTCGAGGAGGATCCGGACCCGGCCGCCGCGGCCGCGGGCCGGCTGGCGCTGCTCGGCGTGCCGGCTTTCATGTTCCATGAGGGCGACGATCCGCAAGCCGGGACTGTATTCCGAGAAATCGCGCGACTCACCAAGGGCGTCTATGCCCGCTTCGACGCCGGCGCCGCCGAGCAGCTGCGCGATCTCCTGATGGCCGCGGCGATCTACGCCACGGGCGGCGCGGTGGCCTTGCGCGAACACGCGGCCAAGTCCGGCGGGGAGTTCCTGCGTCTCGCCGATCAGATGGGCCGCAAGTAGATGGGCGAGATCCTGCTCGGCGCCGTCGCCCTGGCTCTGCTCGTGTTTCTGCTGCGGGCGTTCGTGAGCGCCAATCCGCAGGCGCTCGCCAAGGGTCTGCGCTATGCCGCCGCGATCGCGATAGGCGCGCTGGCGGTCGGCCTGTTTCTCACCGAGCGTCCCGCGGCGGCGGTCTTCGTGGCGAGCGCGGCCTGGAGCGTGTTCACCGGCGGACATATCTGGCCGGGCGGCTGGCCGCATTACGGCCGGCGCGCGGGCCCTTCGCAGAACCAGACATCCAACGTGCGCACTGCCTGGCTCGAGATGGAATTGGATCACGCGACCGGCGCGATGCACGGCACGGTCTTGAAGGGTGCCTATGCCGGCAAGCGGCTGGACCAACTGGACCGCGACGCGTTGCTGGCGCTGCTGGACGACGCCGGCCGCGACGATCCGGAATCGGCGCGTCTCCTCGAAGCCTGGCTCGACCGCACCGTCGGACCCGATTGGCGCGCGTCGTCGCACAGGGACGACGCGTCGCCGCCGCGTGGTGCGACCGGCATGACGCGCGCCGAAGCGCTCAAGGTCCTCGGCCTGCAAGACGGCGCCGGCGAAGACGATATCCGCGCCGCGCATCGGCGCCTGATGCTCCAGAACCATCCCGACCGCGGCGGCTCCGACTATCTGGCGTCCAAGATCAACGAAGCCAAGGACGTGTTGTTGGGTGAGTAATTGTAGATGCCGGCATTCTATATGTTGTCATCCCGGGTCTCGCTCGGCTTTTGCCGAGCTCTCCCGGGATGACAGTTGAGATCAGTGCGACGACGCCAGCACCGTGAAGCAGGTCTGGCCGCGCTGCGTCAGCCGCGAGCACACCTCGCGCGCCTCGCGCTCGACGAAGGGACCGAACCGGGCGCGATAGAGCGTGTGGCCGTCCACCGCGGTGAACGGAATGACGATCCGCGCCGCCTGTCCCAGGATGTCCATCGACTTCTCGGCATAGGACGCCAGCTGGCCGCGCGCCTGGTTGAGGTCGGCGAAGGCCCCGATCTGGATCGTCCAGGCTCTCGGCCCGATCGTCACCGGCGTTCCGGCATCGCCGAAATCGCCTTCGCCGATCGCGGCGCGCAGCGTCGCCTTCGCCGCCGGCTTGGGTATGGGCGCCGCGACGGCAAGCTGCCGTGGCTTGGGCGTCACCACCGGCACGTCCGCCGCGGCGACCAGCATCTCGCGCGGCTTGGGCAGCGGGTGGGGCGCATTGGCGATGCGGACGGGCTTTGCCGGCGCCGGCGTCGGCGCCGGATGCGCCGGCAGGATCGGCGTGGTCGCGATCTGCGCCACGCGCTGCTGTGGCGGCGGTGGGGTGAAGGTTTGCGTCGGCGGCGGGGCGGCCGGCACGGCGACCGCCGTGTTGGGACGCGGCGTCGGCGGGGCCGCGATCACGTTCGTGTCGTCGTCGCCATTGTCGGCGGCGGCGGCCTCGGCGCTTTCCTCGTCGTCGCCGGCCGCGGGCGCCACGTCGAGCGTCGCCACCACGGCGGGGGCGTTCACGGCGACGCTGCGCCACGGCACGCCGGCATGGGCGACGAGCGTGGGATTGCGACCGATCTGGGCATAGGC
>CAZMHP010000170.1:0-6621 GCA_964566095.1 uncultured Rhizobium sp. | reverse complement strand
ATGATCTTGCAGCGCGGATCGCCGACGCCCGACGACCACCATTTGCGGCCGTTGACGACGTAGTGATCGCCCTTGCGTTCGATATGGGTGGCGATGTTGGTGGCGTCGGACGAGGCGACCGCCGGCTCGGTCATCAGGAAGGCCGATCGGATCTCGCCCGCGAGCAGCGGCTTCAGCCATTTGTCCTGCTGATAGGGGCTGCCATAGCGCTCCAGCACTTCCATGTTGCCGGTATCGGGCGCCGAGCAGTTGAACACTTCCGAGGCGAAGCCGACGCGGCCCATGATTTCGGCCAGCGGCGCGTATTCGAGGTTGGTGAGGCCGGCGCCGTGCTCGCTCTCATTGAGGAAGAAGTTCCACAGGCCCTGCGCCCTGGCCTTCTTCTTGAGCTCCTCCACGACCGGCACGACGATCCAGGGATTGCCTTGTCTGCGCGCCTCATCCATCTGGGCGGCGAAGGTGGCTTCCGCCGGGTAGACATGGGCGGACATGAAGTCGCCCACCTTCTTCATCCACTCGCGTTGCCGCGGCGAATAGTCGAAATCCATGGTTTCCTCCATTGTTCGATAGCGATCGCCGGACTGTAACCCGCGAGCCGGGGCCCTGCCAGACGCCCCGAATTGACTTCAGCTTTCCGGCACGGCAAGCAGCGTCCATGCTGCTTTGGGCGGGCGTCTTCCTCATCGTGCTGGGCCTTGCGTGCCTGCCCATCGACCGGCGGGCGGCGCATGTCCTCTACGATCACGAGAGCGCGCGGCTGGAGCGCTTCCTGGAAGCCACCACCCATTGGGCGAAGGCGGCCCATTGGCTGATCGCGGCGCTGGTCACGCTGGCGGTGGCGCGCATCGGCCTGGCGATCTGGGGCGAGCAGGAGCAGCTGCGCCAGATGTCGGATTATTCGCTGGCCTTCATCGCCTGTCTGGGCGCCGGCAGCGCGATCCTGCACGGCATCAAGCTCCTGGTCGGGCGGCGGCGCCCGCGCGACGACATGGAGATGGGAAAATACGGCTTCGTGTGGTTCGAGTTCCGCACCGACTACAATTCCTTTCCCTCCGGCCATGCCCTGACCATCACCTGCGTCGCGGTGATCGCGACCTGCGCGGCGCCGCATCTGGCGATCCTGTGGTTCGCGGTCGCGCTGTGGCTCGGCGTGACGCGCGCACTTTTGACCGCGCATTTTTTCAGCGACGTGTTCATCGGCGGCGGCATCGGGCTACTCGCGGCGCGCGAGACGTTGTTGTATCTGTTCCCTGCACTGCCCCCACCCTGGTTCTGATCGTCGTCGAGGCCCCGCATGTTCGATCCCTTCCTGACTGTGGACGGCTGGATCGCGCTGCTCACCCTGGCGGTGCTCGAGATCGTGCTCGGCATCGACAACATCATCTTCCTGGCGCTGATCGCCAATCGCGTGGCGCCCGAGAAGCGCAAGGTGGCGCGGCAGATCGGCCTCAGCCTGGCGCTGCTGCTGCGCATCGCCTTCCTGTCGAGCATCGCCTGGATCATCCATCTGTCGCAGCCGGTATTCTGGGTGTGGGGCGTCGGATTTTCGTGGCGCGACCTCATCTTCCTCGCCGGCGGGCTGTTCCTCCTGACCAAGAGCACGCGCGAAATCCACGAGATGACCGAGGATTACGAAACGCACGCGCGCAAGCCGGTCGGCTCGCTCGCCGTAGCGGTCGTTCAGATCGCGCTGTTCGACATCGTGTTCTCGATCGATTCGGTGGTGACGGCGGTGGGCCTGGCCGAGCATCTGTCGGTGATGATCGCCGCCGTGGTCATCGCGATGATCATCATGCTGCTGGCGTCGGCCAAGGTCGGCGAGTTCGTCGAGCGCCATCCCACGGTCAAGATGCTGGCCTTGAGCTTCCTGCTCCTGATCGGCACGGCGCTGATCGCCGACGCGCTGCACTTCCACATCCCGCGCGGCTATCTCTACTTCGCGGTGGCGTTCTCCGGCATGGTCGAGGCGCTCAACCAGTTCGTGGCGCACAGAAGCGGACGGCGCAAGCGGGACAAGGCGCCGTAGCGCGCGGCAGACCTCAGGCCCGTTCGAGCTTCGCGGCGACGCGCCGCTCGCCGCGAATGCGCGCCAGCGCCGCCTCGATCGACGCATCGAAGCGGATTTCCGGCTCATCCACGCCGTAATCGGCCAGAGTTTCGCGCAGCGCCGGATTGGCGCCGGTGAGCACCAGCGCCACGCCATTGCGCACCGCCTTGGTCGCGACGTCGCGGATCGTGTGGGCTGCCGTCGAGTCGAGAAACGGAACGGCGGAAAAATCCAGCACCACGGTGCGCGGGCGCACGGCGAGGCGGTCGAGGATGGTGCCGATTGTGGTGGCCGAGCCGAAGAAGAACGCACCCGAAATCCGGAACACGACGAGATCGGGATCGGTGGCGAGATGGACGTCATAGGGCAGCCGCGCGGGCCCGGTGTCGTCGGCCTTGTCTTCGCGCGTCAGGGAGGCGTCGCCGACGATCCGCGTCGCCTGCGACATGCGCTGAAGAAACAGAAGCGTGCCCAGCCCGAAGCCGACCAGAATGCCGGTGGTCAAGTCGCGGAAGATCGTCAGCAGGAAGGTCGCCAGCAAGACGACGGCGTCGCCCCAGGACGCACGCACGAGTGCCACGAAGCCGTCCTTGTCGATCATGTTCCAGGCGACGATGGCCAGGATTCCGCCCAGCGCCGAGAGCGGAATGAAAGCCGCGAGCGGCGCCGCCAGAAGGATGAAGGCAAGCAGGAAGAGCGAATGAAACATGCCGGCCAGCGGGCCGCGCGCGCCGGCGCGGACGTTCGTCGCGGTGCGCGCGATGGTTCCGGTCACGCACATGCCGCCGAACAGCGCGGAGGCGATATTGGCGACGCCCTGCGCCACCAATTCGCAGTTGGAGCGGTGGCGGCGGCCGGTCATGCCGTCGGCCACGACCGCCGAGAGAAGCGACTCGATCGCACCCAACAGCGCGAAGGAGAGCGCGTCGGGAAGCACGGCGACGATCCTGTCCAGCGAAATCGCCGGCAGCGCGGGGAGCGGCAGCCCGGATGGAATGCCGCCGAAGCGCGAACCGATGGTCTCGACCGGAAGATGAAATCCCCAGGTGATCGCGCCGGTCAGCGTCACCGCCAGCAGCATCGAAGGCCAATGGGTCCGGAAATGCTGAATGCCGAGAATGAACGCCACCGTCCCGAGCGATAGGCCGACCGCGATGGGATTGATCGTGCCCAGCGCGCCGCCGAGCGCCTGGAGTTTGGGAACGATGTCGCCGGGCTCGTGGCCGGCGAGTGTCAGGCCGAAGAGATCCTTGATCTGGCTGGCGAAGATGATGATGCCGATGCCGGCGGTGAATCCCACCGTCACCGGATAGGGGATGAATTTGATGTAGGTTCCAAGGCGCAGAAAACCGATCGCGATCAGTATCAATCCGGCGAGCATGGTCGCCAGGAAAAAACCTTCCATGCCGTGGCGCGCAATGGTCGCGGCAACGAGGACGATGAAGGCAC
Source organism: uncultured Rhizobium sp. (assembly GCA_964566095.1). Taxonomy (GTDB): domain Bacteria; phylum Pseudomonadota; class Alphaproteobacteria; order Micropepsales; family Micropepsaceae; genus Rhizomicrobium. Next base: position 3,125 of record CAZMHP010000170.1, on the reverse strand, counting down.
CCGCAGGGCCGCCGACCTGGAAACGGCTGCCGCCGAGCGCGGAGACCAGGAAGCCGCCGAAGATGGCGGCGTAGAGTCCCTGCGCCGGCGCGGCGCCGGATGCGATCGCGATCGCCATCGAGAGCGGCAGGGCCACGATCGCCACGGTCAGCCCCGCCAGCGCGTCGGCGCGCAGATCGCCCAAGCCGTAACCCTCACGCAGGATCGTGACGAGCTTGGGCGTGAAAAGTTCAACGAAGCTCGGTTGTTCGATCGGCTGCGACATCGGCATGGCTAGGACGATCCCATGACGTCAGCCCTTGCCCGGCGGCTTCAGCCGCACGCCGCGCCCGCCGGGCGCACTCGTCGCCCCCTCGCCGATGAGTTCGATGCCGGCGGCTTCCAGCGCGGCGATCAGCTTCATCAGCGAATCGACATTGCTGCGGATGACGCCCTCGCTCGCCTCCATCCGCTGGATGGTGGGCAGGGACAGGCCGGAGAGTTCGGCCAGCCGCTTCTGGTCGAGGCCTGCCAAAGCCCGGGCGGCGCGCATCTGAGACGCGGTGATCATCGAGCACCTATACGATACGAAAGCTAATATCTCGTATGTACAGCACTCAAAATGATGTTTCAAGCATCACTTGTTATTTTTTGTATTGTGGCTGTCTAAGGACCTGCACGCAATTGAGGTCTCCAAAAAAGGTCGTCATGGGCGGGTTTAACCCGCCCACCCATCGCGCGCGCGTCGGCGCGCCGAGAAGAGTCTCGTGCGCCCGCCGACGCGGGCGCGATGGATGGGCGCCTCAAGGGCGCCCATGACGGTATGGGATAAGTTGCAATGGAGCACAGCCCCTAGGCGGCGGCGCGGAAGCGCTTGATGAGGGGGGATTCCTCTTCGATCAGCGCCTTGAAGGACGGCCGCGCGTGGACGCGCGCGACATAGGCCGCGAGCTTTGGCCAGCGCGCCGGATCGACGCTCTCGCCGGCATGGATGAAGTTGACGAACTGCGTTCCGACCGAGATGTCGGCGATCGAGAACGCGCCGCCCGCGAGGTAGTCCTTGCCGGCGACCTCGATCTCGAGGTGATCGAACACCGGCGGGATTTTTTCCGTCAGCGATTTCTGGCACGCCGCTTCGTCGGTCTGGCTGCGCATCATGCGCTTGACGATGCGCTCGAAGAACAGGCCCGGGCCGATGGCGGCCGCCATCCCGGAGTCGGCATACTCCTCGTACCACAATGCCTTGGCGCGCTCGAACGGGTCGGTGGGATAGAGCGCGGGCGCGGGATGCTTGTGCTCGATGTAGTCGCAGATGATCGAGGAGTCCGGCAGCGTGTTGGGCTCGGCCTGGTCGGTGTCGCGCAGCACGGGGATGCGCTTCAAAGGAGAGATGGCGAGAAATTCCGGCGGCGGATTGAACGGGCTGACCTGCTCGAGCGCATAGTCGACGCCCTTCTCGATCAGCACGATGCGCACCTTGCGCACAAATGGCGACACCGCGCCGCCGTAGAGGATGAGGGACATGGCGTTTCTCCCGAATATCTTGTTATCAATTGGTGCCAATCAAACCACAGATTGCCATGCCCGCGAAGGCGGACGCTGATAACCTCTCCCGCTTGCGGGAGAGGTCGGCGAGCGGAGCGAGACGGGTGAGGGGACGTCGCCTGCGTCTGTTCCCCTCACCTAGCGAAAACTAAGCACTTAGCTCCGCTAGGCGCTGCGCTAAGTGCAAGTTTTCGCGTCCTCTCCCGCACGCGGGAGAGGTTAGGCCGGCGCCACGACTTCCAGCTTGGGCGAGCGTTCGGGCGGCAGATTGTCGTAGAGATCGGCGATCAAATCGGTCTTCACGCCCTTCCACTTGGGATCGTCCCACAGATTGACCCATTGGTGCGGGTCGTTCTTGAGGTCGTAGAGCTCGCCTTCCGTACCGTCATAGCGGATGTTCGTTTCGAAGCCGGCATAGGCGGGGAAGTGCGTTTCGAGGCCGTTGGGCTGGCCGGCGGTCGAGGGCTCGTAGCGCGTCAGCGAAAAGCCGTCGCGCACGATAGAGCGCAAATGGAAGCCGTAGCCGGGGAACTGGCTGTCCCACTCGCACAGCGCGCGCTGGCGCGAGCCGTCGTCGGACGACGGCAGCGGCCTGCCCTGAATCCAGTCCGGTTGCGCGATGCCGGCGATGGCAAAGGCGGTGGCGGCGATGTCGACCTGCTCCACCGGCTGGTTAACCGCCGCCGGTGCGATCTTGGCGCTCGGCGCCGGGCGCCAGATGAAGGGCAGCCGCATCAGCGCGTCGGTGTGGAACGGGCCTTTGTAGACGAGGCCGAAATCGCCCTGCAGCTCGCCGTGATCGGTGGTGAAGATCACGTCGGTGTCGGCGTCCCAGCCCCTGGCCGCGATCTTCGCCATGACCTGGCCGACCGCTTCGTCGACCAGCTCGTTCATCACATGCACCTTGGCGTTGATCTCGCGGATGTTGTCCGGGGTGAGCTGCTGCGGGCGGAAATTCTGCGGCCCGCCCTCTGCGTTGATGAAGCGGCCTTCATAGTATTCGAGCCAATGCGCCGGCTTTTGCGCCAGCACCTTGCGGATCGCGTCGGGCGAGCCGGGATAGCCGCCGGGCAGCGGCAGGTCGCGCCAGTCGCAACGCGCGTTCTCGGCCGCGGGCGGATCCCAGGGGTGATGCGGATCGGGGAAGGAGAGCCACAGCATCCAATCGTCCTGCGCGTCCAGCGTGTCGAGCCAGCCCAGCGCCAGATCGCGCAGCCAATCGGTGTGATAGAGCCCGCGTGGAATCTGGTGGTTCGAGGTCTCCGGCGCGCCGGTGTCGCCGCCGGGCGAGGCGTTGAGCAGCGGCGGCCAGGCGTCGAACGCGGCCTTGTCCTTCTCGCGCAGCCAGCGGCCGTAATGGCCGACCGGGCGGCCGCCGAAGCTGGCGATATGCATGGCGTGGACGGCGTAATCGAAGCCGCGCCAGGGGCCCAGATCGCCCTCGCGCTGGCGGATGTTCTCGCGGAATTTGAATTGCGGATCGAAGCCGGGCTCGAAATGCGCCTTGCCGATCAGCGCCGTCTTGTAGCCGGCCTTCTCCTTCAGGTGCTGCGCGAAGCTCGGCGCATCCTCCGGCAGCGGCACGCCGTTGGAGAAGACGC
>CAZMHP010000169.1:0-6649 GCA_964566095.1 uncultured Rhizobium sp. | reverse complement strand
CGTGCTGACGCTCAACCATCCCGAAGCGATGAACGCCGCCGGCGTCAAGCTGGTGCGCGGTGCCGCCGCCGCACTCGACTTCATCGAGAAGAAGGACAACGGCTTTCGCGCGATGGTCCTGACGGGCGAGGGCCGCGGCTTCTGCTCGGGCGCCAATCTCTCCGAACGCGGCGGCGAGGCCCAAGGCGTCGGTCACGCGCTTGAGACGGTCTATCACCCGTTCCTGCGCCGGCTGCGCGACTTTCCCATCCCGTTCTTGACCGCGGTGAACGGCGCGGCGGCCGGCGTGGGCATGAGCCTGGCGTTGATGGGCGATCTGGTGGTCGCGGCCCGCTCCGCCTATTTCCTGCAAGCCTTCACGCGGATCGGTCTGGTGCCCGATGGCGGATCGACATGGCTCCTGCCGCGCCTCGTCGGACTGGCCCGGGCCAAGGAATTGTCGCTGCTGGCGGAAAAGTTGCCCGCGGAAAAGGCGGCCGAATGGGGTCTCATCAATCGTGTTGTCGGCGACAACGAATTGATGGACGAGGCGCTGAAGCTGGCGCACCAATTGGCCGACGGGCCGTCGTCGCTGGCGATCACCCGCAGTCTCTATTGGCAGAGTCCGCTCAATACCTATGAGGAACAATTGGACCTGGAGCGGAGCGCCCAGGAACGCGCGCAAAAGACAGAAGATTTCGTCGAAGGCGTCACCGCCTTCCTGCAAAAGCGCCCCGCCAAGTTCAGCGGGAAATAGGCGCGAACCGGCCAACCCGCGCCGCGCCCTCGCGCGTCCGTGACTTGCGCCGGACGGCCAAGTTCTGACCTATTGCTGACGGATTCATGACGGGCCGGCGCGCCGCCCCCACACGCTCTATATGGAGATTTCGCCGATGCGACGCAGCCTTTATCTGTTGGCCGGAGCCTTGAGCGTGAGCGGCGCGCTGGCGGCGGCCGATATGCCGGCCAAACCGGAACTCGGCGATTTCGGCGTCGACCTCACGGCCATCGATAGCAGCGTCAAGCCGGGCGACGATTTCTTCAACTACGTCAACGGCACCTGGGTGAAGAAGACCGAAATTCCGCCCGAGCGCAGCTCCATCGGCGGGTTTCAACTCCTCGTCATCCGGAGCGAAAAGCGCCTTCAGGAGATCGTGGCCGACCTGCAGGCCAAGCCGCTCGATCAGCTCACGCCGGAAGAGAAGAAGCTGCGCCTGCTCTACGAGGCCTTCGTCGATCAGAAGCAGATCGAGGCGAACGGCCTGACGCCGGCGAAAGCCGATCTGGCGCGGATCGGCCACGTCCGGACATTGACCGACGTGGCGCGGATCATGGCGTCGCCGCGGCTGAGCGAGGCCAGCGTCTACAACCTGTCCATCGGTTTCGACAAGAAGGACTCCAATGCCTATTCGGTGGTGCTGAGCCAGGGCGGCTTGGGCATGCCGGACCGCGAATATTATCTGGGCGCCGACGCCGGCGTCGCGGCCGCACGCGAGGCATATAAGAAGTATCTGGTCTCGACGCTGAATCTGGCGGGCGTGAAGAACGCCGACAAGCGCGCGCAGGCGATCTTCGACGTCGAGGCCAAGATCGCGCAGGCCCATTGGAGCCGCGCCGACAACCGCGACGAGGACAAGACCTACAACCCGATGACGGTGACGGCGCTCAAGACATTGGCGCCGAAATTCCCGTGGAACGCATTCCTGGCCGAAGCGGGCATTCCGCTGAAAGGCCCCAAGGGCGAGCGCGTCCTGGTGGTGACGCAGAAGTCGGCGTTCCCCGAGCTTGCCGCTATCTTCGCGGCGACGCCGGTGGCGGTGTGGCGCGACTATCTGACGGTGCACTATCTGCACGCCTTCTCGGCCTACCTGCCCAAGACGTTCGACGACACCGACTTCGCCTTCTATGGCGGCGTGCTGGGCGGGCGCACGCAGCAACTCGACCGCGCGACGCGCGGCGTCCATCTGCTCGACGGGCTGTTGGGCGAAGCGTTGGGCAAGGTCTATGTCGCGAAATATTTCCCGCCCGCGGCCAAGCAAAAGGCGGAGGAACTCGTCGCCAATCTGCTCAAGACCTATGACGCCGACATCCGCACGCTTCCCTGGATGTCGGAAGAGACGCGGCAGAAGGCGCTCGAGAAGCTTCACAAGTTCACGCCGCATCTCGCCTATCCCGACAAATGGCTCGACTATTCGGCCTATGCGGTGGCGCCCGGCGCACTGCTGACGGACGTGCAGGCGGGCAACGTGTTCGAGTGGAACCGCGAAGTCCATCGCCTGGACGATCCCGTCGACAAGAACGAGTGGGAGATCACGCCGCAGACGGTGAACGCCTATTACGAGCCCTCGCTCAACGAGATCGTGTTCCCGGCCGCGATCCTGCAACCGCCCTTCTTCGATCCCAATGCCGACGACGCGGTGAACTATGGCGGCATCGGCGCGGTGATCGGCCACGAGATCAGCCACGGCTTCGACGACCAGGGCGCCAAGTACGACGGCGACGGGGTGCTGCGCAATTGGTGGACGGACGCCGACCGCAAGAACTTCAAGGAGAGGACCACCGCGCTGACCAAGCAGTTCGACAGCTATGAGGCGCTTCCGGGACTGCACCTCATCGGCGCCAACACGCTGGGAGAGAACATCGCCGACCTTGCCGGTCTGACGATCGCGCTGAAGGCCTACCATCTCTCTCTCGGCGGCAAGCCCGCGCCGGTGATCGACGGCCTGACCGGCGACCAACGCTTCTTCCTGTCCTTTGGACAGATCTGGCGCTCCAAGTACCGCGACAACGCGCTGCGGACGCAGGTCCTGTCCAACGAGCATTCGCCGGGCATGTTCCGTGCGATCGGCGCAACGCGCAACATCGATGCCTGGTACGACGCGTTCGGCGCCAAGCCGGGCGACAAGTACTACCTGCCGCCCGATCAGCGCGTTCGTCTCTGGTAACCGCGTGCCGCCGGCGCCGGCCGGCGGCTTCTCGCCCCCCCAACCGCAGCCATGAGGACCCCGTCATGAAACGCAGCCTGTACCTGCTCGGCGCCGCCCTTCTCGCGCTCGGCGGCGCCTTCGCCGGCGAACCGCAATTCAAGCCCTGGGGCGTCGAGCTCGACTACATCGACCGCAGCGTCAAGCCGGGCGACGACTTCTTCCTCTATACCAACGGCAATTGGGTGAAGCAGTCAGCCATCCCCGCCGACCGCACCTATGCGGGCGTCAATCTCGAACTCAATCTGCAGAACGAGGCACGGCTGCGCGGAATTGTCGCCACGCTGTCGAAGAGCCCGGACGGCCAACTGACGGCGGAACAGCGCAAGCTGCGCGATCTCTACAACGCCTTCATCGACACCAAGCAGATCGAGGCCGCGGGGCTTTCACCGGCGCGGAAGGACCTGGCGAAGATCGCCGCCTACAAGACGCTGAGCGACGTGGCGGCCGGAATCGGCGATCCGGCGCTCGGCCTGGACGGGCCGTTCGGCTTCTCCATCGGGATCGACAGCAAGAACTCCAATCTCTACTCGATCAGCCTCACCCAATCGGGCCTCGGCCTGCCGGACCGCGACTACTACCTGAAGAGCGACAAGGATATCCTCGCCACCCAGGCCGCCTACAAGAAATATCTGACCGCGATGCTGACCATCGCGGGCGTCAAGGACGCAGGCGCGCGCGCCGAAAAAATCTATGCCGTCGAGCTGGCGCTGGCGAAGGTGAGCTGGGCGGCGGCCGACCGGCGCGATGAAGACAAGATCTACAATCCGATGACGGTGACGCAGCTCAAGAATCTCGCGCCCGGCTTCGACTGGGACACGATGTTCAGGGCGGCCGGCATCGACGAGAAGGGCGGCGCGCGCAAGGTCGTCGTCGCCGAGAAGACGGCGTTCCCGGCCCTGGCCAGGGTGTTCGCCGACACGCCGGTCGAGGTGTGGCGCGACTATGAGACGGTGCGCTATCTGCACCGCTTCGCCGCTTTCCTGCCCAAGGCGGTGGACGACACCGACTTCGCGTTCTACGGCACGGCGCTCAACGGCCGCACCGCGCAACTCGACCGCGCCACGCGCGCCACCGATCTGCTCGACGGCACGATGGGCGAAGCGCTGGGCAAGCTCTATGTCGCGAAATATTTCCCGCCCGACGCCAAGGCCAAGGCGCTGCAGCTGGTGAAGAACCTGCTGATCGCCTACGACCAGGACATCCGCACGCTGGCCTGGATGAGCCCGGCGACGCGCGCCAAGGCGCTCGACAAATTGCACGCGACGGCGCTCGGCATCGGCTATCCGGACAAATTCCGCGACTATTCCACGCTATCGGTCGACCGCAATGATCTGGTGAAAAGCGTCAAGGCGGCAACGACATTCGAATGGAACCGTGAGTTGCGGCGGATCGACGGTCCCGTGGACCGGATCGAATGGGGCCTGACCCCGCCGACCAACAATGCGGAGAACCTCCCCAATCTCAACCGGGTCGAGTTCCCCGCCGGAATCCTGCAGCCGCCCTTTTTCGATCCCAATGCCGACGACGCCGTGAATTATGCCGAGATCGGCGCCACGATCGGCCATGAGATCAGCCATTCGTTCGACGATCAGGGCGCCAAATTCGATCTCAAAGGCAACCTCGTGAACTGGTTCACGCCGGCCGACATGGCGGCGTTCAAGGCGCGCGGCGACGCGGTCGCGGCGCAATACGACCAGTACACGCCGCTCCCCGGCCTGCACATCAACGGGCGCCTCACGCTGGGTGAAAACATCGCGGACATCGCGGGCCTCGTCATCGCATTGCGCGCCTATCACATCTCGCTGCACGGCAAGCCGGCGCCGGTGCTGAACGGGCTGACCGGCGACCAGCGCTTCTTCATCGCCTATGGGCAGAGCTGGCGCGAGACGCACCGACCCAGCGCGATCCGCAGCCAGGTCCTGTCCAATCCGCACAGCCCGTCCGAGTACCGGGTCAACGGTGTCGTGCGCAATCTCGACGCCTGGTACGCGGCGTTCGACATCAAGCCGGGCGACAAATACTACCTGCCGCCCGACAAACGCGTGCCGGTGTGGTGAGTGAGAGCGAAAATCGATAGAGGTGCCCCGATGAAGCGTTATGTCACCGTGCTGGCCGTTCTGGCCGGCGCCGCCGTCATTGCCGTGGCCGATCCCGCGCCTTCTCCCAAGCCGGCGATCGGCGATTGGGGCTTCGATCTCACCGGCATGGACCGCACGATCAAGCCGGGCGACGACTTCTTCGAATACGCCAACGGCGCCTGGTTCCGCCGCACCGAGATCCCGGCCGATCGCACCAGTATCGGATCGTTCCAGAACCTTCAGATCCTGAGCGAGAACCGCATGAAGGATCTGGTGAAGGCGCTGGAGGCGCGCGATCCGGCGACGCTCAACGCGGAAGAAAAGCAGATCCGCGATCTCTACGACGCCTTCGTCGATACCGCGGGGATCGAAAAGCGCGGCCTTGGGCCCGTCAAGCCCGACCTCGCCCGCATCAAGGCACTGAAGACACCTGGCGACGTCGCCAAGCTGATGGGCGATCCGGCCTTCCCGTCATCGAGTGACGGATATGCCATCGTCGCCGACGGTATTCTTTCGGACGCCAAGAATTCCAACGCCTATGTCGTGACGGCGACGCAATCCGGCCTGGGCATGCCCAATCGCGACTACTATCTGCGCGACGACCCCTCGCTCGCGCACACGCGCGACGCCTATAAGAAATACCTGGCGACCATGCTGACGCTGGCCGGCGAGACCAAGGACGTGGACGCGCGCGCCGCGGCGGTCTACGCGCTCGAACACGACATGGCGGGCGCCGAATGGGCTTCGGCCGATCGGCGGGACGCAGACAAGGTCTACAACCCGATGACGGTCGGCGCGCTGCCGGCCTTCGCGCCCGGCTTCGACTGGATCGGGTTCTACCAGGCACGGGGCATCGGGCCCGACCGCAAGATCATCGTGCGCGAGAACACGGCGTTCCCGCCGCTGGCGAAGATCTTCGCGGCGACGCCGGTCGCGGTGTGGCGCGACTATCTGACGATCCATTACCTTCACAGCACAGCCGATTTCCTGCCCAAGGCGATCGATGACGCCGATTTCGATTTCTACGGCAAGGAGATCGGCGGCCAATCCGAGCAATTGCCGCGCGACGCGCGGGCCGTTCACCTCATCGATGCGACGCTGCCGCACCCCTTCGGCAAACTCTATGTCGCCAAATACTTTCCGCCCGAGACCAAGGCGAAGGCGGAAGCGCTGGTCGCCAACCTGCTCAAGGCCTATGACGCCGATATCCGCAAGATCGGCTGGATGAGCGACGTCACCAAGAAGAAGGCGCTGGACAAGCTGCACGCCTTCACGCCGCATATCGGCTATCCCGGCAAATGGCGCGATTATTCCGGCCTCGTCATCAAACGCGACGACCTGATCGGCGACATCGAACGCTCCAACGCCTTCGAGTGGCAGTTCCGCGCCGGCCGTCTCGACAGCCAAGTCGACCGCAACGAATGGACGATGACGCCGCCGACCGTGAATGCCTATTACACGCAGCTGTTCAACGCGATCTTCTTCCCGGCCGCGATCCTGCAGCCGCCCTTCTTCGATCCCAATGCCGACGACGCGGTGAACTATGGCGGCATCGGCGCGGTGATCGGCCACGAGATCAGCCACGGCTTCGACGACCAGGGCAGC
>CAZMHP010000168.1:0-6661 GCA_964566095.1 uncultured Rhizobium sp. | reverse complement strand
CAGGTCTTCGGCAACATCTATTCGCGCATCATGAACCCGACCAACGCGGTCCTGGAGGAGCGCGTCGCCGCTCTGGAAGGCGGGCGCGCCGCGCTGGCGGTCGGCTCTGGCCATGCCGCGCAGCTCATCGCGCTGCACACGCTGATGAGCCCGGGCGATAACATCGTGGCGGCGCGCCAGCTCTATGGCGGCTCGATCAACCAGTTCAGCCAGGGTTTCGCCAAGTTCGCCTGGCACGTGAAATGGGCCGACACGACCGATCCTGCGAGCTTCAAGGCGCAGATCGACGATCGCACCAGGGCCGTGTTCATCGAGAGCATCGCCAACCCCGGCGGCATCGTCAGCGACATCGAGGCGATCGCCGGTATCGCGCATGCGGCGGGTGTGCCCTTGATCGTCGACAACACCCTGGCCTCGCCCTACCTCATCCGCCCGATCGAATGGGGCGCGGACATCGTGCTGCACTCGGCCACGAAGTTCCTCGGTGGGCACGGCAATTCCATGGCCGGCATCATCGTCGATAGCGGTAAGTTCAACTGGGGCGGCGGCAAATATCCGACGCTGAGCGAGCCCTGTCCGTCCTATCACGGCATGAAGCTGTGGGAGACGTTCGGCGACATGGCCTATGCCATCGCCTGCCGCGTCCTCGGCCTGCGCGATCTGGGGCCGGCGCTGTCGCCGATGAACGCATTCCTGGTGCTGACCGGCACCGAGACGCTGCCGCTGCGCATGCAGAAGCACTGCGACAACGCGCTGGCGGTGGCGCGCTGGCTGAAGCAGAACGACAAGGTGGCATGGGTGAATTATGCCGGGCTGGAGGACAATCCGTCCTTTGGCCTGCATCGCACCTACTGCCCCAAGGGCGCGGGTGCGGTGTTCACCTTCGGCCTCAAGGGCGGCTACGACGCCGGCGTGAAAGTGGTGAACGGCGTCAAGCTGATCAGCCATCTCGCCAATGTCGGCGATACGCGCAGCCTGATCATCCATCCGGCCTCGACGACGCATCGCCAGCTCAACGACGAGGAGCGCGTGAGGGCCGGCGCCGGCGGCGACGTGATGCGGCTCTCCATCGGCATCGAAAGCGTCGAGGACATCATCGCCGATCTGGATCAGGCTATGGCGGGATAGGTCTTCGCTTCGAACGCATGCCACACCGCCGTGCAGAGAAGCAGCGCGGCGGTGAGCTGGTGCGCGGCGGCGAGGACTTCCGGCGCCTGCAGCAGCAGCGTCGCGATGCCCAGAACGACCTGGAACAGCGTGAGATGCAGTAGCGCGTTGCCGCTCGCGCGGGCCCAGCCGGCGAACTTGCCGCGCTCGCGCCACCATAGAACGAACACCGAGATCGCCACGACGTAGGCGCCGACACGGTGATCGAGCTGCGCCGTGCCCGGATTCTCAAAGAAATTGATCCACCAGGGCCGCTGCGCAAAGGCATCTTCCGGCAGGAGACGCCCGTCCATCGACGGCCAGGTGTTGTAAATGAGGCCGGCGTGCAGCCCCGCGACCAGGGCACCGAGCAACATCTGCGCGTATATGAGAACGGCAATGGCCAGCGGGCCGCGTGGCCAGCGGCCCGAGCGTGCGGGCGCCTGCGGCAAACGGAGATATTCCAGCGCCGTCCATACTATCGCGACGAGGAGGATGAGCGCGACACCGAGATGGATCGCCAGGCGGTATTGCGAGACGCTGACCCGCGTCTCGAGGCCGCTCTCCACCATCCACCAGCCGACGAAGCCCTGCAGCCCACCGAGCACGAACAGCACGATCATGCGCGGCCACTCCGCGCGGCGGATTGCGCCCACCCATGCAAACCAGAGGAATGGCACGAAGAACATCACGCCGAGCAACCGGCCCAGAAGCCGGTGCGCCCACTCCCACCAGAAGATGCCCTTGAACGCGGCGAGCGACATGCCGGCATTTTCGTGGACGTATTGCGGGATGCGCTGGTATTTGGCGAAGGCGACGTGCCATTGCGCATCGCTGAGCGGCGGAATGGCGCCCAAGATCGGATCCCACTCGGTGATCGAGAGGCCAGAGCCGGTGATCCGCGTCAGTCCGCCGATCGTGACCATGCCCAGAATGATCGCGGCAACGGCAAGCAGCCACAGGCCGACTGCGCGGCGGCTGCGCCAAAATCCCGGGGCGTGTGCGATCGTCATGGCGCCTGCATAAAGCCGTTCGCCGGCAAGGTCTTGCGGCCATCTTGTCGCGGGGATTTCCGGCAATTCCTCGGCTTGACGCGGCCCGGGATGCTATCGCTTATTGGGCGCTCCATCCCCGGAACGTTCGAATGACCCCGCGCGTCAAGAAGCTCATCGGTACGATCCTCATCCTGCTGTGGGTGCCCGTCTATGCCGTGCTTGCGATCGGCGTGGCGGCCCATCTTCTCCCCCATGCCGGCGCCGTCGCCACGTTCCTGTTCTACGCCGTCGCGGGCACGCTGTGGGCCGTGCCGGTAGGGCTGATGTTTCCGTGGATGTACCGCGAGCCGAAAGCCTGACCGGCGCGCCTCAAGTCCTGTTCCAGATCGATTGGAACGCGCCGCCGCCATTCAGGATCTGCGCCGGGCTCTTCTTGTCGATATGGCCGATCAGGCCCTGATAGACGCCATAGCCGATCAATTCCTGCAAGCGCGGCGAGAAGGTCTTTACGAGCTCAGGCGCGAGGCCAAGCTGCTGGTTCTCCTGCTGACGGACAAACCCCGCGCAGTAGTTCATCGCGATGCCGGTGCGCCGCCTGTCGGTCTTGTTGGCGCCGCCGCCATGCCAGAGCGCGCCGTCCCAGATCAGCACCGAACCCTTCTTCATTTCGGCGGGAACGGTCTCATAGCTGCCGCCATAATCGGGATTGGGCTTGCGATGACTGCCCGGCACCAGACGCGTCGCACCATTGACGTCGGTGAAGTCCGTCAGCGCCCACATCGAATTGCACACGATGGCACGGTGCGGCTTTTCCAGCGGGATCACCATGTCGTCGGCATGGATCGGTTGCGCCGTCTCGCCCGGATCGATGGCGATGGAGGACAGCGAGGAGATCAGGCAGCCCGGATCGAGCACGCCTTCGACGATCGGCAGGACGTTCTCGTGCACCGGCACGCGCGCGAACGCTTCGCCATGCGCCAGCAGATTGTAGATGCGCACGGTGTTGTGGCCCTCGAAGCCGTTCATCGCCGGCTTGGCGCCGAGCTCGCGCTCCAGCCGCTCCAGCGCCGCATTCAACGCATCGATCAGCGCCGGTTCGATCGCGTCCTCGACGACGGTGAAGCCGTCGCACGATAGGCGGGCAAGATGGGCGTCGCGGGTCGTTTGGTCCATGCCCAATCCTTATGGCGCGTGCGCCGCCGCTATGGCGCGGCCGTCCACCGGCCGGCCGGGCTGCAAGCCCAGCAGTCTCATCACGGTGGGATGCACGTCGATCTGGTCGAGCCGCTTGACCTCGCCGGGCGTAACGCCCGCGCCCCAGGCGAAGAACACGCCGTGCATCGGCACGATATTGGGGTCGTAGCCATGCGTCGCCGCCAGATGGACGGTGAACGGCTTGAAGGTATGCGGCCAGAACCAGTTGATGCCGATCCACTTCGCCCAGCTCGGGAAAAGTTCCTGGCCCACCATCCAGTAAGGCGGATGCGTCACGAGCATGAGATCGCCGACGCGCGGCCCGGTGCCCAGATGCGCATAAGAAGGATAGTGGCCCGTGCGATAGACCTTGAACAGGTCGGGATATTTCTTCAGCGCCGCCTCGACACGGTCCACGCTGTCCAGCTTCTTATCGACATAGACATAGGCGCTGGCACCGTCGGTCGCCTGGTCGGCGTGGATGTCGTTCTCCGCCCAGATGCGTCCCAGATTGATCATCGGGCCCACGTCTATCATACCATGATCGGTGCCGATGACGAGAGCGCCTTCGCGGCCCGGCGGCAGCGCCTTGAGCGCCGCCATCAGACGGCCGGTGATCGCATCGGCGCGCTTGACGGCGTCCTGCGTTTCGACGCCGGCGACGCCATGCTCATGCGCGACGCTGTCCGGGATATCGAAGTAGAGCACGATCAGGCGCGGATGGTTGGGGCCGTCGTCCTTGATCGCCTTCAGGCCCCGGTCCAGGACCGTCGGATCGCTTTCGTGGTTCTTCCAGGGGACTTCGGGATTGATGTAGGTCGCGCGCGCGCCCGTCTTGCTCGACCAGCGGCCGACCGTGTTGAACGCCGCGGCACGCACCCCCTGGCGTTCGGCCGCTTCCCACATGGTCTCGCAACCGGTGCGCCAGGCGGCGTCGCCGGCGTCCATGCCGGGCGCACCGAAACGGCCCTTCTTCGGATCGACGAAGATATTGGACATGATTCCGTGATGTTCCGGCCAGCAGCCTGTGTAGGCCGTCGTGTGATTGATCAGCGAGATGGTCGGGAAGGCGGGCACCAAATGACGCGACCAGGCGCCCTCGCGCTTCAATTGGTCGAAATGCGGCGTGCCGCCATGCGCCGCGTCCAGCTCCCCCGGCGAGAACCCGTCGAATAGCACATAGACGACGGTCCGCTCGGCGGCGAGCGACGGAGACGCGAAGAACAGAACCGACAGAAACGCGACAGCAAGACGCCTCACACCAACCCCCAAAAGCGAAACGCGGCGGGAGACTACGCCCGCCGCGCGGAAATGTCTTGGCAGGCCTGCTATGCCTTTTCCAGAATGTGCACCGCACAAGCGCTGCCGGCGCCGACCACATGGGTCAGGCCGATGCGCGCGCCCTCGACCTGGCGGTTGCCGGCCTCGCCGCGCAGGTGCGTGGTGATCTCGTAGATATTGGCGATGCCGGTGGCGCCGAGCGGATGTCCCTTGGACAGAAGCCCGCCCGAGACGTTGACGGGGATGCGACCGCCAAGCTGTGTCTCGCCGCTGTCGATCAGCCGGCCCGCCTCGCCATCGGCGCACAGGCCGAGGTTTTCATAATGGACGATCTCGGCGGTCGCGAAACAATCGTGCAGCTCGACGAGGTCGATATCGTCGGCGCCCAGGCCGGCCATGTTGTAGGCGGTCTTGGCGGCCAACCGCGTCACCGCGTTGAAGTCCATCATCGCGATGTTGCGCGAGGTGTAGGGATCCGACGCAAGCGCCGAGGCGCGCACCTTCACCGCGCGGCCCATCAGGCCCAATTCCTTCGCCTTCTTTTCCGAGCACAACACCGCGGCGGCCGAGCCGTCCACGTTCACCGAGCACATCAGCTTGGTGTTGGGATAGGAGATCATCTCCGCGCCCATCACTTCTTCCAGCGGGGTTTCCTTCTGGTACATCGCCTTCGGATTGAGCGTCGAATGGTGGTGGTTCTTCACCGAAACCTTCGCGAACTGCTCGAAGGTCGTGCCGTATTTGCGCGTGTGCTCGAGACCGACATGGGCGAAGACGGACGGCATCGTGCCGGAGCCGAGCAGGCCTTCGGTCGGGATGCCCTTGGAGCCGCCACCGCCGCCGAGCAGGCCCGAACCCATCTGCTCCGAGCCGACGCACAGCACGATGTCGTAGACGCCGGCCTTGATCGCCATCCAGCCTTCGCGGAACGCGGTCGCGCCGGTGGCGCAGGCGTTCGCGGTATTGACCACCGGAATGCCGGTCTGGCCGATCTCGCGCAGGATGCGCTGGCCGACGCCGGCGGAGGCCTCGAACAGATTGCCGCTGTAGAGCGCCTGCATGTCCTGGATGGTCAGGCCACAGTCGTCCAGCGCCATCAGGGCGGCCTGGGCGCCGAGCTCGGGCACGCTCTTTTCGGGGAAGCGGCCGAATTTGATCATGTCGGTACCGACGACGTAGACGTCGTTGCTCATGGGTCGCTCCTTAGGCGCGGGGTTCGAAGAAATAAGCGAGATAGGAATTGCCGTCCTTGTCCTTCTGGGGGACGGGCCTGATCACGATGTTCACCGGCATATCGAACTTGATCTTGGCGGGATCGGGATCGACGCCGAGCAGATTGCCCTTCAGCGTGCCGCCGCCGTCGACGTCGACGATCGCGGAGATGAACGGCACCGGCACGCCAGGGAAGTTCCGGTGCACAACGGTGAAGTTGTAGAGCTTGCCGGTGGTCGCGAGCTTGATGGGCTCGACGCCCTTGCGCGCGCCGCACTTGCCGCAGGTCTCGCGCGTGCCCACCGCGACCTCGCCGCAATTCGTGCATTTCGACCCGGCGAGATAGGGCTCGCCATCCTTGGGGACTTTCAGAAACGGCACCGCGCCCTTGGTGGTGGGCGCCGGTTTCACGCCGGCGGAGGACATTTTATGGTGATCTCCCTGAATCCGGACCCCACTCTATAGCGGGGCGCGGCGGACGCACCATTTCGTTTTTCTTCCCTGACGGAAGGCAGCGGAAGCGGCACGATTCCGGCCTCGTCACGCCAGCGATCCTTCTTGACCTCGGCGACGGCGCGCAGAATGGCGTTCAGCGTTCCGATGCGCAGCGGATCGCCGGTCGGCACGCTGATGCGGTGGCGCATGGGCGATTGCGTCTGCAGGATCACATGGCCGCCGGCGCGGTTGACCTGCACATAGCCCCAGTCGCGCACCAGCGCGCGCACCACCTTATCGCCGTCGATGTCGCGCGGCAGCTTCATGCCAGCACTTCGTCGCGCACGAGGCGCAAGCGTACACGCCTGGGCGCCGCGATGTCGAAATAGTAGGCGGCG